>CAJMAZ010000089.1:0-1534 GCA_905211535.1 uncultured Collinsella sp. | reverse complement strand
ACCTGACCGGTCATGTTCTTGAACTCGGTGATACGCGTGTAGTCCTCGCTCGTGGTGTAGTTGACGGTGCCCACGGGCTGAAACTGGTCCATATCGAGCGTCTCGAACTTCATATCGAGCGTGCGGTACGGCAACGCACCCAAGTCGAGGTTGAACAGCTCATCGAGCGGACCGGTATAGACAATCTCGCCGCCGTAGACCTTGCCACCGATCTTGACGGTGGTCTCGTCGATCTCAAAGAGATCGCGGGCGTCCACGTCGCAGAACACGTCAATCAGGTCGTGGTCGAGCATGTGCTCAAAGAGCGCCGTGTAGCCCTCCTGCGGCATGCCCTGGAAGGGAGCTTGCGGGAAGTAGCGATCATCATCGCCCACAAAGACGGGAACGCGGCCGGTGATCGAGGGGTCGATCTGATCGGGCGTCTGGCCCCACTGCTTCATGGTGTAATGCAAAAAGACGTTCTCGTAGACGTAATCGGCGACCTCGGCCAAGTCGGGGTCGTTCTTCTTACGCAGCTCCATAATGGGCACCTTGACATCCTTGCCAAAGGTCTCCACGAGCTTCTGATACAGCTCCTCGCCGCGCTCGTCACCAAAGGCGAGCTTGAGACTCGCATGGTTGAAGGGCACGGGCATAAGGGTACCGTTGATGTTGGCGAGCACCTTGTGCTGATAATCCGTCCACTTGGTAAAGCGCGACAGGAAATTGTGCACGCGCTCGTTAAAAGTGTGATAGATATGCGGACCGTACTCATGGATCAGGATTCCGGCCTCGTCAGTGCAGTCATAGGCATTGCCCGCAATGTGGCTACGGCGCTCCAAAACGGCAACACGATAGCCGATGGTCTCGGCAAGACGGCGGGCGCATACGGCACCGGCATATCCAGCACCGACGACAATCATGTCGTACGCGCCGGCGTTAAAGCCTTCAGGCAGGCCTGAGGTAATCTGCATCGATACTCCTTGTCAAAAGCCACGGGCTCGTTAGCTGGGCTTTTCTCGAACATTCTTCGAGACATATTTATCAGAGCGATTATAGCGCTAATGCGTCCTATAATGAGCTTGCCACACAAGGAAAGCTCAAGCACCACGGCGAACATAATTGAAAGGTAAACCCGCTAGCAGCGGGTTTATTCGTGAACAGCCGGGCGCCTGGAGCTTAGCGAAACGCTTGTAAGGAGTAACATGAGCGATTTCCTAAACCGTATGAAGTCTGCCGCCAAGGCCGACCTTAAGACGATCGTCCTGCCCGAGGGCGAGGATCCGCGCACCATCGTCGCGGCCACCAAAATCATCGAGGAGGGCCTGGCAAAGATCGTCATCCTGGGCAACCCCGACGAGATCAACGTTCCCGGCGCTACCGTCATCGACCCACGCAATGCCGAGAAGCACGAGGAGTACGCGCAGAAGTTTGCCGAGCTCCGCGCCAAGAAGGGCGTTACCATCGAGCAGGCTCGCGCCCAGGTGATGGATGCCACCTACTTTGGCACCATGATGGTCAAGATGGGCGACGCCGACGGCCTGGTCTCCGGCGC
>CAJMAZ010000088.1:0-1555 GCA_905211535.1 uncultured Collinsella sp. | reverse complement strand
GCCGCTGCTCATCCCGCTGCCGGCGACTCCCTACGAGATGACGGCCCGCAAGGAGGTCACCGTCAATTTTAACTACCACGTGTGCTTCGACGGCTGCTGGTACTCGGTTCCGTTCGAATTCGTGAAGCGCACGGTCGCCGTGGTCGCGACGGCGAGGACCGTGTCGGTGATGGCGGACGGCACGCGGATCGCCATGCACGAGCGCGCTCACCGCAAGGGCGAGTACCGCACCAACCCCGACCACATGCCGGATGCCCACAGGGACTACGCCGAATGGAACGGCGCGCGGTTCAGGTCGTGGGCCGAGAGCATCGGGGAGGCCACCGCGCGGGCGATCGGGGCCATCCTGTCGTCGCGCAGGATCGAGCAGCAGTCGTACCGCTCGTGCCGCGCCGTGCTCGCCCTGGAGAAGACCTATGGAGGGGAGCTTTTGGAGGAAGCGTGCCAAAAGGCCCTTCTCAGGACGCAGAGGCCCAGCTACAAGACTATAAAGGGCGTAATAGCGGCACTTGCCCGGGAAGTCGGGCGCACCGACGAGGCGGCAGGCGCCTATCTGAGGGGCCAGGACTACTACCGAAAGATCGAGAGCGCAGGCGCCGACAACGGCGAGAAAGGCGGACGATGATGGCGAGCCAATCGACTATGGACAAGCTGCACGACATGAGGCTGTCGGTGATGGCCCGGGCCTATCGCGACCAAGAAGAGCTTCCCGCGGCATCAGGATTGAGCTTCGACGAGCGCCTCGCCATGATCGTCGACGCCGAATGGGACTCGCGCAGGACCAACAAGCGCCTTCGGCACCTGAGGCAGGCGGGCTTTCCCGAGCAGGATGCGAATATCGCCGATGTCCGCTACGATGACGACCGAAAACTCGACCGCGCCCAGATGGCCGAGCTGTCCAACTGCTCGTGGATCGCGAGCAGGCGCAACATCATCGTCACAGGGGCGAGCGGAGCCGGCAAGACCTGGATATCCAACGCCCTTGGAGTGGCTGCCTGCAACGCGTTCTACACCGTGCGCTACACCAGGCTGCCGGAGCTGCTGGACGAGCTCACCGTCTTCAAAGACGAGGAATGGCTCAAGCAGCGCAAGAAGTACATCAAGTGCGATCTGCTGATCATCGACGATTGGCTGCTGGAGCAGGTCAAGCCAAATGAGGCCAGGGAGATTATGGAGGTAATCGAGGCGAGGGACAGGACCGGATCGCTCATCCTGTGCTCGCAGTTCCCGCCGTCGGCATGGCACGCGAACCTGGGCAACGGGGCCATTGCCGACGCCGTCATCGACCGCGTGGTGTACAAGTCCTACACCATCCACATTGCAGGCGAGGAATCTATGCGCAAGCGGATGAGAGGAATGGAATAGGAGCAAACCGACGAAGAGCGGGAGGGGTCGAAACGGCCCCTCCCGATTATCGGCGCTGCATGGAACAGGCATCGGCGCTGTGGACATACATCATCGGCGTAGCGTGGAACAGTCACCGCTCAGGCGTACCGTACGCACGATTCATTCAAACTCGACCAGCTGAACCTTGCCGAGTTCTCGCGCAGGACGG
>CAJMAZ010000087.1:0-2142 GCA_905211535.1 uncultured Collinsella sp. | reverse complement strand
GTCGTCGCCTGCGCCGGCACGAGCGACCTGCCCGTCGCCGAAGAAGCCGCGTTGACGGCCGAGTTCTATGGCAACGAGGTCGACCGCCTCTACGACGTAGGCGTCGCCGGCCTGCACCGCCTGCTCGCGCATGCCGAGGAACTCGCCCAAGCACAGGTGGTCATCGCCATCGCCGGCATGGAGGGCGCCCTGGCGAGCGTTATCGGCGGCCTGGTGAGCTGTCCGGTCATAGCCGTTCCCACCAGCGTGGGCTACGGCTCGAGTTTTGGTGGCGTAGCCGCGCTGCTCGCCATGCTCAACTCCTGCGCCAGCGGCGTATCGGTCGTCAATATCGACAACGGCTTTGGCGCCGCCTACCAGGCAAGTCTTATCAATCACCTGAGCGCCGGCACGCCCTGCGCCCGCTAAGGAGCATTCCATGTCCAACCATCAGCACACGCTTATCGTCGACGGCACCTCGGGCATCAGCGGCGACATGACCGTCGCGGCCCTGCTCGACCTGGGCGCCAGCGAGGAACACTTGCGCGAGCAGCTCGCCACGCTGCCGGTCGACGGCTTTACGATCGCCGTCACGCGCGTAAACAAGCATGGCATCGACGCCTGCGATTTCGACGTTCAGCTAGCAGAAGAGCTCGAGAACCACGACCACGATATGGCATGGCTCTACGGCAACGAAGCGGCCGCCGAGCACACACACGAGCACGAGCACCACCATCATGACCATGGCGAGCACGAGCACTGCCACGAGCATGACCACGGGGCCCACGGCCATGACCACGATGGTCACCGTCACGCCCACCACCATCGCCACCGCTCTTTGGCCGATGTCACAACGATCATCGACGGCTCGCAGATGAGCAACGGCGCCAAACGTCGCGCCCTCGCCATCTTTACCGCGCTCGCCGCTGCCGAGGCCAAGGCTCACGGCAAAACGCCCGATACCGTCATGTTCCACGAGGTAGGTGCCGTCGACTCCATCGTCGACGTCTGCTCTGTCGCCATCTGCCTCGACGACCTGGGTATTGAGGATATCGTGGTCGAGTCGCTCTCCGAGGGCCACGGAACCATCCACTGCGCCCACGGCCTCATGCCCATTCCCGTCCCCGCCGTCGTCAATCTGTGCCAGGCGGGCAATATCGCCCTCACGCCCGCACCGGTCGCAGGAGAGCTCGTAACGCCCACGGGCGCCGCCATCGTCGCCGCGCTGCGCACGTCCGAGCACCTGCCGCCACGCTACCGCATCGAAGCCGTCGGCTACGGTGCCGGCAAACGCCCCTACGAGGGTTGCTCCGGCACGCTCCGCTGCCTGCTCGTTCACGCGGACGCATAGCCATGGACGCCCGCAAGGCAAAAAGCCGCGCCGCCATCGTTTCGGCATTCTCCGAATTGCTGTGCGAAGAAGACTACGGCAAGATCACCGTCGGCGACATCATCGCACGCGCTCGCGTGGGCCGTGCAACGTTCTACGGACTCTTCAAGAGCAAAGACGACCTGCTCGCCGAGCTCGTATGCGATATCTGCACCCATGCCCTCGACGATGACGGTACGCCCCTCGATGACCCACTCGTACAGGTCGAGCATATCCTTAGCAACCTGTGGGATCGTCGTCAGGGCGTACGAGCACTGGTGGCCGGCGCCGGCTCGCGCGTCTTCGCCGACTGTCTCCGCAAGACCATCGCGACCCGAGCAACCGAGGCCCTACCCGTCAACCCGCAGGGCCCAGCAGCCACCATGGACCGAAGCTTTCTTCTCCACCACATAGCCTCAAGCTTCGTAGGAACGGTCCAATGGTGGGCCTGGCACAACTTCCAAGCCAACAAAGCCGACGTAGCCAAAGACTACCTCTCAGCCATAAAGCCCCTCTTCGCTAAGTAAGAAGCTCGTCCCAAAGCATCGCCCCAACCTAGGGCGTCACGCATCCCAAAGTGTCACTCGCGCTTCAACGCCCCCAACAGCAACAAGCCCCTCCCATCCAAATTCAGATATATCTGTTGGGTTGCTTGTTCCAACGCGACCAAGATCCCGCAGCTGGCCGCATGGGGAAACTTCTCAGCGCATTCCGCAGGACGAAAGAACCCCCGCCGCACGTGAACTGCCTCCCATTTCTTGGACATGAGAAATGGGAGGCTTTTTATGCGTGTC
>CAJMAZ010000086.1:0-2434 GCA_905211535.1 uncultured Collinsella sp. | reverse complement strand
TTTGGACACGGAGCCGGATACCTTGCCTCCCCGGGCCTCAATGGCGGCGGCGGCTTTATCCCGCGTGAAGCGCTCCAGCGCCCCGGTGAGCACGAAGGTCAGGCCCGCAAGCGGTTGTGCGTCGGCGAGTTCGCCCGCCACGCCAGCGTCGGCTGCGGCTTGCGCGTGTGCGGCGCCCAGGTCGACCTCGAGCGACAGGCCCGCCTGACGCAAGCGCTCCAGCACGGCGAGGTTCTCGGGCACGGCCAGGAACTGCTTGACGCTCGCCGCGATCTTGGGGCCGATCCCCTCGCACTCGGCGATGTCCTCTTCGCTCGCCAAGACAAGCTTGTCAATCGACAGGAATCGCTCGGCGATGACCTCACCCACGCTCTTGCCCACGTGGCGGATGCCTAGGGCAAACAGCACGCGACCGAGCGGCTGGCTCTTGGACTTGTTGAGCTCGACGATGATTTTCTCGGCCGTCTTGAGGCCTACCGGAATGGGATCGCCCTTCTTGACGCCCTTTTTGCTGTTGGAGCTGGCATAGGTGCGCCCCGTATCCAGTCCGGCGATGTCGTCGACCGTGAGCTGGTAGAAGTCGGCGACGTCGTGAATCAGGCCGGCGGCGATCATCTTGTCGACGATCTCGTCGCCCAGGCCGTCGACGTCCATGCAGCCGCGGCTCACCCAGTGGAGCAGGCGCTCCTTGAGCTGCGCGGGGCAGTCGATGGAGACGCAGCGGCAAGCGACCTCGCCGTCCTCGTGGACCACGGGGCTGCCGCACACGGGGCAGACCTCGGGCATGTGCCAGTCGACCGAATCGGCCGGGCGCTTGTCGAGCACCGGGCCCACGACCTCGGGAATCACGTCGCCCGCCTTGTGAACGATGATGGTGTCGCCCTCGCGCACGTTTTTGCGGCGGATCTCGTCGATGTTATGCAGCGTGGCACGCGCGATGGTGGAGCCGGCGACCGTCACCGGGTCGAACTCGGCGACCGGCGTGAGCACACCGGTGCGGCCCACCTGGATGCGGATCTCGCGCAGGACGGTCTGCTTTTCCTCGGGCGGGAACTTAAAGGCAATGGCCCAGCGCGGTGCGCGGGCGGTAAAGCCCAGGTCGAGCTGCTGCTGGAAGCTGTCGACCTTCACGACCACGCCGTCGATGTCGTAGTCCAGGTCACCGCGATGTTCGAGGGCCTGGGCGCAGAACTCGTGGACCTCGGCCGGCGTGGCGCAGCGTGCCACGTTGGGGTTGACGCTAAAGCCGGCGCTACGCAGCCAGTCGAGGAACTCGCGCTGGCTGTGAACGTGCAGCGGATCGGTATCGGCGATGGCATAGATAAAGGTGGCAAGATCGCGGCGCGCCGTGATCTTGGGGTCCTTTTGGCGCAGGCTGCCGGCGGCAGCGTTGCGTGGGTTGGCGAAGGGGTCGCGGCCCTCGGCATCGGCCTCGTCGTTCAGACGAACAAAGCTGCCCTTGGGCATATAGACCTCGCCGCGCACCTCGATGGTGCGCTCGCGGTCGGCGCCCATGTGGGCGAGCGCCGGCTCGGACAGGTGCATGGGCACATCCTTGATGGTGCGCACGTTGAGCGACACGTCCTCGCCCGTGGTGCCATCGCCGCGCGTCGCTGCGCGCACGAAGGTGCCGTTTTGATAGGTAAGCGCCACGCCCAGGCCGTCGATCTTAAGCTCGCAGGTATAGGTGACGCTGCCAGCACCAAGCGCGTCCTCGGTGCGCTGGAGCCATGCGTCGAGCTCGTCCAGATCCATGGCATCGTCCATGGAATACATGCGTGCCATGTGCGTGACCGGCGTAAACTGCTCGCTCACGTAGCCGCCCACGCGCTGGGTATAGCTGTCGGGCGTCACCAGATCGGGGTAGGTCGCCTCGATTTTCTGCAGTTCAACGAGCATTTTGTCAAAGGCAGCGTCCGTGATCTCGGGCGCATCGAGCATGTAGTAGCGATAGGCGTGGTAATCGAGCTCGTGGCGCAGCTCGGCCGCACGCGCTGCCGCCTGGGCACGGGCATCGGCCGGTGCAGCGGTATCCGTGCTCGCGGGCGTTTCGGTATCGATGTCCACGCCGTCACCAAACAGGCTCGATTGCTCCATAGCGGCACTCCTTCGCTCGATTTCAAACGGATACAAGAGTACCACCGGTCGCAACGGGGTCGAATAGCGGTCTCAAACCGCACCGAATCGGCAGCCGCCAGACCGGGTGGGTCGCGCAATCAAACCATGCCCTTGCCATTTCCAAATGATCCGTTTTCCTCCGTCCCCAACGGATCAATAAGAAAAGAGGGGCTGTCCCGCGTTGATGGGACAGCCCCCTGGCATCAGTATGTGCGATACGGCTCGTTAGAAACCCTGACCGTAGCCTTGACCCTGGCCCTGCTGGCCCAGCAGCTCCTCCAGGTACTGGCGCAGCTGCTCGTCGGTAATACCGCCG
>CAJMAZ010000085.1:0-2766 GCA_905211535.1 uncultured Collinsella sp. | reverse complement strand
GCTTTCCGTCTTGCGCAGGACTGTAGAGCAGCAAACTTAACCCCCGCCCTCAGCCCCGGAGACCCTCCCGGATGGCCCCGAAAAATTTTTTCAAAAAAGTTGTTGCGCGCCAGACAGACTTCTGTGTATACTAATCCCCGCAGCGCACGCGAGCGGAAACAAACGCGAACGACTGCCTGGGGAGTTAGCTCAGTTTGGTTAGAGCGCCGGCCTGTCACGTCGGAGGTCGCGGGTTCGAGCCCCGTACTTCCCGCCAACGCAATTAAAGCCACGTCTTCGGACGTGGCTTTTTGCGTTTGATAGGACCTTGATCCCATCGGCCCCTTTCACCCGAAACCAAATCCTTCCAATTCCCGGACAAGCTCCGTTTGAGACATGTGTTTAAACAAGGCGTTTGTTGCACAACACCTGTTCAACGAAGCAGGGGGTTAGGTTATACTAAATTGCACTGTGGACCGTTTTTGATGCAAGAGGCTTCAAACGCGGTATTCAGTGGGCACCCGTTTTGCTATTTGGGCGTCCATACGGTCATTGGTGTCTCGACGCAAGCTCGGCTCCGGAGCTCGTTCGAGCTGTTCCTATTCCTTGAAAGGGGAAAAATGGACATATCGAGGAAGACTGATTACGCCCTTCGCATGCTCGCGATGCTTGCCGAGGACCCGGAGCGTCTGCTTTCTGTTCGCACCGCCGCCGAAGAGGTCAATGTCCCGTATTCGTTTGCCCGTTCGATCCAGCATGGTTTGGTTCAGGCCGGTATTGTGGAGAGCCTGCGTGGCGTCCATGGCGGCATGCGTCTTAAGGTCAGCCCCGACGATGTCACCATCCGCCAGGTCGTTGAGGCCGTTCAGGGCCCCATGGTCATGAACGATTGCACCGCGCCCGATGGCGACTGTGCACGCATGGGTACGTGCTGCTATCATCCCCTGTGGGCCGGAGCTCAAGCGCTGATGCGCGACTACCTCGATTCCGTTTCGCTGGGCGATATCGTCGCTCACCGCCAGTTCCCGGCCGTCGATTCCAAGTTCGCCGACCGCGATGCGTTTCCCGAGTACGCCACCTGTACGTGCGCTTGCCGGGAGGAATAACGCCGCATAAGGAGCATAGCCATGATTCAGGACCCCTTTCGTTCGATGATTCGTTCGGAAGGGGTCCTGCGTTATCGCGACCTTCCGTGGCGCCGCACGCGCGACCCGTACATTATTTGGCTTTCCGAGGTTATGCTGCAGCAAACGCAAGTGCCGCGTGTGGAGACGCGTATGCCCGCGTGGCTCGACCGCTTTCCGACCGTACAGGCGCTCGCTCAGGCCGCTCCTTCCGACGTTTTGGATGCTTGGCAGGGGATGGGCTACAACCGGCGTGCCCTGGCGCTTCACAGAGCCGCTCAGTACGTTATGGAAGACTGGGGCGGGGAGTTTCCGCGTGAGACGCGCGACCTGGTCGCCCTGCCCGGTATTGGCCCGGCGACGGCGCAGGGCATCCGGTCGTTTGCGTTTGATCTGCCGGGTGTGTATCTGGAGACCAACGTGCGCACGGTCTTTCTGCATCATTTCTTTCCCGACGTGCCGGCCGTTCCCGATCGCGAGCTGGTGCCGCTGATTCAGGCCGCCTGTCCGGCGGCCCCTGGTGCGGCGGTGGATGAGATTGCGCCCTTTGCCGCGCCTCAAGACGATGCCGACACACCGCGCGCATGGTATTACGCGTTGCTGGATTACGGCGCGTATCTTAAAAAGACGCTGCCCAATCCGTCCAGGCGGTCGGCGAGCTATAGTCGTCAGTCCAAGTTTGAGGGCTCGCGCCGTCAAAAGCGCGCCCATATTGTGCGCATGCTGCTGGCTGCGCGCGATGGGCGGCCGTCGGGCATTACGCTCGATGAAGCCGTTGCAGGCGTTAACGAGATGGAGACGGCAGCCGGCCGAGAGTCGGTCGATCACGATTTTGTCGCAGACATTTTGGCCGACTTGGAGCGCGAGGGCTTTTGCCGCTCCGAGGGTGACCGCTGGCTAAGCGTGTAGCCAACCCGAATCTGAAGAAGAGGATTGTAAGGTTTAAATTCTCGGCTTGAGGGCATCCTAAAGACAAGGCCGCTCGAAGCCTACGGGCGGCATGTTGAAGGGAAGTACACTTATGGATTTTGAGAACTCTCAAACCAAGAAGAACCTCGAGACCGCTTTTGCCGGTGAGTCCCAGGCACATACCAAGTATCGCTACTACGCATCTAAGGCCAAGAAGGATGGCTACGTTCAGATCTCGAATATCTTTGCCGAGACCGCAGGCAACGAGTCCGAGCACGCCAAGCTGTGGTTTAAGTATCTGCATGACGGCGCCGTTCCCGACACCCTGGATAACTTGCGTGATGCTGCTGCGGGCGAGAACTACGAGTGGACCACGATGTACGACGAGTTCGCCAAGACTGCCGAGGAGGAGGGCTTTACCGAGATTGCCGTAAAGTTCCGTGGCGTCGGCGCTGTCGAGAAGGCTCACGAGGAGCGCTACAACAAGCTTGTCGAGCGCATTGAGTCGGGCGAGGTGTTTGAGCGCGAGGGCGTGAAGGTGTGGAAGTGCCTGAACTGCGGGCACCTGCATGTGGGCGCCGAGGCGCCCGAGGTGTGCCCGGTTTGTAACCACCCGAAGGCGTACTTTGAGGAGCAGGTGGTGAACTACTAGCGCTTGGCGCTGACATGAGCTGGGCCGGGAGGGCGGGATTGCCTTCCCTCCCCGCTCACGGCTTCGCAGGGTCGCGTTGAGGGAAGGCAATCCCGCCCTCCC
>CAJMAZ010000084.1:0-2822 GCA_905211535.1 uncultured Collinsella sp. | reverse complement strand
TCTGCCTTTGGCGAGGGCGTCAACCTTCCCGATATTCGTCATGTCGTGCTCTATCACATGCCGTTTGGCGGCATTGAGTTTAACCAGATGAGTGGCCGCGCCGGTCGCGATGGCCAGCCCGCCGTGATCCATCTGCTCTATTCGTCGCGCGATGCCCGCATTAACGAGCGCCTACTCGACTGCTATGCGCCCGAGCGCGACGAGCTCGTCACGCTCTATCGTGCGTTGCAGACCATGTGGCGCTCCAACCGCGGCAAGACCGGGGACGATTCCTTTAGCGCGAGCGATATCGACATCGCGCAGATGTGCCTTGCCATCGATGCTCGCACGCCGGTCGACGAGCGCTCGGTGGAAAGTGGCCTGGGAATCTTCGAAGAGCTTGGTTTCTGTCGCGTTTCGGGGTTTGACGACACCCGTCGCATCGCGATGGCCGAAAATCCCGGCCGCGTGCAATTGAGCAGGTCGATTCGCTATTTGGAGGGCTTGCGCTCGCGCATGGAGTTCTCGGCTTTTCGGAGCTGGGCACTCGATTCGTGCGCTTCTGATATGCTAGCCAAAGTTAACCGCCCGATCGTTCCGCGGGCCTAGGGGAAGGGGACCTCGATGGATGCCGCAGCCCGTACCGCCCATGATTCCACCCTCCAGCCTTTTTCGGAGATGGAGCACTATAAGCATGCCGATGAGCTGCCGCCCGAGATTATGGCGGACAGCTACGACAAGCTGGAGCGCCTGTGCCTCAAATATATGAATGAGGACGACTTTTCTAAGGTTGAGCAGGCCTACTGCTTTGCCGCCGAGAAGCACTGCAACCAAAAGCGCCGCTCGGGCGAGATGTACATTAACCATCCCGTCGAGGTTGCCATCATTTTGGCCGATCTCAAGATGGATTGTGACGTGGTGTGCGCCGCGCTGCTGCACGATACCGTCGAGGACACCGAGACCTCGCTCGCCGATGTTTCCGGCCTGTTTGGCGAAACCGTTGCCGAACTCGTCGATGGCGTGACCAAGCTCACCAACATCGAAGTCGACAGCATGGACGAGAAGCAGGCGCTCACGCTGCGCAAGATGTTCCTCGCCATGTCCAAGGACATTCGCGTCATCATCGTTAAACTTGCCGACCGTCTGCACAACATGCGTACGCTGGCAGCCCTGCGCGAGGATCGTCGCCTGTTTAAAGCCCGCGAGACCATGGACGTGTACGCGCCCTTGGCCGACCGCCTGGGCATGAGCTCTATTAAGTGGGAGCTCGAGGACCTGTCCTTCTTCTACCTGGAGCCCGATGCCTACCAGCGCATCGCGCGCATGGTGGCTGAGTCGCGCGAGGTCCGCGAGCGCTACCTTGCCGAGACCATCAAGACGCTTACCGATGAGCTCAACCGCATCGGCCTGGAGGACTTCCAGATCAACGGCCGTTCCAAGCACTATTGGTCCATCTACCAAAAGATGAAGCGCAAGGGCAAGGAATTCTCCGAGATCTACGATCTGGTGGCACTGCGCGTCATCACGCATTCGGTGCGCGATTGCTACTCCACGCTCGGCGCGGTGCATACGCTGTGGCATCCCATGCCCGGTCGCTTTAAAGACTATATCGCCATGCCCAAGGTCAATAACTACCAGTCGCTCCATACGACGGTTATCGGCCCCACGGCCCGCCCGCTCGAGATTCAGATTCGAACCTATGAGATGCATGAGCAGGCCGAGTACGGTATCGCCGCCCACTGGCTCTATAAGAAGTCGGGCGGATCGTCTGCGTCTAAGACCAATGATGCCCAGCGTCTGGACGACCAAATTAACTGGCTCAAACATTCGCTCGATTGGGCTGCGTCTGATGAGATTACCGACGCCAAGGAATACCTGCACTCGCTGAAGGTCGATCTGTTCGATCAGGAGATCTTTGTCTTCACGCCCAAAGGCGAGGTCATGGCGCTTCGTGCTGGCTCCACGCCGCTCGACTTTGCCTACGCCGTTCACACCGAGGTGGGAAACCACTGCGTCGGCGCTAAGATCAACGGTGCGGTGGCCCCGCTCACGCACGAGATCAAGACGGGCGACCGCGTTGAAATCCTGACCAACAAGAGTTCTAAGCCGTCGCGCGATTGGCTCAAGATCGTCAAGACGCCTTCGGCCAAGTCTAAGATCCGTCGCTACTTTGCCGCCGCGACCAAGGACGACGACGCTGCTGCCGGCCGCGATATACTGGCCAAGGACCTGCGTAAGCGTGGCTATGGCATTTCTACGCCGCGTTCGACGCGTGCGCTCAACGCCCTGGCGGAGCAGTTTAACTTCAAGCAGCTCGAGGACCTGTTTGCCGCCGTCGGCGCCGGCAAGGTTGCCCCGCGCGCTGTGGGCAATAAGGTCGAGCAAATCTTGGACCCCAAGCCCGAGGAGCAGCTCACCAAGGCCGAGGCTATCGCCGAGGTCGTGAAGCAGCCCGCTCGCGGCTCCAACCGCAAGCCGCAAAAGCGCGGCAAGAGCGCCAGTAACGGCATTATCGTCAAGGGCGAGAGCAACAGCGGCCTGCTGGTCCGTTTGGCTCATTGCTGCAACCCCGTGACGGGCGACGATATCGTCGGCTTCATTACGCGCGGTCGTGGCGTTTCGGTGCATCGCGCCAACTGCCCTAACGTCAAGGGTCTTATGGAACATCCCGAGCGCATGATCGATGTGGAGTGGGACGGCGCTGCCGACACCCTCTTCCAGGTCGAGATCGTGGTCGAGTGCCTGGACCGCATGGGCCTGCTCAAGGATGTCACCATTGCCATTGGCGATGCGGGCGGCAATATCCTTTCTGCCGCCACGTCGACCAACCGCGAGGGTATTGC
>CAJMAZ010000083.1:0-2842 GCA_905211535.1 uncultured Collinsella sp. | reverse complement strand
GTTCACGGGCATGCAGAGCTTGTAGACCTTCATCTTGCGGCCCTTGGCGTCGACCGCGTTGGAGAGGGTCTCGTAAGCAGCATGGCACTGATCATAGAACGGGTACTCAGGATCGTCGGTCCAGATGCAAGCCATGACGCCCGGGGCGATGAAGGTGGCGACGTCGTCGATGTGGCCGTTGGTCTCCTCGGGATCGATGCCCTCCTTGACCCAGATGACCTTCTCGACACCGAGGTAATCCTTGAGGTGCTCGCTCATGTACTCGCGAAGCTCCTCGCTCCAGGGCTCGAACTTCTTCTTGAACTTGGGCCAGATGGACTCGGGGTCCTCTTCCTCCTCGAGCACTGCGGAGCAGGTGCGGCCGGGGGACAGCAGGCACTGGTCGGTGACGACGAGGGTGCCCTCGCCGTCGACGGTGATGGAGCCGCCCTCGAGGATCATGTCGTCGGGACGGTAGCGGCGGCAGCCGGAGAGCTCGGCCATCTTGAGGGCGATCTGCTCGTCCTTGTCCCACGGGAAGTACAGGCCGTCGACGAGGCCGCCGTAAGCGTTGAAGTGCCAGTGGTTAGCGCGCTTCCCGCCCTTGCCGTCGATGACGTAGGTGGCGGCGGTGTCGCGGAACCAAGCGTCGTCGGTGGTCATCTCGATGACGGTGACGTTCTCGTCGTTCTCGAAGACAGCCTTGCAGTTGGCGTAGTCGACCTGGTTGGCGCACATGAAGACCGGGGTGAACTCGGCGATGGCGCGAGCGATGGCGGCATACTGCTTCTGAGCCGGCTTGGCACCATGGGCCCAAGTATCGGTGCGATGGGGCCAGCCCATCCACACGCGATCCTGTGGGGAGAACTCAGCAGGCATAAAAAAGCCATCGGCCTTAGGGGTGGACTCGGACTCGGTGATCGTACGCATAAGATTTCCTCCAAATCGAACGATCGCTTGCTGCGGGCGGGTTACCCTCAGCCTAAAACCAAGAGATGGTAGGCGCCCGTTCCCCGGCAAAGGTCGGGGCGCCTGGCACCGGTTTTCACGGATGTCGCACCGGCAAGCGACGACGTAACCCGGTGCGCGGAGACAAAACGCACGAAGGATACGGAAGAGAGATTGGGGGCGGGCGGTGGTTACCGGAGCTATCGCTCACACCCACCCCAGGGAATGGTTAGAAGATGATGAGGGTTGGAGCCCCGAATCCGGGTGCTCTAGTTCTCCTCGGCCTCGCCGGCCTCCTCAGCGAGACGCTGGGCTGCGAGCTCGGGGGTCAGACCCTTGTACTCTTCCTTGCGGCCCTTAGCACTGACGACGCGGACAACCTCGCCAATAAGCAAGAGCACGATGAAGATGACGATCATCGGGACCTTATCGCCAATCTCATCGACAGAGAACGGAATCAGCGTTGCAACGATAGCCAGAATCAGCTCGATGCAGGGAATAGCCAGCATGACCTTCATCATGGCGCCCTTAAACGGGAACGTAAAGATACGCTCACGGTTGGGGTCGTTCTTACGAAGGTTGAGGAATGCCGGGAACATCGGGATGTAGGTCAGCAGCAGGAAGACAACGGAGGTACCGAAGAGCATCCAGAAGACACCGTTGGAGATGGCGTCGATGGGAACCAGCTGCAGGCACAGCACCAGGGAGGCAACGATGGCGTTGACCAGGTTGGCGCCGTTGGGCATGTCGTCATCCGAGATCATCGAGGCGAAGACCTTGGGCATGTTGCCATGCTCGGCAGCATAGCGAGCAACGGAGTTGACGCCGAAGGACCAGGCAGCCATGTTGGCGAACAGCGTAATCAGGAAGGCGATGCAGATGACCTTAAAGATCATGGAATCACCCACAATAGTCTGGACAGCATAAATCATGCCGTAGTCGGGATCGATGGAATCGGCCGACACAGCAGCGCCGATGCCAAAGCCAGCGAAGAGGTAGATCACGGCGATGGACAGGCCGCCGACGATGATAGCCTTGGGGATATCGCGAGCGGGATCGGCCATATCGTCGGTCATGGTGCAGATGACCTCGAAGCCCATGAAGTTAAAGATGATGATCGACAGGTAGCCGAGCGCGTTGGTGTTGGTGAGCTCGGGCAAGAAGGTGACAGCGGACATATCGTTCGCAAAACCGTTCTCCATGGCGTACCAAATGCCCAAAGCGCCGACGATAACGGCAACGGCGACCTTGATGATGGCGCCGCCGTTCAGGACCCACTCGGAGTCGGCAGCCTTTGAGCGACCCATAAGATAGACAATCCACACAAAGGCAAGGTCGATACCAATCTTGGCAATCAGATTGAACTCGACGCCAAAGACCATGCCCAAAATGTCCGGGAACATGGTGGCCAGCGAGGCAATCCACAGCGGGTAGTTAACCCAGTAGTAGTACGAAATGCGGGCACCCCACTTGTCGCCCAGACCATCGCGTACCCAGTCGTAAATGCCACCCTCGCCGTCATAGGTAGTGCCGAGCTCGGCAACGACCATGCCATAAGGGAGCAGGAAGGTCAGAATCAGGAAGATCCACCAGAAGAACTGCTGGTTGCCAATGGCAGCAGCAGGTGCGGCGGCCTCGCAAACGAAGACGACGCAGATGATGGTCGAGATGACCGTCAAGAAGGAAAGCTTTTTCTTTCCGTCGCTCATGATGAGCTCCTTCGCTCAGTCTTGGACAAATCGAGGTCCTTAAGATATTAAGGCAATTGCCGGGCCTCGGTGAGCGGGCGACAGGAGACGAGCATCCGCCGCCCGCAAACGTGCTTCTACGATGAAGTTGCGCGGTTTTGCCAAACCGCGCAACGGCTCGACGCTGCAAACGCCCCTAAGCGGCAATCTGACGTTCAATCGTCGGT
>CAJMAZ010000082.1:0-2845 GCA_905211535.1 uncultured Collinsella sp. | reverse complement strand
GCAGACATGCTGCCCGACGGATTGCGATAGAAGGCAACCGTGCGATTCTTTGCCAATTCGTTCCTAACGATATAGTCTTCCGCCGGGTTCAGGTCAAGCGGGCAGAGGCCGTCCTCTTTCTGCACGATATGGCACGGATACTTAGCGAAGTCATCCGACGTGCTGGCAGACGTGGGCCACTCTATCTTTGTGAGGCGCTTGCCTTCGGTTTCACGGGCCAGCTCGTCGTAACGCTGCTTTGCCGAGTCGTTAAGGTAGTCATAATCGCCAGATCCATCGACCTTATCGAAGTATTCCTTTCGGCATTGAGCCGCCCAGCCCTCGAGCGCATCAACGATGGCCTGTGTGCGCACCGCTGCGGCAAGGCGCAAGTCGCACTCGGGGCGCCCAAGCTCCTTGAAGTTGGCGCGACGATACTCATTCGCAAACTCCTTAGTGAAATGCATGTCGGCGTCGCGGGCGGCCTTTCTGAGGCCCTCGGCGTCCGTGCGGGCCTCCTCCTGCTCCTGGTCCTCAGTCTCGTTGAGCTTGTCGAGCGTGATCTTGACGGTCTCGGCAACCTCTACGTCGTGTTTGGCTTCGCGGTACTCGTCCTCGTTAGCAACGATGTATCCCTTGAGCTTCTGGACGAACTGTTTTTTCACGTCGGCCGCGGCATTGACATCGAGGCCAGTCTCGACAAGCAGAGTCGCCGTCTTAACCAGGCTCTGGAATTCGTTTCTAGCCTTCTTCGGAATGCGCTGGACGGGTATGGAATCGAAGGCTGTGCGGATGCCCTGCCACTCCTGATGCGTGAAAGACTGCTCGCGTTTGGTGGGCGGCTTGGGCTTTGCCATGGGCACGGGTTTTACGACCGAGACGGGCTGGGTCGGCTCGGTCTGTGTGGAACTTGGCTCAGGTGTCGCAGGTTGCTGCGGGGCAGACGCTGCAACGTAGTTGCCCGTTGCGGGCTGAGGCGCCAGCTCCGCTTCTGGCGCCGGAACGTCGACGGGCCTGACCGCCGAGGCAAGCGAGGGCTGCGTTCCCTGCATGTCCAACGGCTTTTGAATCGCGATGCCGGCAAGTGGCGCCTGGTAGCCGGGTTGTGCCTGCCGCGCCGCCTCAATGGTCTTCTCGTTCTCCTCGTACGCCTTGAGCTCCTGTTGGTAGTCGGCTTCGGACTTGGGCGCAGCCGCCGTGATAGTCACGGGGTTGAGAACGATGTTCTGCTTGCCGATGGAGCTCTCGCCCATGTCGTCCTTGTGGCCCATGAGGTAGTCGACCACGTCCTGAGTGCTCTCGGGATTGAACTGGGGCAGGTAGCAGGCGACGGAGTTCAAAAGATCATCGGATTCGATGCGCCGCGCAAGTGGAGTGCGTACCATACGTCCCACGAGCTGTGCGATATAGGTCGAGTCCGAACGCCTGCGCTGCGAGAAGATGACCTCCGCTCGCGGGCAGTCCCATCCGTTGGAGACAGCCTCCTTGGCGAAGAGCACGCGAATGCGCGAGGTGTCCTGAACGAACTCGGGCTCGACATAGGGGATGAGGTATTTTCCCGCCGCGATGTCCTTATGCTCGCCGAAGACGTTGGCGAACGACATCGCCTCGGAAAGGCCGGGGACCAGGCCCGTGATCTGGTCGCACATCTCAGCCAGGGCCGAGCTGCTCACGTTGTCCGCCGCTTGGATGAGCAGCAGCGGGTTGACGGGACTCTCGCCCTCGCGGGCACAGTACTCGCCCCACTCGCGGCAGGCCAAGGCATAGCGCTCGCACGCCATAGTGAGGTACTGGTGCTCGACTGGGTCGTCCTTCTCTGGCACGCGCAACTCGATGATGTCCTTGAGCAGACCTGACTCCTGGACCTCGCGAGGGGTCACAGCGACCTTTGGCATACGCACGCGATCGGCGCGCTGGTCCATGGCCGCCTCGAACCTCTGCGGCGTGGCGGAAATCCCGACGACGACGGGCATCGCGGCCCGGCCATCAAGCCCATCAATAAGGTTTGCGTAGATAGTCACCGTGCCGCGCTCGCTCGAGGCATTGGCGCCCAAGCCGCGGTGCGCCTCGTCGATGAACAGATAGAGGTTACGCTCCGGGTCCCTGATGGTGCGGTCAAGGATGTCCCAGAACACGCGGCCGGAGTTGGCCTCACTACCCTTGGTGAGCAGGCCGTTCTTACTGAGTAGGTCCTTGCTGAGGAAATAGACGTGGCGCGGCTCGAGAATGTCGTGCGCGGCTCCGAAGTCGTTGGTAATTGTGACCAGGTGGCGCCTGTCAAGGATGCTGTCTGCCAGCTTGTCCGCCACGTTTGAGAAACGCACGCCCGTCTGCTCGTTCAGGCTCGGGGAATCCGAGAGCCAAAGAACGACGGCATTCTCGTCGGGCATGAGGCTCAGATCGTCGTCTCCGAAAAAGAGCGCTTCGATCGTCGCTGCGCACATGACCGTTTTGCCCGACCCCGTGGGAGATGCGAGGCATATCGAGGACAGCTCGCCGTCCTGCTCGTAGCGTCGGCGCATCGACTGCAACTTGTTCGCCAGGGTCGCGACCGCACCGGCTTGGAAATCCTTAAGTTCGACTCTCATGTTTACCTCACCGCATCCTCGGCGGCAATCTTGAACGATTGCAGGTAGTTCTCGTACAGGCGGACGACGTCGAGCCCAGGCAGTTGTGCCTTGACGGAGGCGTATCGAGCCGTGTCGTCCGTGATCACATAGGCGCACCCTATGCTGGCATTCTGCTTGACGGCGTCTATGAAAGCGCCGACCGAAGCAAAGTCGAAGAGGACGGCGTAGGCGTCGGCCATGGCAAAGCCCGGCTGCTCGTGCTTGATGATGCTGCCACGCGAACCAGCGCGCAGCCA
>CAJMAZ010000081.1:0-3146 GCA_905211535.1 uncultured Collinsella sp. | reverse complement strand
GAACAGTTGGTGGAGGCGCGGAGAATCGAACTCCGGTCCACGAAAGCCCCCTGATTGGCATCTCCAAGCTCAGTCGCTGGTTTTGTCTCGGACGCTTTGCGCGCAGCGACACGCTCGCGGCATCCCAACCGGTTCGGTCTTAGCCTGCGCCATACCGATTACGTGCGCAGGAGCATTCCCCTAAAATGACGTCGCGCCGGTGTCGGGGAAATCACCGGGTTGACGCGCCGCTATAAACTAAGCAGCGAGAGCCATAGGCTCAAAAGAAGAGTTGTTGTCAATTCAATTTGACGGTACCCCTGTTTAACGAGGCGAGGAGACCTCGGCTTGCTTCCTCTCTCAGAGCTATCGTGTCGAAACCAGTCGCCCCCGAATGTCGGGAAAAGTCTGGATGGCATCGGGTCTGCAAACACCCGATAACCGTCGACTTTTCAAGGAACACGCGGGGTGAACCCCCACTCGTGGATAGCTATCTTACCACGTTCTAAAGGCAGGCTTCCATTCTATGCACGAGCTGTGAAGACCCTAATGTGCACCACACTTCGCACTTTTGCTACCGATCACGTCACGTATATTTTCGCCAAGCAAAATTGACCCATCGAAAGGACCGTTATGGATACCAAGCTGCAACTCATCAATGCCCTCGCAGGCCTGGGCTCAACCATTACCGAAGCTATGGATGTCATCGAGGGCTTTGTCCCCTGCGGACATCCCGCCCTCACGGTATCGAACGCGCTCGTCGCGCTGGACGCTGACGATGATGCGGCTCTCGCCCAGCAGCTTGAGACCGTCGAGGGCTTTATCGACCACGTGAGCGATAACCGCGGCGTGACCGCCTACCACGGCATCGAGGTCGAGCTCGCGGGCCCCAAGGCCGATCTGCTCGCAGCAATCCGCGAGGTAGGCGCCCTTATGCAGGTCGCAGGCGTCAAGAACACCCAGGTCAACGAATGGGTCTACCGCAGTCTGGCAGCACTCGACAGCTCCGACGAAAAGGCAGCCGAGCAGCTCGCAGAAAGTCCCGCCATTAAGGCCGAGCTTTTGTAAATAGCAGACGCGGGCCCCTTGGCGCATCGTCGTCCAAGAGGCCCGCAAACAGTTCGCGTCAACCGATAGCCACATCGCCACGTTCGGCCAAAGCCAGAATCGGCATCATTTGGCGCGGGGTCTTTGCTGCAAGATCGGCATGTTCGAGCAGCTTGCGATCGTTGGTCACCAAGTAATCGACCCGCGCGCGCTTGCACGCGGCGAGCACCAAGTTGTCCTCGTAATCGCGATGGAGCGCTAAGTATTTGTCGGCCAGCCAAAGGTCCGACGCATCTGCACCCACGGCCGTGGCGTTTTCGGTCATGTTCCGGACAAACGCCAACGCCGCATCGCCAATTGCACGGGCAGATGCCTCGTCGAGCGCTCTCCCACTGGCAAGAACGCTACGCTTCAGCTCGTGTTGGACAACGTACAGCACGTCTTTAGCGATATGCACCGGGAAGAACAGCAACGCCCCCGTCTCCGTCGCCCGTCCGATAAAAGCACGTGCGGCAAGCGACTCGGCATGGTCGGCGCAAAACGAATCAACCCATACGTTGGCATCCACCATTATTTTGAGAGGCGCCCCACTCACTGGATCATCCCCTTTTGGCGATAATGCTCATCCATGGCTTCGGAATAGATTGTGTCCCAATCGCGGTCATCGGATGTAGACGATGTATCGATACCCAGGTCCGCGTAAAGCTGATCCGCCGCCGCCCATGATGCGACAAACGGCGATGTGGCACCAGCACTAGGCAGTTGGTCGTCAACGGCCGACAACACCTCTTCGCACGAACCGCCGCCCTGTGCAACCTTCGCTACGACCTTCTTGATGAGCTCGGGCAGTGACCCGCCCGAAAGCCGCAGCACCTCCTCGGCACGGTTCTTGACCTGGCGATCTACGCGAACGTTCACTTGCGCCATGCCGCTAACAGCACCCATCTCAACCTCACCTTCGACTCCTGCTATCTTTGCTAGCATCACTATATATTTCTGCTAGCACATGGTCAAACGCAAAAGGCCTGCATTCTGGCGGATGCAACACCGTCCGAATGCAGGCCATAAACTCAAGCAAAAACGCTAGCGCAGATATGCCTTCGCGTTGCTCAGGCTGTAGGCGATCGTTGAGCCGTTGTGCAGCAGTGACGACGTCTGCGGAGTGATCATGCCGGTAATACCCAATGCCAACAGCGCCGAGTTGGTGAGCATCACCTTGGAATACGAACTCGTCAGACGGTCGATAAGCCCCTGACTCATGCGGCGCAGGCGCACGATTGCGGCCAGATCCGTATCGGTCAGGATGATATCGGCGACCTCCTTGGCGATGTCGCTTCCGCCGCCCATGGCCAGCCCCACGTCGGCCAA
Organism: uncultured Collinsella sp.; assembly: GCA_905211535.1. Taxonomy (GTDB): domain Bacteria; phylum Actinomycetota; class Coriobacteriia; order Coriobacteriales; family Coriobacteriaceae; genus Collinsella. The sequence continues at coordinate 752 of CAJMAZ010000081.1, read as the reverse complement.
ACCGAGCGCCGGCGAATCGTTGACGCCGTCGCCCACCATGGCAACGTGGCGCCCCTCGCTCTTAATGCGCTCAACATACGCGTACTTGTCCTCGGGCAGCAGTTCGGCCTTAAACTCGTCGACACCCGCCTCGCGTGCAATGCGCTCGGCCGTGCGCTCCGAATCGCCCGTGAGCATGACCACATGCCTGACGCCCAGAGCATGCAGGTCGGCGATGGCCTCACGGACCCCGGCCTTGAGCGGGTCCTCGATACCGAGCACGCCGACGACTGCACCGTCGACCGCCAGGTACAGTGGCGACAGACCCTGCATCTGGAGCTCGATTTGCTCCTTAATGTCAGACTCAAGCTGCGCGCCCTCATCCTCGAATACAAAGTGCGCCGAACCGATGATGGCTCGACGTCCTTCGATGGACGAAGCGATGCCGTGCGCCACGATGTACTCGACGGCGGCATGGCGCTCGCGGTGCTCAAGCCCGCGCTCGCGTGCGGCATTGACCACGGCACGCGCCACCGGATGCGGAAAATGCTCCTCCAAGCAAGCGGAAAGGCGCAGGACCTCGTCCTCGCTCCAGCCATCGGTGGTGAGTACGCAGGCAAGACGCGGCTGCGCCTCGGTGAGCGTGCCGGTCTTATCAAACACAATGGTGTCGGCCTTGGCAAACGACTCAAAGTACTTAGCACCCTTGACCATAACACCCATCTTGGCAGCATCGCTCATAGCGGTCATGACGGCGACGGAGCCCGTGAGCT
>CAJMAZ010000080.1:0-3483 GCA_905211535.1 uncultured Collinsella sp. | reverse complement strand
TGAAGGTGCCCTGATCGGTCATCATGGGGAAGTCGCCCATGAAGACGAGCTGCTCCTTGATCTCGCCGGTCTCCTTGTTGGTGAGACGGACGTCGGTCAGGAGCGGAGCCTGATAGGTCATGTCCTTCTCGCGGCACTCCTCGACGGTGTGCGCGGGATCGCCGAACTGATGCTCGCCGAAGGTAACCTCGAGAACATGGTTCTGGCTCTGGATGGGGCTGGATTCCTTGAACGCCTCACGAAGGCCCTCGTCCTTAAAACGCTCAAAGGATTCCCTTTGAACAGAGATAAGGTTGGGGAGCTCCATGGCCTCCGGGATTTTCCCGAAGCTGACGCGCTTGCGCTCAGTGGCAGTGTATGCGTAGGTCACCAGGTTTTTCCTCCTTCACGGAAATGCTCGGTGGGTTGGCGAGGCATAGCTTCGCCAGTTATCGCAACCTAATAGTTTATCAGGTAGCGACCGTTGGGCAAGAAAAGCCTTGACGCGATTGAGTTTTTGGAGTAGCAAAGTTTTTCGGCAGAAAACACGCAGGTAGATTACTACATATCGAACACCTGTTCATATATTTTCTGTGAACGAGGCTGCTGGTACGGGCCACCGAACGGCGGAATGGCGGTGAGGGTTAACCAGGCGGAAACTGCGTCCCGTTTTGAGGCCTCAAACTGGGACGCAGTTTCCGGTTGAGCCCTGTTTGGGAAAGCATATCCCGTTCTGAGCCGAAATTCCGGGTCGCAGTTTCCGCTAGGGGCTCCAGCCGGAAAGTGCGACCCAGAATTCGGCCAAATTGTGGGTCGCACTTTCCGGAGCCGAACTGTAGCTCGCATAAAAAAACGGGTGCAGACCGAAGTCCGCACCCGTGAATGTCGATGCCCAAAGGCTTACTTGCGCATCAAACCGCCGCGCTCGTCGATGGCGTCCCAGAAGGCGCCGGCAAAGCGGGGGTCGCTTGCAGCCATGAGGGCGTTGGTGGCCATCCAGCCAGAGGGAGTGCCGGTGTCGTAGCCCGACAGCGGGTCGATGACGACCGCATACATGGCCTCGCGGTCGAGCGAACGGGCCATGGCGTCGGTGAGCTGGATCTCGCCGCCCTTGCCGGCCTGCTGATCTGCCAGCAGGTCCATGACCAGCGGGCTCAGCAGGTAGCGACCGACGATGTACAGGTTGGACGGAGCCGCCTCGGGAGCGGGCTTCTCGACCAGACCGCCGATGCGCCAGACAGCGCCCGGCTCTGCATCGGCAACGTCCTCGGCACCCTCGAGCGAACCGACGCGCTCGCCGGCGATAACGCCGTAGCGGCTGACTTCCTCGGGCGAGCAAGCAGCGACGGCGATAACCGAAGCGCCACCGTGCTCCTTGGAAACGGCGAGCATCTTGTCGCAGATGTCGCGGTTAGGCACAACGTAGTCGCCCAGAAGAACCAGGAAGTTCTCCCCTGCCACGGCGTCGGCAGCAGAGCGGATAGCATGGCCGAGGCCCTTGGGCTCGTACTGATAACGGAAGTCGACCGGCATACCGCCAGCGTGGGCGACGGCATCGGCATAGGCGTTCTTGCCGCGCTCGCGCAGCAGGTTCTCGAGCGAGCGATCGGGCTGGAAGTAGTTCAGCAGCTCGGGCTTACCGGGAGAAGTAACGATGATGGCGTCGTCGACTTCCTCGGGGTCGAGCGCCTCCTCGACGACGTACTGAATGACGGGCTTGTCGAGCACCGGCAGCATCTCTTTGGGCGTGCACTTGGTGCCAGGCAGAAAACGCGTGCCAAGACCGGCGGCGGGGATGATTGCCTTCATGTTATTCAAAGATCCTTTCGCAGGCGCAAAAGCGCCCCATGCGTGCGGCGCACAGCCGCAGACCAAATTGCGATACCCAAGCATCTTACCGCTGGAACTATATGTCGCTACAAGGCAAAGACAATTCTTCAGCAGGTCAACGCAAATTATTGCTCGAATGGTGCAATTTTATTGCCCAACGGCAGGGTGCCCGATACGACGCAAATCACAGAACATGGCAGTTTGAGCTACCGATGCCGAGGGACCGAAAAACAAAAAAGACGGGGCTCGCAATGCGAACCCCGTCTGCAAAGAAATCTGGCGAGAAAGCCTGATTACTTGAGGGTGACAGCAGCGCCAGCAGCCTCGAGCTTCTCCTTGGCAGCCTCGGCGTCCTCCTTCTTGGCACCCTCGAGAACAGCCTTGGGAGCGCCCTCGACGACCTCCTTGGCCTCCTTCAGGCCAAGGTTGGTGAGCTCACGGACGGCCTTGATGACCTGGATCTTGTTGTCGCCGAAGCCCTCGAGCACGACGTCAAACTCGGTCTTCTCCTCGGCCTCAGCAGCGCCAGCAGCGGGAGCGGCGACAACAGCGGCAGGAGCAGCGGCGGAAACGCCGAAGGTGTCCTCGATAGCCTTGACGAGCTCGGAAGCCTCGAGAAGGGTCATTTCCTTAAGAGCATCGATGATCTCATCGGTGGTAAGCTTAGCCATTTCTAAGTCCTTTCGGTTTCCGTGCGGATGCACGGAGATCAGTTAAAACACGGCGCGAATGCGCCAGGGATGCGGCGTTGCCGCCGCGGGTGAAAACAGCGACTAGGCTGCCTTCTGCTCGGAGACCTGCTGGATCGAACGAGCGAGACCAGAGGAAACGCCGTTGACGCAGACAGCGATGTCGCGAGCGAAACCGGAGATGAGACCGGCGATCTGGCCGAGAAGCTGATCCTTGGTGGGCAGCTCAGCGATAGCCTTAACATCATCAGCGGAAACGGCCTTGCCGTCGGAGATACCGCCCTTGATCTCAAGGACGCCCTTGGACTGAGCGGAGAAGTCCTTAAGGGCCTTAGCGGCCTCGACCGGCTCGGACTCGTAGAACACATAAGCGACGGGGCCGGCGAGAATCTCGTCGAGCTCGGGCTGCTCCTGGTTCTTGAGGGCGATCTTGACCAGGTTGTTCTTGTAGACCTTCATCTCGGCGCCGCACTCGCGAAGCTGATGACGCAGCTCCTGAGCCTGCTTAACCGTCAGACCGTTGTAGTTGACGACGAACAGACCGGCGTTCTCGGCGATACGGGACTCGATCTCTGCAACCTTGTCGATTTTGTACTGCTGGGGCATGAATTACACCTCCTCGAATTCTTTCCGGGCACGGTCCGCCACAAGGACGTGACGGGGGCATGTCCAAAAAGAAAGCCCCCGCGCTGCATGAGCGACGGGGGCGAGAAGACATATCTACTCGACCACCTCGGCTGGCGGGAAGTCCCATTAAGCTCGCGGGTAAGACCCGTTTGCGCCGGCTGTCTCTGGCAGCGGATTCGTGCGTGAACCGAAAGTATTATGGCGGGGACCCCGGCGTCGGTCAACGGAAAACCGGGCTGCACACAATTCCACCATCCGGCACGCTCCGCCGAAGGCCAGGCGCAAGGTTTCCGCTCGGTCAGATCCTGGGCTCGCTCGGAAAGCACATTAAGTGCTTTCCGGCTCGTGCGGAATCTAC
>CAJMAZ010000079.1:0-4065 GCA_905211535.1 uncultured Collinsella sp. | reverse complement strand
TGTGCTCGGCTGCATTCCTGCGGCGGCGATCGGTCTGCCGCTCAACGACTGGATGGAGGAGCATTTCTACAATGCTCCCGTCGTGGCGCTGGCGCTCATTGTGTACGGCGTGCTGTTTATCGTGATCGAGAACTGGCGCGCGAACAAGCGCGAGGAAATGGCCGTTGCCGGTTCGTTTGGTTCGCGTGCTGTGGTGTCGGGTGGACGTCCCGCCGGTGCGCACTTTGCGGCGCCCGCCGCGGCTACCGCTGAGGATGAGGGCGATGACGAGGATCTGGACTTTGGTTCCATCACCACGCTCGAGGACTTGAGTTGGAAGACCGCACTGGGCATCGGATGCTTCCAGGTGCTCTCGCTGATTCCGGGCACGTCGCGCTCCGGTTCCACCATCATCGGCGGCCTGCTTTTGGGCTGCACGCGTTCGGTGGCGTCCAAGTTTACGTTCTTCCTGGCCATCCCTGTCATGTTTGGCGCGAGTGCGCTCAAGCTGGTCAAGTATTTCATCAAGGGCGGTACGTTCGGTGCCAACGAGGTCGCCATCCTGGGCGTGGGCTGCGTTGTGGCCTTTGTGGTTTCGCTCATCGCCATCAAGTGGCTCATGGGCTTCGTCCGCCGTCACGACTTCAAGTGCTTCGGCGTCTACCGCATCATTCTGGGCATCGTGGTGCTTGCGTACTTCTTCGTCTTGGAGCCCATGCTCGGCCTGTAACTTGGTTGACGCTGCGCGGCGGCCAGAGCGACAACTTGTCATTCAAAGAGGGCGGCATGACCAAAAGGTCTATGCCGCCTTTTTGGTGCAATGGGGACAGGTTACTTTGCGCCAAATCCGCTGGGGCGGGCCTGACGGTGGCGCACGGAGTCGAGGTGTGATTTGCGTCGGTGTCCGCGCGGCTCGGTATACTGGTACGGCTCAAACTATGGCGCTGCCCGCAGGCGCGCCGTCCGTCAGATGAGGAGTCGCCCATGACCCAGCCCTTGCCCTGGGAAAAGAATGCCGCGGTACCCGTGCCGCCCGCACCGGCACCCGTGCCGCTTGATGCATACACTGCCCCCGCTGCGCCGGAGCCCGAGCTCGTCCCGCTCGACATCTACGATGCTCCCGCACCGGCACCCAAGCCCGCTAAGCCGCTCGTCGACATCGACAGCCTTAACCCCGCCCAGCGCGAGGCCGTCCTGACGACCGAGGGTCCGTTGCTGGTCCTTGCCGGTGCTGGCTCGGGCAAGACCCGCGTCCTGACCTTCCGCATCGCCCATATGCTCGGCGACCTGGGTGTTAAGCCCTGGCAGATCCTTGCCATCACGTTTACCAACAAGGCCGCGGCCGAGATGCGCGAGCGTCTGGCGGCACTTATTCCCAGCGGTACCCGTGGCATGTGGGTGTGCACCTTCCATGCCATGTGCGTGCGCATGCTGCGCGAGGACGCCGACCTGCTGGGCTATACCGGTCAGTTCACCATCTACGATGACGACGATTCCAAGCGCATGGTGCGCGACATTATGCAGGCACTCGGTATCGAGCAAAAGCAGTTCCCCATCAACATGATCCGTAGCAAGATCAGTTCGGCCAAAAACGCCATGATCGGGCCCGAGGACATGCTCAAATCTGCCGATAGCCCCAACGATAAAAAGGCCGCACAGGTCTATATGGAGCTGGAGCGTCGCCTGCGCGCCGCCAACGCGATGGACTTCGATGACCTGCTCGTGCGCACGCTCGAGCTGCTGCGCACCCGCCCCGAGGTGCTCGACAAGTACCAGGAGCGCTTCCGCTACATTAGCGTCGACGAGTATCAGGACACCAACCACGTCCAGTACGAGATCGCCAACCTGCTGGCCGCCAAGTACCAAAACCTCATGGTCGTAGGCGATGATGACCAGTCCATTTATAGCTGGCGCGGCGCCGACATTACCAACATCCTGGACTTTGAGAAGGACTTTAAAAACTGCAAGACCGTCAAGCTGGAGCAGAACTATCGCTCCACGGGTCACATCCTGAGCGCCGCCAATGCCGTTGTTCGCCACAACTCGCAGCGCAAGGACAAGCGCCTGTTTACGGCCGAGGGCGATGGCGAGAAGATCCAGGCCTTCCAGGCGAGCGACGAGCGCGACGAGGGCCGCTGGATTGCCGGTGAGATCGAGAAGCTGCACTCCAAGGGCACGAGCTACGACGACATCGCTGTGTTCTATCGCACCAACGCCCAGTCGCGTATCCTCGAAGATATGTTCCTGCGCGCGGGCGTGCCCTACAAGATTGTGGGTGGCACGCGGTTCTTCGACCGTGCCGAGATCCGCGACGTCATGGCCTACCTCAAGATGATCGTGAACCCGGCCGACGAGATGAGCGTCAAGCGCGTCATCAACACGCCGCGCCGCGGCATCGGCTCCACTTCGATTCAAAAGATTGAGCAGCTGGCACGCGACAACCGCTGTTCGTTCTTCCAAGCCTGTGAGATTGCGACGGCCGAGACGGGCATGTTTAGCGCCAAGGTGCGCAACGGCCTTTCGAGCTTTGTGGCGCTGGTGCGCGAGGGCCGGCGCATGGACGGCGAGCTCAAGGACGTCGTCGAGATGATTGTCGACAAGACGGGCCTGCTGCAGGCCTTCCGCGCCGAGGGCACCATGGAGTCCGAGAGCCGCGCCGAGAACATCCAGGAATTCCTGGGCGTCGCCGCCGAATTTGAGGAGACGCACGAGGATATCGAAGGCACGCTCGAGAGCTTGGAAGAGCTGCGCGCTGCCGGTGTTGTCGATGTGCCTGTCGACGCTGAGCCCGAGCCCGTTGTAGTGAGCGCGCCTGCGCCCGAGCCCGGCCCGTCTGCGCCCGCGTCTTCGTTTGAGGCACTTGTCGGTGCGCGCGATGCCGCGGGCTCCAATCCGCTCGATAGTTTGGCCGCCCCGGCGCTCTCGCCGCAGGATGCCCTGGCTGCCGCCATCGCGGGCAACGCCTATGCCGCGCCGACAGAGCTGCCGGCGGGTGCCGTGCATGCCGACGAGATCGAGCGCACCTACGGCCCGCTCACCTGCAAGGCGCTTCCTGCTCTCATGGAGTGGCTGGCCCTGCGCTCCGACTTGGATTCCCTGGCCGGCGAGACGCATGCCATCACCATGATGACCATTCACTCCGCCAAGGGCCTGGAGTTCCCCGCGGTGTTTGTGGCCGGCATGGAGGAAGGCATCTTCCCGCACGTGCACGACTTTGGCGGTAGTGACGATCCGGGCAAGCTCGAGGAGGAGCGTCGCTTGGCCTACGTCGCCATCACGCGTGCTCGCAAGCGCCTGTTCTTGACCTATGCGGCTACGCGTCGCACCTACGGCTCGACCTCTGCCAACCCGCGCTCGCGCTTCCTCAACGAGATTCCGTTTGAGGATATCGAGTTTAGCGGCATCGGTTCTGCTGGTTTTGAGGGCACGGGCTGGGAGAAGCGCGGCGACCGTCACGGCACGTTTGGCTCGGGTATGGGCTCGGACATGTATGGCGGCAAGGTGTTTGGCTCGCATACGCGCTCGACCGGCGGCTCTGGATCGCGCGGCGGATCGAGCTTCGACGATTTCTTTGGCGGCAGCACTTATGGCACCGAGCGCCATCGTGGGGTCTCGCCCGACGCCGGCCGTGTTGCCTCGACCTTTGGTTCGGGCGCGCCGCGAGCCAAAAAGCCGTCATCTAAGGTGTCCCCGACGGTGGAGCGCAAGGTCGATCGCGCCAGCGCATCGCAGGACTTTGCCGCGGGCGATACCGTGAGCCATAAGACCTTTGGCACGGGCACCGTGATCTCGGTCGTCGGAGACATGATTGAGGTCCAGTTCGAAAAGACCGGCCAGACCAAAAAGCTAATGAAGGGCTTCGCTCCTATAGTGAAACTGACCTAGGCGGCTTTCCCAGGCACGGCACCTCGGCCTTCAATCGTCGGGCATGACCTCAAGGTCTATGCCCTCCTCTTTCAGGCCGATCTGCCGCACCTGGAAAACCCGTACATCCGGCTAGGCGGGCGTATGGGGCAACATCGCCTGCTCGGACAGTCCTGCGCAAGACGGAAAGCACATTAAGTGCTTTCCTTTGCGTGCGGAACT
>CAJMAZ010000078.1:0-4877 GCA_905211535.1 uncultured Collinsella sp. | reverse complement strand
GAATAGCAGGTGGTGTGGGCGGCGCGGAAGCGGCAGTGCTCGCGCATGCGGCAGATATTGCAGGTAGGGCGGCTCTGGGCGTCGTGGACCTCGCCGTCGAACAGACCGATCACCGCGGTCACGCTCTTGGTGGGCATGAGCAGGCTGGTGGGTGTGACGGTAAGCCCGATGAGCCGTGTGGCGTTGAGTGCAGCCACGATTGAGCGCTGGGCCGTAAGCGGGCAGTCGCCGTAGCCGGGGCTAAAGCGCCAGTTGCCGGCGAGTCCGTGTGCGGCGGCCGCAGCCTTCGCCTGCTGGTCCATCTGCTCGACGGCGGCTTCTACATAGGCAGAGCATGCGGCGTCGAGCACGGCTCCCTCCAGGGGCTGCTGGGCTCCCGTGGTGCGCAGACGACGCTCGGCGTCCATGCCGAGGGTGCATGCCATGAGTGCGGCAAAGCGGGCGTCTTTGAGGTGGCGATAGATATCGCGACCGCGCAGCTCAACGTTGGTGCCGACCAAGCGAATGCAAGGCTCGCCCTGTTCATCGGCGCTCGTGGCGTCGATGGCAAATACGCGGCGCACGCCACGGGGTTCAATGTCCAGTTCCAGACGCTCAACGACAAGCTCAATACGCTGCGACAGCTCGGGCTCAATCTGCTGGCCGCCGTAGCCCAGATACCGCAGCATCTCGGCACGGTCGACACGAGGGTGGCGGGCAGCGTCGATACGGTAAAGCGCCGGCGACGCAAGGTCGGCCGGCACTTCAACAACGGTAATATCGGCGTGCGGTTTTTCCATTACCCCAGGCGCTCCATAATGGTCGCGGCGATTGCAGGACGGTTCATAGTGTACAGGTGCAGACCGTCGGCACCGCGCTCCTTAAGGTCGCAAAGCTGGCGGGCGGCATAATCTACACCGGCTGCCTGCAGGCTCTCGGGGTCGTTCTCGTATTTGGCGAGAATCTTGATGACGGGGGAGGGTAGCGACGCGCCGCACATAAAGACCATGCGGCTGATCTGCGACTTGCCCATAAACGGCATGATGCCCGCGGTAATGGGCACGGTGATACCGGCCTTGTCGGCAAGCTCGCGAAAACGGTAGAAGCACTCGTTATCAAAAAAGAGCTGCGTCACAAAGAAGCTCGCGCCGGCGTCCTGTTTTTGCTTGAGGTGCTCGACCGAGAGGTTGAGATCCTCGCAGGCAATGTGGCCCTCGGGGTAGGCTGCGGCGCCCACGCAAAAGCCGGCGTCGACGAGCTCGGGGATAAGGTCGCGGGCGTAGGCGTAGTCCGAGGCGGGCTTGTCGTCCTCGGTCGCGCCGGCGGGAAGATCACCACGCAGGGCCAGGATGTTTTCAACGCCGGCGGTGCGATACTCGTCGATCTTGGCGGCGATGTCGGCGTGGGTGCGGCCCACGCAGGTGAGGTGCGCTACCGAGGTCGTATCGAATTCGCTCGAAATCATATGCGCGATGGGGGCGGTGGTGGCACCGTTGCCCGAGCCGCCGGCCGAGCAGGTGACCGAGACAAAGCTCGGCGAAAGCTTGCACAGATTGCCTGCCACCTCGCGAGCCGTGTTGAGGGTAAGCTCGCCCTTGGGCGGGAACATCTCAAACGAAACGGGCGCGGTGCCCTGGGATGCTGCCTGCTTAAAAACCTCGTCGACGCGCATATCGTGCTCCTTTAGATGCCTAGGTGCGATGTTTTGTTGCAAGGATTCTACAGCACGACCGCGCTAAGGTGGAGTTTCTCTCGCGATTTGGTGATACCAATCGAAAACGCTTCGCTATCGGTACTTCCTATAACAGGGCGGTCAATGTAGGATGGGGCTATATTGAATGGTATCTGATGCGAAATACCAGTTAATAGAGCCCCATCCTACCATTGACTACTCTTAAACCATGGGGAGAGGTCTGCAATTTATGCAGTTGATTGGCTGTTGAGGGTGGCAACGCCGCCTCGATAGGGTAACCTCATTGATTGGTTTCGCGACAGCAACATAACGGTAATGTCGCGGAAACACGGCGAGTCTAAGCTATGACTCGTTCGTTAGTAATCAACACCGCTTCTCACGCGGTGCCGATACGAAGGGAGTTCCGTATGGCCGAACTTACTGACCGCTTCGGGACCATGGTGTTCTCTGAGGAAGTCATGAAGGATTACCTCCCCAAGGACATTTGGAAGCGCCTTGCTGCAACCCTCGAGGGCGGTGAGCCGCTCGACCTGGACGTGGCCAACGCCGTTGCCCATGCCATGAAGGTCTGGGCCATCTCCAAGGGTGCGACGCACTACGCGCACTGGTTCCAGCCGCTTTCGGGCATTACTTCCGAGAAGCACGATAGCTTCCTGGAGCCCAACCACGACGGCACCGCCATTACCAAGTTTACGGGCAAGAACCTCATCCAGGGCGAGCCGGACGCCTCCAGCTTCCCCAACGGCGGCCTGCGCGCTACCTTCGAGGCCCGTGGCTACACCGCTTGGGATCCCACTAGCCCCGCCTTTATCAAGGACGATGTCCTGTGCATCCCCACGGCTTTCTGCTCCTACACGGGCGAGGCCCTGGACAAGAAGACCCCGCTGCTGCGTTCCATGACCGCGCTCTCGCGTGAGTCTAAGCGCGTTTTGGCGCTGTTTGGCAAGACCCCCAAGAAGGTCGTTCCTTCCGTGGGTGACGAGCAGGAGTACTTCCTGATCAAGAAGGACGCTTACCGCAAGCGCAAGGACCTGGTCATCACCGGCCGCACCCTCTTTGGTGCTGCTCCCTGCAAGGGCCAGGAGCTCGAGGAGCACTACTTTGGCGCTATCCGCCCCACCGTCTCGGCCTATATGAAGGACCTGGACGATGAACTGTGGGCGCTTGGCATTCCCGCCAAGACCAAGCACAACGAGGTTGCTCCCTGCCAGCATGAGCTTGCACCGGTCTATGGCGAGGTCAACGAGGCCATCGACCAGAATCTGGTCATGATGGAGAAGATGAAGCTCATCGCCTCCCGCCACGACTTGGTCTGCCTGCTGCACGAGAAGCCCTTCGAGGGCATCAACGGTTCGGGCAAGCACAACAACTGGTCGCTTGGCACCGAGTCCGAGAATCTGCTCGATCCGGGCGACACCCCGCTCGACAACCTGCAGTTCATCGTCTTCCTCACCGCGGTGATCGAGGCCGTCGATAACTATCAGGAGCTCCTGCGTGCCTCCGTTGCCTCGGCCGGCAACGACCATCGTCTGGGCGCCAACGAGGCTCCTCCGGCGATTATGTCCATCTTCCTGGGCGACCAGCTTACCGAGGTCGTCGAGAAGATCATCGATGGCAAGGCTTCCGTCCATGCCACGCGCGGCGTGCTCGACCTGGGCGCCGATACCCTGCCCAAGCTGATGCAGGACAACACCGACCGCAACCGCACCTCCCCGTTTGCCTTCACCGGCAATAAGTTCGAGTTCCGTGCCTGCGGCTCCGAGCAGAACGTCTCCGACTCCAACCTGGTGCTCGATGCCGCCGTGGCCAAGTCGCTCAAGTCCTTCGCCGACGCGCTTGAGGGTACGCCCGAGGATGAGTTCCAGGACGCTGCGCTCGAGTACTGCAAGAAGGTCCTGACCGACCACCAGCGCATCCTGTTCTCCGGTGACGGCTACTCCGACGAGTGGCCCGTTGAGGCCGAGAAGCGCGGTCTTGCCAACAACAAGACCACGGCCGACGCCCTGCCCGCCTTTGTTTCCGATAAGGCCATTGCGCTCTTTGAGGAGACGGGTGTCCTGACCAAGGCCGAGGCCCAGTGCCGCTACGACTGCAAGCTCGAGAAGTACAACAAGCTCATGAACATCGAGGCCACCACGATGGTTCGCGAGGCACGTCGTACCTATCGCCCGGTCATTACCGCCTATGCCACCAAGGTCGCTAAGGGCCTTGAGACTATTCGTGCCGCCGGCGCCGAGGCCGCCATGCAGTGTGAGCAGAACACGCTCAACAAGCTCTGCAACGGCATCACCACCATCAACGACTCCATCAAGGCGCTCGACGCCGTGCATCAGAAGGCCGAGTCTCTCGATGGCCAGGAGCAGGCCAACGTGTACGCGCACGAGGTCGTTCCCGCTATGGATGCGCTGCGTGCCGCCGTGGACGCCATGGAAGAGATCGTGGCAGCCGACTACTGGCCGGTCCCGACCTACGACGACATCCTGTTCTACGTGTAGAGCGTAACCGACATATCGTCACGGTATTGAGCCGGGGTCCGCATCATGCGGGCCCCGGTTTTTGTTTGCGAAGGACGCTTTGGAGTCCGTTTTGCAACTGATTCGCCCACGCAATAAGGGGTCGCGGGCAAAAAACGCCAAATATGAGTACTGTCACAAGTCCTGTAGCATTATTTATTTGCAAAATATGTAGTGTTACGCAACATATGTCCAAGTACTTAGCCGATAAACGTCTGCAATTTTTCCGCCGTAGGACGCCTGACGGCTAAATCGCCTTCTGAAGGCATGAAATCGCTGTAACTAAAATGGTAACAGTACTCATATTTGCCATTTTTTGACCACAGGCCTTGCGATGATGCCGGGATCCGCACCCTGTCGGGTTCGAATCTCGGCATATCGGTAGCAAAAAGCCCGCTACCGAATTGGTAACGGGCTTCACATCTCAAATGGTGCCCCCAGCGGGATGTCCGCGTGCGGCTGGCGCCGCCCGCCTTCGCTGCGTCGCTCCGCTCCTTGCGTGCTGCGCTGGAAAACGCTTGCGCGTTTCCTCAGCTCCGCACCCTGTCGGGTTCGAATCCCATGAAATGGGCCCGAAAAAGAAAGGCCCCCATTGCTGGGAGCCTATCAAATCAGTGGTGGGCGATGAGGGATTCGAACCCCCAGCCTTGTGCGTGTAAAGCACCTGCGCTAACCGTTGCGCCAATCGCCCG
>CAJMAZ010000077.1:0-4992 GCA_905211535.1 uncultured Collinsella sp. | reverse complement strand
GCGGCTCCAGCTCCGGTATCCCGCGCTGCAAAGCAACCCGCTCTGCGCACGACGGCGTCGGTTTCTTCGGCACGTGCTGCCTCGCAGTCTCCGCAGGTAAAGCCCTCGGCATCCGCTCCTGCAGAGGCCCCGGCTTTTGACCCCTTTGCGTATCATCCCGAAATTGCCGAGCCAGAAGAGATGCCGGCGCATGTCGCGCCCGCCGTGCGTTCCGCGTCTCCCGCCACCGCGTCGGCTCCCCATGGCGCCGCAGCTGTTACTGCTCGAATTCCGGTACAGGAACCGCGGGCTTCTCAAAATCAAATGACATCCCCGAAGGGAGTTGCCCCTGTGGCTGTCACCTCCACGCATCGCTCTTCCGCAAAGCAGCCGCGCCCCGTCCGCGCCGGCGGTTCTGTGCCGCCTCGCACTCCGGAGCGTGGAGTCAAAGGCGGTCGCGGTGATAATCGTCCCCCGCGCAAGCAAAAGCAGATACTGCCTCTCATCTTCATTATTGTGGGTATAGTCCTTTTGCTGATTGCCGGAGGGCTGTTCATCAAGGCTCAGCTGGGCTATCAAGAGGCGCAATCATGCTATAAGCAGCTTGAGCAGTATGCCGTCAAGGGCGATGAAGGCGATGACGTGCCCAGCGTGGACTTCAACGCCTTGGCGCAGATCAATCCGGATATTGTGGGCTGGATTTATGTCCCGGGTACGGTGATCAATTACCCCGTGGTCCAGACCAGCAACAATACAACGTATCTGAGCAGGCTTTTTGATGCTTCGGGCAATGGTTCGGGCACCATCTTCATGGACATGGACGATACGGCTCCGGGCTTGGTGGACGAGCAAACCACCATTTACGGCCATCATATGAACGACGGCTCTATGTTCAAGGCAATTGACAATACCCTCAATCAGGGTGATTTCGACAAAATCGGCAAGGTGTACTACATCACGCGCGATACCACCTATGTGCTCAAGCCGATGTTTACCGCGCAGGTCGAGGATACCTACACCGATGCCCGCCGTGCCACGTTTGAGGACTCCGATAAGACGCTCACCGCATATCTTGAAGATATGCTTGGCCAGGCAAAGGCGAAGTCGAGCACCGCGGGGGAGGATGTCAAGAAGGCAAAACAGGTTCTTACGCTCGTGACCTGTGCAGGCGAGATTATCCCGCGTACCACGCGAGCCGCCATGGTGTGCACGGTTGTGGAGGCACAGCCGCGCGCCGAGGGACAGAGCTCTGCGAACTAAGGCACTTTGCTGCCGCGCCCCCGCACGCGCAAGCCGTCGGCACGGCGAGCTGGGGTTTTAAATCGAGAACGCTCGCGTTTTGGGCTACTCGTCTACTGTCGGAGATGTGCTGCAAAGCGCATCTCCGTTTTTTGATCGTTTGCCGAGTGATGATCATGAACAATGTTGGGTGATGGGCGGCGCGGCGCGATGGGCGATACGTGACGAGGGCAATGTGGGGCGCGTTCGTTTTCCGGAACTGCCTAGATTGCGAAATGAGTGGCGGTAAATCGTGCATTTTGAAATGAGTGGCGGGTTTGTCAAGAAGTCTGTGTAAGTCCCATTTCTCTTACAGGTACCTCTCGATTCTCGGCCGGACCGCCTCGTCGCACAGGAGCTGGTTGCGCACCTGGGACCAGCCGGCGTGATGGCAGCCCTCGCCCCACTTGCGGTACAGCTCCAGCACCCTCAGGTACAGCAGCTTCATCACCGCCTCCTCGCTGGGGAACGACCCCCGCCTCACGACCTTGCGGAAGCTGGCGTTGACCGACTCGAGGGCGTTCGTCGTGTACATGACGCGCCTGACCTCCGAGCCGCAGGAGAAGAGCTGCCACACCTGGTCCAGGCTGCGCTCCCACACCGCGACGGCGCCCGGGTAGCGCGACCACTCCCCGCGGAAGTCCTCCCAGGCCGACTCGGCGGCGGCCAGCGAGGGCGCGCCGTAGACCGCGCGTATGGAGCGGCAGAACGCCGCGGCCTCCTTCTGCGGGACGTACCTCAGCGAGTTGCGGACCAGGTGGACGATGCAGCGCTGGTGGGTCGCCGCCGGGAAGACCGCCCCCAGGCCCTCCCCGAGCCCGGCCACGCCGTCGGAGCTGACGTAGAGGACGTCCTCGACGCCGCGGGCCTTGAGCTCGTCGAACACCTGCATCCAGCGGTGGGCGCCCTCGGAGTCGTCCATCCACAGGCCCAGGACGTCCTTGCGGCCGCGCAGGTCGTAGGCCAGCACCGCGTACACGGCGGCGTTGCGCGCGCCGCGGCCGTCCCGCACGGGCACGTAGAGGCAGTCGACGAACATGAAGGCGTAGACGGGCTCGAGCGGCCTGGACCTCCAGCGCTCGAGGTCCTCCCACACGCGGTCCGTTATCGCCGAGACGGTCTCGGCGCTCATCGAGAACCCGTAGATCTCCCGGACGGTCCGGGCGATGTCGCGCTGCGACATCCCGCGCGCGTACATGGAGATCACGCGGGACTCGACGTCGGAGAGGTCCGAGCTGCCCTTGGGCACCGCGACCGGCTCGAACGAGCCGTCGCGGTCCCTGGGGACCGATATCTCGAGCTCGCCGGCGGACGTCCTGACCGTCTTGGGGGTGTAGCCGTTGCGCCTGTTGGCGGTCGCCTTGGGCGACTTGTCGTTGCTGGCGTAGCCCAGGTGGGCGTCGAGCTCGGCCCTGAGCATCGCCTCGATCGTGGGGCCGAGTATCTGCCGCAGGGCCTCCTGGGCCTCATCGGCGGTCTCGGCGCCGAACTCCTCCAGGATCGCCCTCGCGATCTCGTCCCTCCTGCCGCCGCGCGGTCTCCTCGCCATGTGCGCCTCCGTTCCTCGGGAGTGAAACCCCGGTTCGCGAGACTTACACAGACAATTTTACAAACCCGGTACAGGCTCGCCGCGCTTCCAAATGAAGCAAATAATCCCACTTAGGGACGCGGTCACGAGCTCTAAATGGGATTATTTGCTTCTTTTGCGCAGAGGATGAGCCGGTTCCCGCGGCGGCGCGGTGGCACTGGTCGAATTTGCTTCTTGTGCGCAAAGGGGTGCCACCCGAGCGGCCCCTTCGGTTCCTAACATGCTCGTAAGAAAGCGCACGCACGACACACCGTCCAGGGTCGTCATGTAAACTTTCGAGGAAAGCATGTAAACCATCGAGGAAACCGAATCTATAGAGGAGACCCCATGGCTCAAGATCCCCGCACCTCCCAGGACGAGGTCCAGCACCTGCCCGTAGACTCGACTGAGACCTTGCCGCTCTTGACCACCGCAGACCCCGAGCAGCAAGATTCTTCCATCTCCGATGAAGAGGCATACGCTAAGCTCAAAGCCAAGCGTGCCGAACGCCGCCGCAAGAAGCTCATCCGTCGCGGCATTGTCGCGGGCGTCATCGCCGGCATCATACTCATCGCTGTCGTTGCGACCGCCATCATGAGCTCGAAACCGCAGTCCACAAACGAGCCCGTACTCGAGACGGTCCAGGAAGGAACGTTTACGACCTCGGTTGAGGCAAAAGGCCAACTCAAGCCTATCTCGGCATCGGTGGTCTCCCCTACCGTCGACGGAACCGTGGCAGAAATCAACGTACAGACGGGCCAGCAGGTCAATGCCGGCGACGTGCTCATGACTATCAAGAACGACGGCCTCGATCGCGATGTTACCGAGGCCCAGCGCGCCCTCGCCGCGGCACAGGAGGACCTCGCCGCTGCAAAAAGGGCCCTGGCCAGCGCACAGAGCGCACCGGCCATCGACGATGAGGGCAACCCTACCTCTACCGACACCTCCTCGGAGCAAAGCGCCGTCTCGAGCGCCCAGCGTTCCATGGAATCCGCCCAGGCGGCCCTCGACCAGGCCAATGCCCGCGCCGCCGAGCGCACCGTAAAGGCGCCCAGCTCGGGCAGCATCGTGGAGCTCAACGCCAAGGTTGGCGCCACCGTCTCGGGCGGCATGGTCATGGGCGAAGGCGACACGAGCGGCGGCAAGCAGTGCATGCAGATCGCCGACCTCTCCAAGATGAAGGTAACGGTCCAGGTGGGTGAAAAAGACATCGCAAAGATCGCCGTGGGCCAAACCGCCAACGTCACCTATCCCGCATTTCCCGATATCACGAGCCAAGGAACCGTCACCGCCATCGCCTCGGTGGCAAGCGGTGATGGCGGCGATGGCGTGAACTTCGACGTCGACATCCTCATCGACGCGCCCGACAAACGCCTAAAGCCCGGCATGACCGCCGAGGTCTCGATCATCACCGAACAGCTGGACAACGTTGTCATGGTTCCGACCCTCGCCCTCATGACCGGTGATGGCGACACACACTACGTCAACCTGGCAACCGACGAGACGGGCACCGAGACCCGCCGCGTCGAGGTGACCATCGTGACCCAAAATGACGACGAGGCCGTGGTGGGCAAGGTCGAGGTCGAGTACGACGACCAAGGCAACGAGATCAATCCAAACGTTCCCGTAACCAAGCTGCGCGGCGGCGACACTCTTGTGGTCGACACGGAATCCGGCTCCAGCGATGCCGACGCTCCCGCAGACGCCACGCCATATGAGGACATGTAATGCGCCCCGTCATCGACATCCGCAACGTGCATCGCATCTTTGAGAGCGAGGCCGGCTGCGCGCACATCCTCCATAACGTGAGCCTAGCTGTAGATCCGGGCGAGTTCGTGGCCATCACCGGCCCCTCCGGCTCGGGCAAGTCGACGCTCATGAACATCCTGGGCTGCTTGGACAAGCCGACAGCGGGCGACTATTACCTGCAGGGGCTCAACGTAGCCGAACTCGATGACGACGAGCTTACCGAGGTGCGCGCCTTGAGCATCGGCTTTGTCTTCCAGAGCTTCAACCTGCTGCCGCGCCTATCGGTTATCGAAAACGTGATGCTCCCTCTCTCCTACACCAATGTACCGCGCTCGCAGCGCGAGATGCGCGCCGTCCATGCGCTGCAAGCGGTGACGCTTCCCGTCGACCACTGGGACCATCGCATATCCGAGCTCTCG
>CAJMAZ010000076.1:0-5349 GCA_905211535.1 uncultured Collinsella sp. | reverse complement strand
AGGGCCGCTTCCGTCAGAACCTGCTGGGCAAGCGTGTTGACTACTCCGGCCGTTCGGTTATCGTTACCGACCCCAAGCTGCTGCTGCATCAGTGCGGCCTGCCCAAGACCATGGCGCTTGAGCTCTTCAAGCCGTTTGTCATGAAGCGTCTGGTGGAGCTTGGCAAGGTCGAGAACATCAAGGGCGCCAAGCGCGCCATCGAGCGCGGTGCCACCTTTGTGTGGGACATCCTCGAAGAGGTTATCGACGGCCGTTTGGTCCTGCTCAACCGTGCACCGACCCTGCACCGTCTGTCCATTCAGGCATTCGAGCCCGTCCTCGTTGAGGGTAAGGCAATCCACCTGCATCCGCTGGTCTGCTCGCCGTTCAACGCCGACTTCGACGGCGACCAGATGTCTGTGCACGTGCCGCTGTCGCTTCAGGCTCAGGCCGAGGCCCGCGTGCTCATGCTCTCTGCCAACAACCTGCGTTCGCCGGCATCTGGCAAGCCGGTCAACATCCCGTCGCAGGACATGATCATCGGTGTGTACTACCTCACGCTCGCTCGCGACGGCATGCCCGGCGAGGGCCATATCTTCGCTGACTTCGAGGACGCTCTTGCTGCCTATGATGCTCGTACCGAGGTTGACCTTCAGGCGAAGATCCAGGTGCGCGTGTCTTCCAAGGACGCCAACGTCGTTACCGAGGACGGTCAGCGCATCTTCCGCGTCAAGAACGGCAAGAACGATGTTGTCGATTACGACGTGACCGGTTCCAAGACGGCTCGCTTCGAGACGTCCATCGGCCGCATCATCTTCAACCGTCAGTGCCTGCCTTCTGACTACGAGTACATGAACTACAAGATGGTCAAGGGCGATGTCGCCAAGCTCGTTGCCAACTGCTGCGACCGTTATCCGCAGGCTCAGGTGGCACCGATCCTCGACGCCATCAAGTTCGCTGGCTTCCACTTCGCTACTCGCGCAGGCCTTACCATCTCGTTGTGGGACGCCCTCATTCCTGAGGAGAAGCCCCAGATCCTGGCCGAGGCCCAGTCGCGCGTCGACCAGATCAACGAGTACTTCGAGGAAGGCTTCATCAACGAGCAGGAGCGTCACACCGAGGTCGTCAACGAGTGGACTGCCGCTACCGACGACGTCGCTGCCAAGATGCTCGGCCTCTTTGACGAAGAGAACCCAATCTACATGATGGCCGACTCCGGCGCTCGTGGTTCTAAGACCCAGCTGCGTCAGCTCGGCGGCATGCGCGGCCTTATGGCCGACATGTCCGGCGAGACCATCGACCTTCCCATTAAGGCCAACTTCCGCGAGGGCCTGCTTCCGCTCGAGTACTTCATTTCCACCTACGGCGCCCGTAAGGGCCTGGTCGACACCGCGTCGCACACTTCCGACTCGGGTTACCTCACCCGTCGTCTGGTCGACGTGGCGCAGGACGTTATCGTTCGCGAGGAGGACTGCGGTACCACCGAGGGCGTGAGCTACAACCTCATCATCCCCGGCACCGATGACATCAACGCCGACCTCGTTGGCCGCTGCTACTCCGATGACGTCGTGGCTCCCGATGGCACCGTTCTCTTTGAGAAGGACGCTTACATCGAGAGTGTCGCCGATCTTCAGAAGATGATCGACGCCGGCCTCAAGAAGGTTAAGCTGCGCGCGCTGCTTACCTGCCGTTCCAAGTACGGCGTGTGCCAGAAGTGCTACGGCTGGGATCTTTCCACCCGTCGTCCGGTTGCCATCGGCACCGCGGTGGGCATTATCGCTGCACAGTCCATCGGCGAGCCCGGTACGCAGCTGACGATGCGTACCATTCACTCCGGCGGCGTCGCCGGCGTCGACGACATTACGCAGGGTCTGCCGACCGTTGGCCGTATGTTCGACGTCGTTGGTAACGTCAACGAGAAGATTCTGGGCCGCGAGGCCGACCTCGCCCCGGTCTCTGGCTTCATGGCTATCAAGCCCGAGAAGTCCGAGTACGTGATCACCATCGCCGATAGCGACGACCATAGCCGTATCCTCGATGAGCGCCGCGTGCCCGCATCCGTTCGCTTCATGCCCGGTATCGAGGACGGCTGCACCGTCCGCGCCGGTGACCAGATCACCAAGGGCTTCGTGAACTTCCGCAACCTGCGTAAGCTCACCGATATCGAGACGACGATGCACACCTTCGTCGAGAACGTCAAGGATGTCTACACCTCCCAGGGCGTCGACCTGAACGACAAGCACATCGAGGTCATCGCGCGTCAGATGCTGCGCCGCGTTCAGATCACCAACCCGGGTGACTCCAAGTATCTGCTTGGTCAGTACGTGGACCGCTACGAGTTTGCCGACGAGGTCGAGCGCGTTGCCCGCATCGGTGGCGCAGCGCCCGCAGCCGAGCCCGCGATCCTCGGTACGCTGAAGGTCGCCTCGAGCATCGATTCCTGGCTCTCCAGCGCATCGTTCATCCGTACCGCCGGCGTCCTTACCGAGGCCGCCATCGAGGGCAAGGTCGACCACCTGCTCGATCTGAAGTCCAACGTCATCGTTGGTAAGAAGATCCCCGCGGGCACCGGCCTCAAGCCCTACGACAAGGCTGCGCTTACGTATCGCACTGCCGACGGCTATGTGAACATCGACGGTCCGGCGTCGCCGATGGCAAAGGTCCTACCCGAGTGGGCTCCCAGCGAGCTCAAGAACCTGGACGAGCAGCTTCCGCAGCAGCTCGACTGGACCGGCTACGACGACTTCAACGGCGGCGACGGCTCGCTGACCCGCAACGGTCGCACCATCTCTGCCGAGGACGCTCGCCTGTACCTCTTTGACGACCTGGGCGTGTCTCAGCGCTGGACCAACAAGTTCAGCGAGGTTGGCATCGAGACCGTGGGCGACCTCATGGGCAAGTCTGAGGAGGACCTGCTTCGCATCGACGGTATTGGTGCCAAGGCGATCGAGGAGCTGCGTGACGGCCTTGAGGCTCACAACCTGCTCTACATCCTCGACAGCACTAACGACGACGTGGCCGACGAAGAGGACCTCTCGCAGCTGCTGCAGATGGTCTTTAGCCCCGACGGCCCCGACGACATCCTGCTGGGCACCAGCGCTCCGCGCCATCACTTCGCCTCCGATGAGCAGATGCTTGGCGCACCTGCCGCCGAGAAGAAGGAGTCCGGCTCGGGCGTCATCAACGAGGACATGGCCTCGCTTGATGAGCTGCTCAATCAGCTGGTCGATGGTGGCGACGAGGACGAGTCCGAGGGCGACGAGTAATCGCTAGCCAAGGCAACCTTGCATGACAAAGGGCCGCTTCCCAAGAGGGGAGCGGCCCTTTTGCTGTTTGAAGGAGGAGTTGAATGCCGCTGCGCCACAAACTTGTGGAGGCTTTGCGGAAAAGTAGGAATTTTAGGATACGCCCGGCGGCGTGGTGTGTTGACAGCGCAGGTTCAGGCTCGTATTCTCATGAACTGCGTGTTTCGTAGGGGGATGCTGACCCCTCGATTCAAGCCGTTGCACAAGTATAAAGCTGGAATCATTACGAGAAGGAGTACGCTTTGCCTACTATTAACCAGCTGGTTCGCCAGGGCCGTCGTTCCGTGCCCAAGAAGTCCAAGAACGCTGCTCTGCAGCACAACTCCCAGAAGCGCGGCGTGTGCACCCGCGTCTTCACCACGAGCCCCAAGAAGCCGAACTCGGCTCTTCGTAAGGTTGCCCGTGTTCGCCTTGTCAACGGCATCGAAGTTACTGCTTACATCCCGGGTGAGGGCCACAACCTGCAGGAGCACTCCATCGTGCTCGTCCGCGGCGGTCGTGTCCGTGACCTCCCTGGTGTCCGTTATCACGTCATCCGTGGCGCCTACGACGCTGCTCCGGTCCAGAACCGTATGCAGGCCCGTTCCAAGTACGGTGCTAAGCGCCCCAAGGCTAAATAAGCCAGATAACGTTTTGATACTTTCGCCGTGTGCCGCCTAAGCGCCGCACGGTAGACACTTAAGGAGATTTCACATGCCGCGTCGTGCAGCAGCTAATCGTCGTGAGGTTCAGCCTGACGCCGTTTACAACAACCGCCTGGTGACTCAGCTCATCAACAAGGTCCTTCTTGACGGCAAGAAGGCCACCGCTGAGCGCATCGTTTACACCGCTTTCGAGATCGTTGCCGAGAAGTCCGAGGGTGGCGACGCTCTCGCTACCTTCAAGAAGGCTATGGACAACGTCAAGCCCACGCTCGAGGTTAAGCCCAAGCGTGTCGGTGGCGCTACCTATCAGGTCCCGATGGAGGTCAACTCCCGTCGTTCCACCGCTCTGGGTATCCGCTGGATCGTCAACTTCTCCCGCGCTCGCAAGGAGAAGACCATGGCCGAGCGTCTCGCCAACGAGATCCTCGACGCTTCCAACGGCCTGGGCGCTTCCGTCAAGAAGCGTGAGGACGTCTTCAAGATGGCCGAGGCCAACCGCGCGTTCTCTCACTATCGTTGGTAAGTTAAGGTAAGGAACTAACATGGCTAAGCCTAAGTACAAGCTTTCCGATACCCGTAACATCGGCATCATGGCCCACATCGATGCCGGTAAGACCACCACGACCGAGCGTATTCTTTACTACACCGGTAAGACCCACAAGATCGGTGAGGTCCATGAGGGCGCTGCCACCATGGACTGGATGGTTCAGGAGCAGGAGCGCGGCGTAACCATTACCTCCGCTGCTACCACCTGCTTCTGGAACAAGGACGGTAAGGACTACCGCATCCAGATCATCGACACCCCGGGCCACGTTGACTTCACCGCCGAGGTCGAGCGCTGCCTGCGCGTCCTCGATGGCGCTGTCGCCGTCTTCGACGCCGTTGCCGGCGTTCAGCCCCAGTCTGAGACCGTTTGGCGTCAGGCTTCCACCTTCAACGTCCCCCGCATCGCCTTCATCAACAAGTATGACCGCGTGGGCGCTGACTTCTTCAACGCTATCGAGACCATGAAGGATCGTCTCGATGCTAACGCCGTGGCCGCTCAGGTCCCGATGGGCGCCGAGGACAACTTCTGGGGCGTCATCGACCTGGTCACCATGACTGCATGGGACTTCAAGGCCGACGAGAAGGGTATGACCTACCCCGAGCCGATGGACGAGATCCCGGCTGAGTTTGCCGACATCGCTGCCACCAAGCGCGAGGAGCTCCTCGACGCTGCTGCCAGCTTTGACGACGAGCTCATGGAGAAGATCCTCATGGAGGAGGACTTCACCGTCGAGGAGCTCAAGGCTGCTCTGCGCAAGGGCGTTCTGGCCAACGAGCTCAACCTCGTCTTCGTGGGTTCCGCCTACAAGAACAAGGGCGTTCAGGAGCTGCTCGACGCTGTCGTCGACTACCTGCCCAGCCCGCTCGACGTTGAG
>CAJMAZ010000075.1:0-5359 GCA_905211535.1 uncultured Collinsella sp. | reverse complement strand
CGATGATGGCCTTCTTGCCCTTGAGGTTCTTCACCTCGTGGCGAGCGCCCTCACCAAAGTACAGATCGCGAGGATTGGTAAAACGTCCCATACTGTGCCTCCTAAACAAGCCCCTCTTAGACTTGCGTATATAACGGAGCACCCAATTGGCTCCGTTAGGACCGGTTTGCGCGTTGCCGGCGATGACAATGCGCGATGTCTAAACGTCTCAACGCTCAGACAAACACTATTTTACCGTTCTGGTTGGTCAGTTATTCACCTAAAGCCGCCAATGATGAAACGTTTTTTCTATCCCTGAAGACCCTTGTGCGGCATTCATACTCCCAAGCTGGGCAAACGTTTTAT
Source organism: uncultured Collinsella sp. (assembly GCA_905211535.1). GTDB lineage: Bacteria > Actinomycetota > Coriobacteriia > Coriobacteriales > Coriobacteriaceae > Collinsella. The sequence continues at coordinate 5,014 of CAJMAZ010000075.1, read as the reverse complement.
CAAGGTTGACTACATATCCCGGGCAGGACTGTGCCCCTCCAAAATATGCACCGTTCGCCGCCAAAAATCGACCGTTTGCGGCACCGTGATACCACTCAGTCGTCCAAGGTGCCGACATTTGTGCGACATCCGTCTGACATCCGTCTTCGTGGTGCAAAGGTGCATGTCCAAGTGCGGCACCCCCGGTGTGCCACATGCGGGTAAACTAGAGCCTTATATAGAGAGATTTGAACCCTAACCGCAGCAAAGGAGGCCCCATGGCATTCGATCCCATTCAAGAGGATTGCCATCGCCTCGTTCTTGAGGCCTTGCGCCGCGACAATATCCCGCTCACCGACGGTGCCGCCGTAGAGCGTCTGATGGAACAATTCACCCGCAACCCCGCGCCGCTCATCGTGCACGACCGCGACCGCGCCGGGCACCTCATTGCCAAGGTGGTCGAGGCTGTCGACTACCGCATTCCCTTTATCCCTGACGATACCCAAGCAGAGCAAGAAGAGGCCGCAGCCGAGAACATGCTCCGCGAGGCAGCCGCGCTCGATCCGAGCAACTGGGATGCCCAGCGCATGCTGACCGCCCTCACCGCCAACTCCAACGAGGAGTACGTACAGTACTTGGTATCCAAGCGCGATGAAGTCGAGCACGACCTGGCACTCAAGATCGCCTCGGCGCAGGACCCCTACGAGCGCGAGGCCGCAGGCGACCTTATGCGCCGTCCCTACCTGCGCTGGCTTGCCGCCCTTGCGTCACGCGCCCTCATTAGCGGCCGCTATCGCATGTCGCTCGAAGCTGCAAACTGCAGTCTCGACTTTGCCCCCAACGATCCGGCCGGCGTCCGCCACACTGCGATGCTCGCCATGGCAAAGCTCGAATACCCCGCCGAGGAGCTCAAGCGCTTTCGCTCTGCCCACTCCGTCCCCTATCTCGCCAACACGCCGCTACGCCGTCGTCCCAAGGATGCGGAGCGTGACTTGGACCCATGGACGCTCATCGCGCTGATGAGCGCTGCCTGGCGCGAGCTGGACTACGAGAGTGCCGAGCACTACTTGCGCATCCTTGCACGCTCGTGCCCGCACGCAGCCGAGGCACTCTACTTCCAAACCGAGTTTCCCGATGGCGTCTATGCCCGCGTCAACGTGGGTGTGGGCTCCACCGACGAGCTTGTCCTTGCGCTGTCCGAGGCGACACCGGTACTGCAGGAGGGCTTGGGCGCCCCCGACAACGCCAGCTTTGCCGCCTGGGTCGCCACCAACGATATCGTGCGCTCCCAGATCGACGAGCGCATCCTGCGGGCGGCCGAGCAGGGCTTGCCGTTTAAGGGAGGAGACCTCTAATGGATCCGAGCGTCTACATCCCCGCCTACCTGGAGCGCGCCTACGTTGCGTCGCACCCCGAACTCACCGATGCAGCACGCGAGCTTGTCCATAACGACGTGAGCGTCAACCCTCATAAGTATGCGCAGACCGAGCATGCCCAGGCGCTGCTGTCCTATGCCGGCGTTCACCGCCACCTGCTCGACGAACTCCATCGCATCGAGGACATGGGCAGCGACGAGGAGTTTGAGCAGACGCGCAACCGCCTGTTCGACGACATGCGCGATGAGCTGCTCAAGATCGTCCGCATCGATGCGTATGTCCTCGATGCCCAGCTGCTCGCCATCATTTTGGCGGACACGCCCGTCGACGCCTGCCTGGGCGACCTGCTGAAGCTCGAGGCGACCACGGCCGATTACCTACAGCAAAGCGTGCCCGGGTTCGATATGGAAGCTCCGCACTACTGGACCAACAAGGTCCTGGCAGACGGTGTGACAGCGGCCGATCTCACCGTAAGCGAGCCGGCGTTTATCGGGTGGCTCCACACGCTCGAGGCCATCTCGCAGCTGTGCATGGCGAGCGCTCGTTACCGTGCTGCCGCCAACTATTCTCGCCGCGTTCTTAAGGCGGAAGGCTATCCCACCCGAGCTGCAGGCACCGTGCTACTCGCCCTCGCTCGCCTGGAAGACGAGGACGGCTTTTTTGCCCTGGCCCACCAGCTCGAGGAGCAGATGGGGGCCGATGCCCTCGAGAACTCCCCCTGGTACCTACTCGCCCGCACGATCTTGCTGTTCAAAACGAACAAGATGCGCCCGGCGACACGCGCACTGCGCGAGTTTGCCAACCGCTGCGAGGGCGGCGCGTTCTTTTTGCTGAACCCCAAGTATCAGACGCCGTACCTTCCCTGCCGGCCCGAACCGCACGACCCCTGGGACCTTTCGCATCAGGCAGTTTGGGAGGCCGACGGCATCATCTCGGATACTCCCGATTTTGCTCCCTGGGCCAACGCTTGCGAAGACGTATCGCAGCTTGCCCAGGAATTTTCGCGCCGTTACGGCTTTTAACGGCGCAAACGCCACGACCATGTCATTCACGTTAGGAACGGCTTCATGAACTTCCGCTCTTCTCTCGCCTGCACCTCGAGCGATATCGCCCGCTGGGGGCTGCGCTCCGTCCTTAAGCGCCAGGGCGGCGTACTCCCCGGCCGCATCGCTATGAAGATCGACCCCGAGCTGCTAAGCGACCTCGCGGGCCTTGTCGACCGCAGCGTGGTGATCACCGGCACCAACGGCAAGACCACTACCTCCAACCTCATCGCCGATGCCGTTGCCGCCAGCGGCGCCACCGTGGTATGCAACCGCGCCGGCAACAACATGGAGCCGGGCGTGGTGGGCGCGTTGCTCGAGGCACGCGGCAACCTTAAGCGAACCGCCAGCAGCAAGCGCGTAGGCGTCTTTGAGTGCGACGAGCTCTACACGGTGCGCGTCCTGCCCAAGCTCAAGCCGACCTACTTTGTGCTGCTCAACCTGTTCCGCGACCAGCTGGACCGCTGCGGCGAGATCGACCACACCCAGGACGTCATCGCCCACGCGCTGGAGCTTTCGCCGGCAACGACGCTCATCTATAACGCCGACGACCCGCTGTGCGCCTCGATTGCCGCGCGCGTTCCCAACGCGAGCATTGCCTTTGGCATCGACAGCGCCACCAACACCGAGTCCGACCGTATTAGCGACTCGCGCTTTTGCTCACAGTGCAACGCCCCGTTGGAGTACGACTATGTGCAGTATGGTCAACTCGGCGCCTACCATTGCCCCTCGTGCGGTTGGGCACGCCCCGCACTGGTCCGCCGTGTGACGGGCGTGGAGCTCGGCTGCGACGGCTACGGCTTTGACCTGGTCTTTGGATCTGCGCCCGACGCGGCTGCCGCACACATCGCCACACGCTACAACGGCCTGTACATGGTCTACAACGTTGCCGCTGCATTCTTTGCCGCACATGAGTTAGGCGTGGATATGGCGCACCTGCAGCCCACGCTCGATGCCTACGTTCCCGCCGGCGGACGCATGGGCCGCTGGGATATCGCCGGCCGCACCGTCGAGGCCAACCTGGCCAAGAATCCCGTAGGCTTCGATCGACAAATCCAGTCCATCAAGACGGCAGGCGGCAGACTCTGCGCTTTCTTCCTTAACGACAACGACGCCGACGGACACGATGTATCGTGGATCTACGACGTCGACTTCGAGCGCATCGCCGATACCCCAGGGCTTGTCGCCTTTGCCGGAGGCACGCGTGCGCACGACATGCAGGTGCGCCTCAAGTACGCCGGCATCGATGCCGCGATTATCTCGGACGTCGCGCAGGCAATTGGCGCCGTGGCAGACGAGGCCGCCGATGACACCTTCTACGCCGTCGCCAACTACACGGCCTTCCCGCCGCTGGTCAAAGAACTCGACGGGCTGAAGGGCACCACCGCCGACGCTGTTGCCGGGCGCGCCGTAGCCCGTGCCGACGGCAGCGCTCTTCCTGTCGGCATCGCACCAGTCGAGCTTTCGCGCCCGCTGCGCATCGTCTACCTGTATCCCGATGCCCTTAACCTCTACGGCGACGGCGGCAATGTTATCGCGCTCGAGCGCCGTTGCGCCTGGCGTGGCATTCCCGTTCGCGTGGACGAGGTCCGCATGGGCGAGTCGCTCGATCTCACCGACGCCGACATCGTCATGATGGGCGGTGGCTCCGACCGCGATCAGCTGGCTGTGGCACATGAATTGCTCGCTCAAAAAGACAAGGTCGCGGCCTATGTTGAGGATGGCGGCTCGCTGCTTGCCATCTGTGGCAGCTATCAGCTGCTCGGCCGTTCGTACTATATGGGCGAGGATCGCATCGAGGGCCTAGGGGTCATTGCCGCCGAAACCGTACGCGGCTCCGACCGCCTGATCGGCAACGTAGCCGTCAAAACCGACCTGGCACCTGAGCCCTTTGTAGGATTCGAGAACCATGGCGGTCGCACCCTGCTCGACGCGGAGGCAACGCCGCTCGGAACGTCCGTCGTCGTGGGCACCGGCAACAACGGCGACGATGGCTTTGAGGGCATCATCTACAAGGGCGTCATTGGCACGTACCTGCACGGGCCGGCGCTGCCCAAGAACCCCGAGCTCGCCGACTGGCTCATCGCCCATGCCCTCGAGCGCCGTGGCGATGCACAGGCCGCCGCCCTGCTGCCGCTCAAGCCCCTCGACGACACCTACGAGCACGCCGCCCACGACGCCGCCATGAAGCTCCTCCCCTAACACCCCAACCACCACAAAGGGATAGACACCTTTGTGGTGGTTTTGACCCGTCCCAGCGGTTTGTCTCAATCTGTAACATCTAGACCGTTAAAAGTCGTCTTACTGTTACAGAATGAGATATTCGTCCCGGCGCCTGCCTTTTGTCTCAACCTGTAACAGATAGAGCCGATTTGCCCGCCCAGATGTTACAGATTGAGATGTTTGGAGATTGGGATAGAGAGTCAGCTCCTGTGTGGTGGTTTTCCAGTTTGCCAACGATATACGCGCCGGCAAAAAAGTCTGCTATACTCTTTCCCGCTGTCCCCATCGTCTAGCGGCCAAGGACGCCACCCTTTCAAGGTGGATATCGCGGGTTCGAATCCCGCTGGGGGCACCATTGAGTTTGAAAAGCCCGTTACCCTCCCGGTAGCGGGC
>CAJMAZ010000074.1:0-5878 GCA_905211535.1 uncultured Collinsella sp. | reverse complement strand
ATGCGGGCGGCAATATCCTTTCTGCCGCCACGTCGACCAACCGCGAGGGTATTGCAACCCTGCGCTTTATGGTCGAGATCTCGGACGCGAGCGGTCTGGATCCGCTGCTGGCTTCCATCAGCAGTGTCGATTCGGTCTACGACGCTCGCCGTCTTATGCCCGGCGAGGGCGGAGCGCAACTCAAGCGCCGTGTGTAGGCGCGAGAGCCTCTCAGCATCATAGATATTGGTTACGTTCGAGGCATCGTTTGGTGCCTCGAACGTATTTTAGAAGGAGGGTATGCGCATGGACGATATGACTTTGGACCTGACACCCCGAGGCGTGGCTTCGATTGAGGCGCTCGTCAACGGCCCCATTCAGACCAACAGCTACGCCGTGATTTCGAATGACGAGTGCTTAATCGTCGATCCGGCGTGGGAGGGCGAGCGTCTTGTGGAGCATATCCGCACCGCGCATCCCGAGGTGCGCGTACTCGGCTCTGTCTGCACGCACGGTCATGCCGACCATGTTGGCGGGGTTGCCGGGGTTCGAGCTGTCGTTGGCGACAGCGCGCTATATGAGTTGTGCGCTAAGGACGTGACGGTACCTCGCGCAAATATCGAGGAGCAGCGCGCCATGTGGGGTATCGAGACGCCCGATCCGGGTGAGCCGACGCGTTTGCTTGCCGAGGGCGATACAATCGAGGTGGGCGACGTCTGCCTGCAGGTGATCGAGACGCCGGGGCATACGCCGGGCGGCATCGTCCTGTTCGCCGCGACCGAGCAGGGGAACATCGCCTTTGTGGGCGACACGCTTTTCCCGGGCAGTCACGGTCGTACCGATCTTTCCGGCGGTGACGAGGCGGCGATTATGCGCTCGCTCTCCAAACTTGCCAAGACGCTTCCGCCCGATACCGTTTGCTTGACGGGCCATGGCGATTCGACCACGATGGCGCGCGAACTTATGCAGAACCCGTTTATGCAGATGTAGGCTCGAAGCCGTCTTTCGAACCACGAAGACCGGTCAATCGTCAAGCTATTTTCCCCAGTGGGTCGATTCTGTGGGACAAACGGTCAAAATTTGTCCAATCGGATGGTATTCGTGAACAAACGAACGTTTATGCTCGGGTATGTCGTGGTAAAATCTCAGGCGTTATCGGAGCAACCTTACAGGAGGTTTCTTTTATGCTCGTCAACGCAGCAGACATGCTCAAGAAGGCCGAGGCCGGCAAGTACGGTCTCGGTGCCTTCAACACCAACAACCTCGAGTGGACCCTGGCTATTCTCCAGGCCGCCGAGGAGGCCAAGTCTCCGCTGATCCTTCAGTGCACCGCTGGTGCCGCTAAGTGGATGGGCGGTTTCAAGGTCTGCGCCGACATGGTCAAGGCTGCCGTCGAGGCCACGGGCGTTACCGTTCCCGTCGCCCTTCACCTCGATCACGGTTCTTACGAGGACTGCTTCAAGTGCATCGAGGCCGGCTTTACGTCCATCATGTATGACGGCTCTCACGAGGAGACCTTCCAGCTTAACCTCGACCGCACCAAGGAGCTCGTTGAGCTTGCCCACTCCAAGGGCATGTCCATCGAGGCCGAGGTCGGCGGCATCGGCGGCACCGAGGACGGCGTGACCTCCAGCGGCGAGCTCGCTGATCCTGCTGAGTGCAAGCAGATTGCTGACCTGGGCGTCGACTTCCTCGCATGCGGTATCGGCAACATCCACGGCGTGTACCCTGCCGACTGGGCTGGCCTTTCCTTCGAGCGTCTGGGCGAGATCAAGGCCGAGACCGGCGACCTGCCCCTCGTCCTGCACGGTGGCACCGGCATCCCCGAGGATCAGATCAAGAAGGCCATCTCCCTGGGTATCTCCAAGATCAACGTCAACACCGACCTGCAGCTCGTTTTCGCCAAGGGCGTTCGCGAGTACATCGAGGCTGGCAAGGATCAGCAGGGCAAGGGCTTTGACCCCCGCAAGCTCCTCAAGCCTGGTCGCGACAACATCGTTGCTCGCACCAAGGAGCTCATGGAGGAGTTTGGCTCCGTCAACAAGGCGTAAGCGTCGATAAACTTCCCATCGGAAGCCCCGTCCCCCTACACTGTTTCCTTTGCGCTCACCTGGCTTGGCCAGAAGTCGCGCCAAGGAAACAGTTCCGGGAGACGGGGCTTCCTTCGTTTACCGCCGCAGAGTTACGAGTCTGAATTAAGATGGCTACTGGCTTCGCCAGAAGTCGCGCGACGGAATCAGCTCCGGGGAAACGGGGCCTCCTTTTTTATCTCGCTACAGGGTTACTGGGCTGAATTTATTTATTGACCACCGTTCGGCGGTGTTGATGGCTCCCTTGTTGGGGCTTTCTTTTTTATCTCGCTACAATGGACTTCAAGAGTTCTAATGACTTGGAGTTTGGTATGGCTGTTATTAATGTGTTGCCTTCGGATGGGAAGGTTATTGACGAGGGTCCTGTTGGTTGCTCTATTGATGTTTGCTGTGATGACTTTCGTCATCTCGATATTGGACTGCCGCCCGAGATTCTTCGACTCAAGGATGCCGGATATTTGACGCAGGCTGTTGCGGCTTGTGATCGTCTTTTGAGGCAGAATCCTGAGCCTTCCCTGGCAGCCTGCGTTCGTGCCGAGCGGTATCGCATGCTTGAGACGCCACTTCATTTTTCGGTGCCGCGCGATCGAGCCATTGCGATGATTCGCGAGGAGTGGCCTGAGTTTACCGAGGAGCAGTTTGACGATCTGATTGACCGTAAGCGTATTGACTGGCGCTTTATCGACGGCGAGCTGTTCGTTCTCGACAACTTCCTCGATTCGCTTCGCGTATATCCCAAAGAGGTCCCCGGCATGCGTCCCGATCCTACGGACGGAATTGCACTGCGCAACGAGATGCTCAAGGAGATGGAGTCACAAAACGGATTGGCTCGCGTCATTACGCTTAAAGCGTCCGTGTCTGTCCCCGGCACTCTAGATGGAGAGACTGTTCGCGCGTGGCTACCCGTTGCCGCCGCCTGTCGTCAACAGTCTCATATCGAGGTTCTCGATATGACGCCGGAGGGTGCTGTTGCCCCCGCGAATGCTTCGGCGCGTACCGCCTCGTGGTCTTCTTCGAGTGAGCGCTTTTTTTCGGTGACCTATCGTTATCACATCGATGCTGCTTATTGTGATGTCTACGGTGGCACACTTCCGGTTCACCCGCGTATGGACGCGCCTCTGCCCGAGGATATTTCCGAGGACCGTCCGCACATTGCATTCACGCCGTATCTACAGCAGCTGACAGCCCGTGTCATTGATGGGCTCGAGGATCCGCTCGATCGCGCCCGTGCTATCTATGATTACCTGACGCAGCATATCGACTATCGCTATCAGCCGCCGTACTTGCTTTTGGGATCTATTGCCGATGACTGCGCGCATTCGCTCCGCGGCGATTGCGGCGTTATGGCGCTCACGTTTATCACCATGTGCCGTATCGCGGGCGTGCCTGCCCGTTGGCAGAGCGGCCTGTATGTTGCGCCCGATTCGGTGGGGTCGCACGACTGGGCAGAGTTCTATACGCCGCAGACCGGTTGGCTCAACGCCGACGTGTCATTTGGATCTTCTGCTCGCAGGATGGGGGAGGAGTGGCGCCGCCGTCACTACTTTGGCAATCTCGACCCGTGGCGTATGGTGGCCAACAATCGATTCCAGGCAGAGTTTGAGCCCTCTTTCGACGGCATGCGCGAGGACCCTTACGATAACCAGATGGGTGAGGCTTCGGTTGACGGTCGCGGATGCCGTCGGCGCGAGATGCTCCGCACGGTCGAACTCATCGAAATGCTCGAAGTTCCATTTTCGGACTAATCGGTAGAAAGCTGTGATAAACTAACTCACGCATTGCGTGCCCGAGTGGCGGAATTGGCAGACGCAGTGGACTCAAAATCCACCGTTGGCAACAACGTGCGAGTTCGAGTCTCGCCTCGGGCACCATTCATGCAAGCGAGCGTTCAAGGGGGTTGCGGCCCCCTTTTTCGTGCCGAACTCGCGTGAGCGCGCGAAGCGTTAAGCAAACAGGCTTGTGGCCTGTTTGTAGCGGAGCGTGGCGAGGGCACCACGCGCCCGAAGCCTGGAGCTTCGCGAAGCGAAGGGCCTTCGAGTCTCGCCTCGGGCACCATACATACAAGCGAGTGTTCAAGGGGGTCAAGGCCTCTTTTTCGTGTACGTAATGTGATAACGTGCTGTACGTGTTATTATTCGCAAGGCGTTGTTCCCGCAATGCCCTAAAGAGGAACCTGAGGGTTCCCACCTTTTGGCGCCAATGAGCAGCTGACTGGTCATACAACTTAGATTCCCTTCCTCAAATCGAGGAAGTCTATGTGTACGACCTGGTTGCTGAGAAGCGCCGGGTTATTTTTTTATGAATGGAGGTAGGGAAAATAGCTAAGTCTGATGACACCCGCATCAACGACGAGATCACTGCATCTTCGTGTCGTTTGATTGGCGTCGATGGCTCTCAGCTCGGCCTGTTCGCCATCCGCGATGCCCAGCGCGTCGCCGACGATCAGGGTCTCGACCTAGTCGAGATCGCTCCCAACGCGGAGCCGCCGGTCTGCAAGGTCATGGACTACGGTAAGTTCAAGTACCAGCAGGCCATGAAGGCCAAGGCTGCTCGTAAGAACCAGTCCAAGGTCGAGGTCAAGGAAATGAAGTTCCGACCCAAGATCGACGTTGGCGACTACGAGACCAAGAAGGGTCACGTTCTGCGCTTCCTCAAGAAGGGCGCACGCGTTAAGATCACCATCATGTTCCGCGGCCGTGAGATGGCTCACCCGGAGCAGGGCCTTAACGTTCTCGAGCGTCTCGCCGAGGATCTCAAGCCTTACGCTACGGTCGAGTCCAAGCCTAAGATGGAAGGCCGTAACATGCTTATGCTGCTCGCCCCGATTAAGGGCGCCTTCGATGAGGATAAAGCGGCAAGCGATAGCAAGTAACTAGTGTTCTGTAACCGATTAAGGAGTATTTAATGCCTAAGATGAAGTCCCACAGCGGCACCAAGAAGCGTTTCCGCAAGACTGGTACCGGCAAGCTTATGCGCGCCAAGGCTTTCAAGAGCCACATCCTGAGCAAGAAGTCCACCAAGCGTAAGCGTGGCTTCCGTCAGGAGACCGAGATCGCCGCTGCCGACCGCAAGGTCATCAAGTCGCGTCTCGCCTAAGTTCGCGTTCCCGTTTTCGTTTTACCATCTAGGAGTTGATAGAACATGGCACGTATTAAGCGCGCTGTTGCCGCCAAGAAGAAGCGCCGTACCGTTATGCACCGTGCGAAGGGTTACTACGGTGCCGCTTCGCGTACTTACAAGCATGCTAAAGAGCAGGTCCAGCACTCCCTGCAGTATCAGTATCGTGATCGCCGCAACAAGAAGCGCGAGATTCGTTCTCTCTGGATCACTCGTATCAACGCTGCTGCTCGCCTGAACGATATTTCTTACTCTCAGTTCATGCACGGCCTGAAGGTTGCCGGCATCGAGCTCGACCGCAAGGTCCTGGCTCAGATGGCTTACGAGGACATCGAGTCCTTCAACGAGCTGGCTACCATCGCCAAGAAGGCTCTCGAGGCCTAATAGATTCTCTTGAATCGCTAGGGGAGTGTCGCGTTGTGCGCGGCGCTCCCTCTTTTTATCTGAAGCGCGGTTTACATTGCTAAAAGCGCGGGTAGATAGACACATACAGGTGACCGATCTCTATATATTCCTGAACCAAAGGGTCATCATCTGATACGTGCGGAAGATCCGCACCAGTCTTTCTATTACCTATAGAAAGCAATATATTGTGTAGGACTTGTGAAGAGTGGAATTGACGTCCCACAGGGCTTCGCGGTCTGGCAATATATCTCCTTGCCGCGCGGCCCGGTCGGACCGGATCAGCCGCG
>CAJMAZ010000073.1:0-5954 GCA_905211535.1 uncultured Collinsella sp. | reverse complement strand
CCGCCGATCTGGAAGAGATCGATGCCGAGTGCGCCCGCCAGATCGAGTCCCTCAAGGAGCAGGGCGACCCCGAGAACTTTGACGAGTTCTCCGACGAGGAGCCGCTGACCCCCGAGGAGATCGCCTCTGGCATCGTCGACATCGAGGAAGAGTGCAAGGACGAGAAGCAGCTCCGCACGGACGCTTTCAACGCCTTCATGAAGCTCACCGAGCGCGACCTCATCTCCGATGAGCCGCTGTTCCGCGAGATGACCCGCTACTACTCCATGTACTTCAAGGGTGGTATGGGTGCCGAGGCCGTCCGCGACCTGCTCGCTGCCATCGACCTCCCCTCCGAGGCCGAGAAGCTCAAGGCCATCATCGCCGACGAGGATTCCCAGAAGCAGAAGCGCGAGAAGGCCGTCAAGCGCCTTGAGGTCGTTGACGCCTTCCTGAAGGGCGGTAACAGCCCCGCGAACATGATCCTGGACGTCATCCCGGTCATTCCGCCCGATCTGCGCCCGATGGTTCAGCTCGACGGCGGCCGCTTCGCTGCGTCCGACCTCAACGACCTGTATCGTCGCGTGATTAACCGTAACAACCGACTCAAGCGCCTGCTCGACCTGGACGCCCCCGCGATCATCGTGAACAACGAGAAGCGCATGCTCCAGGAGTCCGTGGACGCCCTGTTCGACAACGGCCGCCGTGGTCGCCCGGTCTCTGGCCGTGGCGGTCGCCCGCTCAAGTCGCTCGCCGAGGCCCTCAAGGGTAAGCAGGGTCGCTTCCGTCAGAACCTGCTGGGTAAGCGTGTCGACTACTCCGGCCGTTCGGTTATCGTTACCGACCCCAAGCTGCTGCTGCACCAGTGCGGTCTGCCCAAGACCATGGCGCTGGAGCTCTTCAAGCCCTTCGTCATGAAGCGCCTGGTCGAGCTTGGCAAGGTCGAGAACATCAAGGGCGCCAAGCGCGCTATCGACCGTGGTGCCACCTTTGTGTGGGACATCCTCGAAGAGGTCATCGACGGCCGCGTCGTGCTGCTCAACCGTGCACCGACCCTGCACCGTCTGTCCATCCAGGCCTTTGAGCCGGTGCTGGTCGAGGGCAAGGCTATCCACCTGCACCCGCTGGTCTGCTCGCCCTTCAACGCCGACTTCGACGGCGACCAGATGTCTGTCCACGTGCCGCTGTCCAGCCAGGCTCAGGCCGAGGCCCGCGTGCTCATGCTCTCTGCGAACAACCTGCGCTCGCCGGCATCCGGCAAGCCGGTCAACATTCCTTCGCAGGACATGATCATCGGTGTGTACTACCTCACCCAGGTTCGCGAGGGTCTGCCGGGCGAGAACCACGTGTTCGCCAGCTTCGACGACGCGCTGCACGCCTATGACTGCCGCTCCGAGGTCGACATGCAGGCTAAGATTCAGGTCCGCGTGTCCGCTGCCGACGCCAACGTCATCAACGAGGACGGCACCCGTATCTTCCGCGTCAAGAACGGCAAGAACGAGTTTGTCGACTATGACGTCACCGGCAACAAGACCGCGCGCTTCGAGACCTCTATCGGTCGCATCATCTTCAACCGCCAGTGCCTGCCCGAAGACTATGAGTTCATGAACTACAAGATGGTCAAGGGCGACGTGGCCAAGCTGGTTGCGGACTGCTGCGATCGTTACCCCGAGGCCAAGGTCGGCCCGATCCTCGACGCCATCAAGTACTCCGGCTTCCACTACGCTACCCGCGCCGGCCTCACCATCTCGGTGTGGGACGCTCTCATCCCTGCCGAGAAGCAGGAGCTGCTCGACCACGCCCAGGCCAATGTCGACCAGATCAACGAGTACTTCGAGGAGGGCTTCATCAACGAGACGGAGCGCCACATCGAAGTCGTTAACGAGTGGACCGCTTGTACCGATAAGGTTGCAGCGCTCATGCTCGACATGTTCGACGAGGAGAACCCGCTCTACATGATGGCCGACTCCGGCGCCCGTGGTTCTAAGACCCAGCTGCGTCAGCTCGGTGGCATGCGTGGCCTGATGGCAGACATGTCCGGCGAGACGATCGACCTTCCCATTAAGGCGAACTTCCGCGAGGGCCTGCTGCCGCTCGAGTACTTCATTTCGACCTACGGCGCCCGTAAGGGCCTGGTCGATACCGCATCCCACACCTCGGACTCTGGTTACCTGACCCGTCGTCTGGTCGACGTGGCCCAGGACGTCATCGTCCGCGAGGAGGACTGCGGTACGCACGAAGGCGTCACCTACAACCTCATCATCCCCGGCACCACCGACCTCAACACCGACCTCGTCGGCCGTTGCTTCATCGAGGACGTCGTGGCTCCCGATGGCACCGTGCTCTTTGAGCAGGACGGCTACATCGAGAAGGTCGCCGACATCCAGAAGATGGTCGATGCGGGCCTCAAGAAGGTCAAGCTCCGCGCGCTGCTCACCTGCCGCTCCAAGTACGGTGTGTGCCAGAAGTGCTACGGCTGGGATCTTTCCACCCGTCGTCCGGTCGCCATCGGTACTGCCGTCGGCATTATTGCCGCCCAGTCCATCGGCGAGCCCGGTACGCAGCTTACGATGCGTACCATTCACTCCGGCGGCGTCGCTGGCGTCGACGATATTACGCAGGGTCTGCCTACGGTCAGCCGTATGTTCGATATCGTCGGCAACGTCAACGAGAAGATCCTGGGTCGCGAGGCCGAGCTGGCTCCGTACTCCGGCCACCTCTCGATTAAGCCCGAGAAGTCCGAGTACGTGCTGACGCTCACCGACTCTGAGGATCACACCCGTGTCCTCGACGAGCGTCGCGTCCCCGCTTCGGTGCGCTTTATGCCCGAGATCGAGGACGGTTGCGAGGTTCGCGCCGGCGACCAGATCACCAAGGGCTTCGTCAACTTCCGCAACCTGCGCAAGCTGACCGACATCGAGTCGACGATGCACACCTTCGTCGAGAGCGTCAAGGACGTCTACACCAGCCAGGGCGTCGACCTGAACGACAAGCACATTGAGGTGCTCGCACGTCAGATGCTGCGTCGCGTTCAGATCACCAACCCCGGCGACTCCAAGTACCTGCTTGGTCAGTACGTCGACCGCTACGAGTTCGCCGACGAGGTCGAGCGCGTTGCCCGCCTGGGCGGTCAGGCTCCCGTGGCCGAGCCCGTCATCCTGGGTACGCTCAAGGTCGCGTCCAACATCGACTCCTGGCTGTCGAGCGCTTCGTTCATCCGTACCGCCGGTGTCCTTACCGAGGCTGCCATCGAGGGCAAGGTCGACCACCTGCTCGACCTTAAGTCCAACGTCATCGTCGGTAAGAAGATCCCGGCTGGTACTGGCCTCAAGCCGTACGCCAACGCCAAGCTGACGTATCGCACGGCCGACGGCTACGTGGACATCGACGGCCCGGCTTCGCCCAACGCCAAGTCGCTGCCCGAGTGGGCTCCTGTGGAGCTCAAGGACCTGGACGAGCAGCTCCCGCAGCAGCTCGACTGGGCCGGCTACGACGAGTTCGGTGGTGCTGACGGTTCGTTCACTCGCAACGGCCACACCATCTCCGCCGAGAAGGCTCGCCTGTACCTGTTCGACGACCTGGGCGTGTCGCAGCGCTGGACCAACAAGTTCAGCGAGGTCGGCATCGAGACGGTCGGCGACCTGGTTGGCAAGTCCGAGGAGGATCTGCTGCGCATCGATGGCATCGGTGCCAAGGCGATCGAGGAGCTCCGTGACGGCCTGGAGGCCCACGATCTGCTCTACATCCTCGAGAACAACGACGACGTTGCCGACGAGGAAGACCTCTCGCAGCTGCTGCAGATGGTCTTTAGCCCCGACGGTCCGGACGACATCCTGCTGGGCACCTCCGCCGCGCCGACGCATCACGCCGACGCCGACGAGGAGCTCCTGGGCGCCCCGATCGACGACAAGAAGGCTCCCGCCAACGGTGCGATCAACGAGGACATGGCTTCCCTCGACGAGCTGCTCAACCAGCTCGTGGACACCGACGACGCCGAAGAGGCCAAGGACAACGACGAGGAGTAACTTCCAAGTACGTTAACCGCCCTTCCAAAGACCCGTTTCCCAACAGGGAAGCGGGTCTTTTTTTGAAGAGAACCTGCCAAAAAGGGACAGGTTTATTTTGGTAGGTTTTTCCTGCTTGAATTTGAAACATTTCGTCCGGCCAGAGCGTATCAATGGTGAGGTCCTCATCAAGAATCATTACCGTCACCGGGAGGTGATTATGGAAGAACAAGCATTTAGACAGGCGGTCGAAGATCACCGGGATGTCGTATTTCGAATCGCATTGACGTACCTGCGCGATCGTGCCGATGCCGACGATATTGCCCAAGATGTCTTTCTTAAGTTGCTTAAAAGCGATGGACACTTTGAAAGTTGGGAACATCTTCGCCGCTGGCTTATCCGGGTCACGATCAATGAATGCTAATCGCTCTTTCGAAAGCCGTGGAGGCGTGTGGAGGATATTGAGAACCTGGCCGATTCGCTTTCGGCGGCGCAGGATGAGACCAAGGCGGTCCTGTCAGACGTTATGCGACTTCCGGAGCGATTCCGTGTTCCCATCGTGCTCTATTACTATCTGGGCTTTTCGACCTCAGAGATTGCCGAGTTGTTGCATGTACCAGCCGCGACCGTTCGAACGCGTTTAGCTCGCGGTCGATCGAAGCTCAAGTTCATCCTAGAGGAGGGCGACCGTGAAATCCAATCAAATCAAGCAGGCCTTCGAGTCCATCCAAGCCGATAGCGATCTTGCAGATCGCGTCCTAAATACCGCTGCGGGTGAGCCGCTTCATCGAAAGGGCCACGCGAAGCCTCTGTATGTTGCCGTAATCGGATGTCTTGCCGGGGTGTTGGCGACCGGAGGGGTCGCCTACGCCGTTGTCAATTCCAGCTATTTTGCCTCAGCTTGGGGAAACCACGGCAACGGGGATTCCATTACCTGGACCAACGGCGGCTCATCGGGAACTCAATATACCTACACCAGAGAGTTCGGTGATGGCATCGCGCCCCAAAGCCTGGAGGGCACAGTCCAGAAGGTTGATCTGTCCGTCGAGGGTAATGGCTATACGCTCGATATCCATGAGATGGCTATTGACCAAAACGGCTGCGGAGCCGTGACGTTTACGTTGTCCAATCCAAATGGCGTTAACTACTACAAACCGGCAGCAGAGACAGGCGAACTTGTTCTCTATGGTGAAGAAGAACAAGGCATCGGTACGCCCAGCATGAACTTCGGCGAGGAATGGGCTGACACACGCTGCACCATTGATAAAGACACATCAAGCGACACGGTCATTAACGGCACGATGTACTTTGCATCTTGGAATCGCGATCGAGATTTACGACATGCGGTCACCTGGAATATCTCGTGGACCGAGGGCGAAGGCGAGGACGCGAAGCCGTTCGAGGCATCGACGCCCGAGTTTAGCGTTGGAGCGTACGTCGATACAAAGGAACTCCGCTCCGATGACTCGCCTCTCGAGATCAGCCCGTTTTCTATCCAGACACACATCGATGATCTGGGCATTGACGCAGTCACGAAAAAGTTGACCGTTACCTACAAGGATGGATCAGAGCAGATTATCGAAGATGATGCTGCGGGCGCGTACAATTTCTATGTCTCGCTGACGCGCAATAGCGGAGAGAACATCTCGGTGCCGACAAAACTGATCAATGTCGATCAAGTGGTCTCGGTAACCCTTGAGGGTACGAGGTACACATCAACAGGAGAGACCGAAACAGAAGTACCCTTTACCATTGTCTATTCGTAAAGTCTGGGCCGCTTCCTACTAGGGGAAGCGGCCTCTTTTGAGTTAAATTGACGGTTAAAGCGAGCGATATTCGTCTGAATTTCGGAAGTATGCGGCAAGATCTTGATGGGCCGCCCGGACCGGGAATCCGCCCACGCGCACAGAAGGGGATTCCTTTTAATATGAGCAGGACATTGTCAAGAGGCAAAATCGGGCCTGGCCCCAA
>CAJMAZ010000072.1:0-6239 GCA_905211535.1 uncultured Collinsella sp. | reverse complement strand
CTGGTGATCTCCGCCTTGAGAGGGCGGCGTCCTAAACCGCTAGACGAACGGGCCACATGACATCTGCACTGCCGTGCTGCGAGGAAACATATTACGGGACAAAAAACGTCAGCGCAAGAAGAAATTCCAAATTGCCAAAAAATTGTCGGCAGGTTATGGAACACGCAGGTAAACTGGGTAGCTAATTCAAGTTGAGATGGACCAAAAGAGCTTCGCGCTCGTTGGGGATGTTGTCTTCGATCACGGCGTCGAGGGCGGAGTTGAGAAGCTGACCCAGTTCCGGCCCGGGCTTGACTCCGGCACGGATCAGGTCGCCGCCGTTGATGGCGAGCATCTTGAGCGTATAGGGCTCCCCTGCCTTCAGCAGCTCGTGCGCCATCGCGCGCATCTCCTCAATCGTCTCGACGTAATAGAAGCACGACGGGGCCTTGCCAAGTGTGTCGGCACGCTTGAGGTCCATGAGCTCGTCAATCAGGCGGGCCGTGTCGACGCCCTCGCCCGAAAGCGCGCGCATCATATTGAGCAGACAGGAGCGCTCGGGGCGCAGCGGCTTGTCATGGTATTTGATGAGCAGGCACACGTCGCGCACCAAGTCGTGCGAGAGCGCCAGGCGATCCATAATGACGCGCGCCTTCTTGGCGCCGAGCTCTGGATGACCGTAGAAGTGTCCGCTGCCCGCATGGTCGACCGTAAAGCAATCAGGCTTGGAGACGTCGTGCAAGAACGCCGCCCACATAAGGCTCGACGAGGGCGCGACGCCGTCACACAGCGCGAGCTCCCCCGCAACCGTCAGCACACGGGCGATATGCTCGTAGACGTTAAACGCATGGTAGACACTGCGCTGATCAAACCCGTGACCCGCTGCCAACTCGGGCACGGCGGCACAGATGAGCTCGGGGTAGCGCAGCATCGCGTCTCCCCCATGACCGGTTGAAAGAATGCCCTCGAGCTCAATACCCACACGCTCACGCGCCACGGCATCGAGCAGCGGCGCGCACTCGGCAAGCGCGTGCTTAGTCTCGGGCTCAATCATAAAGTCCAGGCGGCAGGCAAAGCGTACCGCACGCAGCATGCGCAGGGCGTCCTCGTTAAAGCGACGCTTGGGATCGCCGACAGCGCGAATCAGCTTGCGCTCCAAGTCACCCTGGCCGTCGTAGCGGTCGACAAGCCCGCGCTCGGGATGCCAGGCCATGGCGTTGATGGTAAAGTCGCGGCGCGCCAAATCGTCCTCGAGCGAGGCGGCACGCTCCACACTCTGGGGATGGCGACCATCGGTGTAAAAGCCATCCAGACGGTACGTGGTGACCTCGATACGCTCGCCATCGGAAATAGCCGTGATTCCGCCAAATTTAATGCCCGACTCCACGACCGCGATATCAGCGGCCTCGAGCGCCGCCTTGGACTCCTGCCACAGGCCGCTACAGCACATATCAACATCGTGGCTGGGGCATCCCATCAGGGCGTCGCGCACCCAACCGCCCACGTACCAAGCCTCAAGACCAGCCGCCTCAAGCGCGCGCAGGACGCGCAGGGACGCATCGGACGGTTGCGTACCGTTAAGCGAAACATTGCACATGCCTATGGCCTCCTGCACTTACGAGCGTTAATCGATGGTTCTCAAGAAGTCTAACAAGAAACGAGAAAGCGCGCACACGCAATCGCGTCGTCAATTCGATAAAACGAGACAGCAGACGCCACATACGTTCAGCGCGCAAAAAACACCCGCCCTGGTAATCCAAAGCGGGTGTTCGGCAACGATGTATCGATGCGGCTAGCAGACCTGGCGAACCTCGATGTGCTTCTTATATTCGTCCACCTTGGCAAAATCGCCCAGACCGGGGCACTCGACCACGTTGGCGCCGGTGGCCATCGAAAGACGCAAGGCATCCTCGACGCGCTCGGGAGCGTCGTGCCACACGGACAGGAAGGCGGCCAGCGAGGAATCGCCGGCGCAGACAGTCGACAGCAGCTTGACGTCGAAGGTGCGATTGGCAAACCAGATGTGCTCGCCGTTGGAGAAGTACGCACCGGCGCCACCAAGGGTCAGCAGCACGTTCTTGGCGCCCTTGGCGTGCAGCTCGGCCATAGCGCCCTTGACGGACTCGTCGTCGCCACCGCTTACCTTAATGCCAAAGATGTCAAGCAGCTCGTCGTCATTGGGCTTGATCAGCAGCGGCTCCATGGCAATGAGGTCTGCCAGCTGATGGCTCGAGATGTCGAGGACGAACTCGGCCCCCTTGGCCTTGACGCGGCGCAGGACCTCGGCCAGGAAGCCCTCGGAAGTGTTGGGAGGCAACGAGCCGCTGATGACCAGGCAGGTCATGTCATCAAGCGAATCGATAAGCTCAAACATCTCCTGCTCGTTGGCCTCGTTGATAGCGGCACCGGCGTTGACCATGTTGTACTCGGTGTCGGGGCCGGCATTGAGGAACACGTTGACGCGCGTGATGCCGTCGGTCCACACGGGCTTGACGGGCACGCCCAGGGCCTCGGCGCCCTTAACAATAAACTCGCCCGAGAAGCCGGCGAAAAAGCCCAGGATCGTGGTGTCGACACCATAGTGGTCAAGCGTAAACGAGACGTTGAGGCCCTTGCCGTTGGGCGTGTAGACGGCGTTGCGAGTACGCGTGACGGTGTTGGCAGCAAGGCCGTCGCAGGCGATGTTGTAGTCAATGGCGGGATTTGCAGTGAGCGTGTAAATCATGAATGTTCCTTTCACGAAGCAACGTGTTAATGAAAGTATATTCCACGCATAGACAAAAGGCTAGGACAACTCGGTGAACGGTGTGGAAGCGATGAAGTACGGCAGGACACCTCTCCCCCATGGCGGAACAAAAAAGGCGCCCCGGCCGAAACCGGGGCGCCGCATGCGCACGAATATGTCGCGTTTCGATTACTGGCGATCGAGCTTGCGGACTGCAACGCGCTTGCTGTACTCATCGACGTGACCGAAGTCGCCGATGCCGACGGACTCGGCAACGTTGGCGCCGGTGGCCATAGCGAGCTTCATGGCCTCCTCGACGTTGTCGCGATCCCTGTACCACTTGTGCAGGAAAGCAGCGAGGGTGCAGTCGCCGGCGCAGACGGAAGAAACCAGCTTGATGTTGAACTCACGCTTGGCGTACCAGATGTCCTCGCCGTTGGAGAAGTAAGCGTCGCCGCGGCTACCACGGGTGAGCAGCACGTTCTGAACGCCAGCGTCGTGAGCCATCTTCATGGCAACGCGAACCTCGTCGTCGGTGTCGACCGGCACGCCGAAGATGGCCTTCATCTCGTGATGGTTCGGCTTGATGAGCAGCGGCTTCTTGTGAGCGAGCTCCTTGAGCTTGTCGGAGGACAGGTCCAGGACGACGTCGGCGCCACGAGCCTGAGCGTGCTCCATAACCTGAGCCAGGAAGTCAGGCGTAGCTTTGGGAGGCACGGAGCCGGAAACGATCAGGCACTCGAGATCGCCCGCGGTGTCCAGGATGTTGTAGAGCTCCTCCTGGTGCTGCGGCGTGATCGGAGCACCAGGGTTCAGGATGCCGTACTCGTGCTGGCCATCGTTGACGTAGGTGTTAATGCGCGTGATACCGTCGGTCCAGACCGGGCGGCAAAGGCAACCCAGGTTCATGACCTCCTCGACGATGAACTTGCCCGTGAAGCCGGCGAAGAAGCCGAGCGCGACGGTGTCGACGCCCATCTTCTTAAAGGCGAAGGACACGTCGAGGCCCTTGCCGTTAGCCGTGTAGCTGGCCGAGCCGGTGCGGACGTTCTCGTCGGGCTCGAGCGGAGAGCTCGAAACCGTCATGTCGACAGCCGGGTTAGCGGTTAGCGTGTAGAACATTTACAGTACCCCCTGTATATGTGAGGGCCGCGTGATTGGCCCATTCCAACCACGCGGTTACCTCTGATACCAAATTAGCGAGCTGCGGACTCGAGCAGTGCCTTGACCTCGGCGGCGGTGTTGCAGGCGAGCGCCTTCTCGGCGAGCTCGTCGCACTCGGCCTTGGTCCACTGGCTGATGGTCTTGCGGGCGCGCAGGATCGACGGAGCGCTCATCGAGAACTCCTCCAGGCCCCAGCTGATCAGCAGCGGCTCGAGCAGCGGATCGGCAGCGGCCTCGCCGCACATACCGACCATGATGCCGGCCTTCACGCCGCTCTCGATGATGTTCTTGAGCGAGCGGAGCACGGCGGGATAGTAAACCTGGTACAGGTTGGAGATGGTGTCGTTGCCACGGTCGGCGCACATGGTGTAGCCGATCAGGTCGTTGGTGCCGATGGAGAAGAAGTCGGCAACCTCGGCAAGACGGTCTGCGAGCAGCGAAGCGGCGGGCGTCTCGACCATGATGCCGACCTCGATGTTCTCGTTGAACTTGCGACCCTCTTCGGTCAGCTCGGCCTTGCACTGCTCGACGAGCTCCTTGACAGCCAAGACCTCCTCGACGCAGGTGACGAGCGGGATCATGATCTTAACGTCACCGAAGGCGCTAGCGCGCAGCAGAGCGCGGAGCTGAACCTTGTACTGGTCGGGATTGGCCAGGCAGTAACGCACGGCGCGGAACCCCATGAAGGGGTTATCTTCCTTGACCATGTGCAGATACGGAATCTCCTTGTCGCCACCCACATCAAGCGTGCGGATGATGACCGGAGCGCCCTTGAGCGCGCTGGCGACCTTGCGGTAGGCGTTGAACTGCTCCTCCTCGGAAGGAAGCTCAGCAGAGTCCATGAACAGGAACTCGGAGCGGAACAGACCGATGGCCTCGGCGTCGTGATCGAGCGCGTTGGGCACGTCATCGGGGTTACCGATGTTGCAGGCGATGATCTTCTTGATGCCATCGGCAGTCACGGACGGCTTGCCACGGAAGGCCTCGAGGGCTGCCTTCTCGGCAGCGAAGGCCTCGGCCTTGGCGGTGTAGGCGGCGAGCGTCTCCTCGTCGGGATCGGCCTCAACGATACCCTTGCCACCGTCGACGACAACGGTCATACCGTTGCGCAGCGCGGTGCAGCTGTTGGAAACCGAAAGGACAGCCGGGATCTCAAGGGCGCGCGCAATGATCGCGGAGTGCGACGTACGGCCACCGGTCTCGGTGACAATACCGGCAACGTGGGCCTTATCGATCGTGGCGGTCATGGACGGCGTGAGGTCGTGCACGACAACGACGGTGTTCTCGGGCAGGACGGAGAGGTCGACGACCTCCTTGCCCAGCAGCTCGGCCAGAATACCGGTGCGGATGTCGGCGATGTCGGCCGCGCGCAGACGGAACATCTCGTCGTCCATGGACAGGAACATGTTCTCGAACATGGTCGAAGTGTCCATGAGCGCCTGCTCGGCGCAGGTACCGCCGTCAATGGCGGCGTTGATGGCGTCGGTCATGCCCGGGTCCTGAGCCAGGACAATGTGTCCGCTCATGATCTCGGCCTCGGCCTCGCCCACCGTCTCCTTCATGTGGTCGGCCTGAGCCTGGGTCTTCTCGCAGAAGACCGAAAGAGCGGACTGATAGCGCTCCTTCTCTGCTGCCGAATCAGCAACCTCGTGCGGCTCAAACGTCAAGTCGGGATCGACGGCGACCATGACGGTGCCGATACCGATGCCCTCGGAAGCGTTGACTCCCTGATACATTCCCATTCCTCTCTCCGTGTCATGTGATAAAGCGTTTTGCCATATCCATGACAAAAGAGCGCAGCTACCTTACAACAGGTCACTGCGCCCCCAAATATGAACTTAGTTGTTCAACATGCGACCCGTTTGAGTTCTACTCGCCAAGACCGCTCTTGATGAGCTCGATGGCAGCAGCCAGAGCCTCGGCCTCGTCGGCGCCGTCGCACTTGACCTCGACCTCGGTACCGCAGGGGATACCAGCAGCCATGAGGGCCATCGGGGACTTGCCGTTGACCTCCTTCTCGGGGGTGACGACCGTCACGTCACAGGCGTACTTGCCCATGGTGGAGGCGAACAGACCAGCCGGACGCATGTGCAGACCCTGAGGATTAACGAGGGTAGCCTTCTCAGAAACCATAGTTGACTCCTTTTTTGTGTTTAACCCCTGTCATGCATGTGGCAGGAGTCAGATTCACGACGTTGTTTATATTAACTCACATCAAACGGTTTTTCATTATGTTTCGCACGAATTGTTGGACAGATGTGTTTGTCGTCCGCTTGCTCGCCCACAGGGGGCCGGGCGCGGCCAGTGAGATTTCCTGCTCTACAGTCCTGCTCGCACGAAGAGCACATTAAGTGCTCTTCGGCTCGTGCGG
>CAJMAZ010000071.1:0-6319 GCA_905211535.1 uncultured Collinsella sp. | reverse complement strand
CACATGTGCGGATGAATGTGGGAGGTGTTCGGATAAAGTCGATAATCAAGGTGTCATTCAAAAGCGTTCCGTTGGTCGTAATAGAATAGGTAAAGTTTCTATTGGGGTATATTCTTTTTGAATAGTCGACCGTTTTCCATATCAGCGGCTCGTTAATCATGGGTTCCCCACCAAAAAAGACGATCGCAAGCGTTTCGTTTTCCGATGAACTTGCGACGAGGTAGTCGACCGCCTTGAAGGCTATCTCGTCTGTCATCAGCAGAGGAGACGTTCCATAATCTCCTTTACCGGCAAAACAGTAACTACAACCAAGGTTGCATGCATGTGAAACGTGGAGTTCGATGGATCTAAGTTTTCGAGGCGTGTCTTTTGTTAAGAAAGTCCGCTCAGACAATCGTTGATACTCATCAATGTCGTCTTCAAGTTCTGCTATGGTCGTTTGGTCGTAGCCTTTCGCAGCAAGTGACTTTGTTAGCAACTTCGAGTTGACCGTTCTTCCCGATGCTTCAAATATGCGAAGCGCATCTTCTGATGCTTGGTCAACCTGAAAGCAATTGCGAGTGACCTCATCGAAGCAGTAACGACGATCACTTACTGAGAAAAAATGCATACGTTCCTCAATTTCATGCTGGACTGGCACTAACCTTGTTTATTGTTGCGCAGCTATAAAAAACCACCAGCGGGGATTCGGTGTGCGGCCCAATCGGACTCCCAAAAGGTTCTATTTGAGACTGGCAGGCTTTGTGTTGTTGGCACTTCGACAGCGCTCTTTATTCCAACATGGAGCCTCGCAGTTTGAGTCGACTTGCCTCTGGAAGGTCCGATCTTAACTTGATTTAGGATGAAAACAGATTACAGGCGCGCTCCTCTAGAAAGAAAGGAAACCAATCGCCGCCTTTCACCAGGAAAGTTTTTATAGCCCACCTCGAGCAAAATGAAAGATGCGAGAGCGATTGGGGAACAACGCGAATCTCCCCTTTTGGGTGGGAGCGAGCCTTCAGCCACCGGCGAACGACTCGCCCTGGTCAGAATCTGGAAGTGGTGCCGGGCCGCTTGGGCCTCCCCGGTGACTTCGTGGGGCTTACCTGCCTGACGTCGAGGAGTACATCCGCAAGATTCGTTCCCTATGCCGTTTGCTCTCACGCCCGCCTTAGTTCCAAGTCGGGCGAGCCGCCGCGCTCATGCGACCCGTGGCGGCGACACGTCGACGCCGCGCTCGCTGAGCACATCTTCGGTCGCGGGCGAGCACGAGGTCGCGCCGGCGCATCCGCTGGGACTGCTGTGCGTGCAAAACGGCTACGTGGTGAGCGTCCCGCGCTGGATTCAGCCGAGTGAGGAAGGCGTTGAGATCGGCGCGCTGGCAACGGGGGAGGGCGGCATCACCGACGACGTCTCGGCCCGCCATGCCCATATCTGGTGCGACGAGTCTGGCGCATGGTTTGTCGAGGACCTGTCGTCCACTAACGGCACCGTGGTGGTAAACGGGGTCACGAGTGTGTGTATTCAAGTAGAGCCCGGCCGCTCCGCCCAGCTCAACCCCGGCGACGAGCTCAAACTCGGCGAATCCACCACCTACGCCATCCTGCTCGGCGCCCTCTAGCCGGCAGTTAGGGACGTTCCTTTCCTGCCGGTACTTGGGGACACTCCTTGGCGCGTCAGAGCCAGTCGTCCGGGGATGGAGGGACCATTCTGGCCTTTGGCGGTCACCCGAGGTAAACCTTTACCGCCCGCCTATATTTGTCGAAATTACACTTAACGGCGGGGTACAATAAACCCGCATGCGGATTTCCGTTGCGGGCGCTTCCCATCGCCGGGGCGTGCCCGGGAGCATCCGGCATGCGGCCTTTGCGGCGCTCGGTCATGTGCAAGACGGGTAGCTGGGCCTGTGGAGCGCGTGCAGCCCTCCTCGCCTTGGCATGCCTTCTCTCCACGCCATGTGCCTGCTGCTCAGTCTGCCTGCCAGATGATTGGAAGCAACAGCGAAAATCCCATCACGCCAACATCCCGGCAATCGCCGGGGCCTGTATACCTATATGAGAGGAGAGGGGTATATGGCGCGTAAGTTTAAGTCTATGGACGGCAACGAGGCGGCCGCATATGTTTCGTATGCGTACACCGAGGTAGCGGGAATTTATCCCATTACGCCGTCCAGCCCGATGGCCGACCATGTCGACCAGTGGGCGGCCCAGGGTCGCAAGAACATCTTCGGCACCCCGGTCAAGGTCGTCGAGATGGAGTCCGAGGCAGGTGCAGCCGGTACCGTTCACGGTTCGCTGGGCGCCGGTGCTCTGACCACCACCTACACGGCTTCTCAGGGCCTGCTCCTGATGATCCCGAACATGTACAAAATCGCGGGCGAGCAGCTCCCGGGCGTCTTCCACGTCTCCGCGCGTTGCGTCGCTTCCCACGCCCTGAACATCTTTGGCGATCATTCCGACGTCATGGCCTGCCGCCAGACCGGTTTCGCCATGCTTGCCGAGGGCAACGTCCAGGAGGTCATGGACCTTTCGCCGGTGGCTCACCTTGCCGCCATCGAGGGCAAGACCCCGTTCCTTAACTTCTTCGACGGCTTCCGCACCAGCCACGAGATCCAGAAGGTCGCCATGTGGGACTACAAGGATCTGGCCGAGATGTGCGACATGGACGCCGTCCAGGCTTTCCGCGATCACGCGCTCAACCCTGAGCACCCGCATACCCGCGGCAGCCACGAGAACGGCGACATCTTCTTCCAGAACCGCGAGGCCTGCAACAAGGTCTACGACGAGCTTCCCGCCGTCGTCGAGGGCTACATGAAGAAGATCAACGAAAAGCTCGGCACCGATTACGGCCTGTTCAACTACTACGGCGCTCCCGATGCCGATCGTGTCGTCGTGTGCATGGGCTCCTTCTGCGACGTGCTCGAGGAAGTCATCGACTACCTCAACGCTCACGGCGAGAAGGTCGGCCTGGTCAAGGTTCGCCTGTTCCGTCCGTTCTCCATCAAGCACTTTGTCGACGTTCTCCCCGAGACCGTCAAAAAGATCGCCGTCATGGACCGCACCAAGGAGCCGGGTTCCATCGGCGAGCCGCTCTACCAGGACGTCGTCTCCGCTCTCTACGAGGCCGGCAAGACGGGCATCAAGGTCGTCGGCGGCCGTTACGGCCTGGGCAGCAAGGACACGCCTCCCGCGTCCGCGTTTGCTGTCTTCGAGGAGCTTAAGAAGGACGAGCCCAAGCGCGAGTTCACCATCGGCATTGTCGATGACGTGACCAACCTGAGCCTGCCCGAGGCCGAGGATGCGCCCAACACCGCAGCCCCCGGCACCATCGAGTGCAAGTTCTGGGGTCTGGGTGGCGACGGTACCGTCGGCGCCAACAAGAACTCGATCAAGATCATCGGCGACCACACCGACAAGTACGTTCAGGCCTACTTCCAGTACGACTCCAAGAAGACCGGCGGCGTCACCGTCTCGCACCTGCGCTTTGGTGATTCTCCGATCCGCTCGCCGTACTACGTGACCAAGGCCGACTTTGTCGCCTGCCACAACCCCAGCTACATCGTCAAGGGCTTCAAGATGGTCCGCGACGTCAAGCCGGGCGGCACCTTCCTGGTCAACTGCCAGTGGAGCGATGAGGAGTTCGCCGAGCACATGCCCGCCGTGGCCAAGCGCTACATCGCGAACAACAACGTCAACGTCTACCTGATCGACGCTATCGATCTGGCTGCCAAGGTCGGCATGGGCAAGCGCACCAACACGGTGCTCCAGTCCGCCTTCTTCGCGCTGGCCAAGGTCCTGCCCGCCGAGGACGCCCTGCAGTACATGAAGGACGCGGCTACCAAGTCCTACATGAAGAAGGGCCAGGCCATCGTCGACGCCAACCACAAGGCCATCGATGCCGGCGCTACCGCCTTCCGCAAGTTCGAGGTTCCGGCCGACTGGGCAACTGCCGAGGATGCCGCTCCCGTCGAGCTCTCCGAGGAGACCAAGTCCGCTATCGCCCAGCAGGTCAAGAACCTGCTCGAGCCCATCGATCGCATGGATGGCGACAGCCTGCCCGTTTCCGCCTTTGTCGATTGCGCCGACGGCCAGTTTGAGCTGGGTGCCTCCGCATACGAGAAGCGCGGCGTCGCCGTGGTCGTTCCTCACTGGGACGAGACCAAGTGCATCCAGTGCAACCAGTGCGCCTATGTGTGCCCGCATGCCACCATCCGTCCGTTCGCGATGACCGAGGACGAGGCTGCCGCCGCGCCCGAGGCTACTCGCACGCTCGACGCCATGGGTCCCAAGGCCAAGGGCATGAAGTTCACCATGGCCGTGTCCCCGCTCGACTGCATGGGCTGCACCAACTGCGTCAAGGTCTGCCCCAAGGGCGCCCTCGAGATGGTTCCCACCGAGC
Source organism: uncultured Collinsella sp. (assembly GCA_905211535.1). GTDB lineage: Bacteria > Actinomycetota > Coriobacteriia > Coriobacteriales > Coriobacteriaceae > Collinsella. Next base: position 1,942 of record CAJMAZ010000071.1, on the reverse strand, counting down.
AGGAGATGGATCAGCAGCCCGTTTGGGACTATATGGTCGAGAACGTCTCCGAGAAGAAGGAGCTCATCGCGGCCAACGTCAAGGGCAGCCAGTTTAAGCAGCCCTACCTGGAGTTCTCCGGCTCCTGCGCCGGCTGCGCCGAGACCGCCTATGCACGTCTGGTGACCCAGGTCGCCGGCGACCGCATGTTCATCTCCAACGCCACCGGCTGCTCCTCCATTTGGGGCAACCCCGCTGCCACCGCTCCTTACTGCAAGGACAAGGACGGTCACGGCCCGGCGTGGAACAACTCCCTGTTCGAGGACAATGCCGAGCACGGTCTGGGCATGGCCGTTGGCTATGAGGCCGTTCAGCACAAGCTGATCGCCGCTACCCAGGACATCATCGCTGCCGATGGTCCGTCCGATGAGCTCAAGGCTGCCGGCCAGGCTTGGATCGACTCCGTCAACGACGCCGAGGCCTCCAAGACCGCTGCCGCTGCCTACATTGCCGAGCTCGAGAAGTGCGGCTGCGACGCTTCCAAGGCGATCCTCGCCGACAAGGCTTACCTCACCAAGAAGTCCTTCTGGATCTTCGGCGGCGACGGTTGGGCCTACGACATCGGCTTCGGTGGCCTGGACCACGTCCTGGCTTCCGGTCACAACGTCAACGTCTTCGTCTTCGACACCGAGGTTTACTCCAACACCGGTGGTCAGGCTTCCAAGGCTTCGAACCTGGGCCAGGTCGCTCAGTTCGCCGCTGCCGGTAAGGTGACCAAGAAGAAGTCCCTGGCCGAGATTGCCATGAGCTACGGCTACGTCTACGTGGCGCAGGTCGCCATGGGCGCCAACCCGGCTCAGACCCTCAAGGCCATCCACGAGGCCGAGGCCTACGACGGCCCGTCCCTCATCATCGGCTACAGCCCCTGCGAGATGCACTCCATCAAGAAGGGCGGCATGCAGAACTGCCAGGCCGAGATGAAGAAGGCTGTCGAGTGCGGTTATTGGAACCTCTTCCGCTTCAACCCCGAGGCTGCTGCCGGCAAGAAGTTCTCGCTCGATTCCAAGGAGCCCGCGGGCGGTTATCAGGAGTTCCTGATGAACGAGGCCCGTTACGCTTCGCTGACGCGTTCCTTCCCCGAGCGCGCCGAGGAGCTCTTCAAGGAGAACGAGCAGGCCGCCATGGACCGCTATGCTCACCTGCTGAAGCTCAAGACGGTGTACAACGAGGCCTAGGTCTCTCACCGCAGGATCTGAGGGCTGACCTTCGCGGACGTCCTCGGACATGAAAGAACCCCCGCTGCGCACTACGTGCGGCGGGGGTTCTTTCGTCCTGCGGAGTGTCCGCGAAGGTCAGCCCTCAGATCCTGCTACGACTACGTCCTCGGATTGTGTGGGCGGATGAAGGACGTAGTTGGTCGGGTATTCCGTTCCCTTCGCTGTTTCGCGGCTTTGCCGCGAAACCTCGCGCCACTTTGGGGATGGATGGGGGACTTGGCTGTTGCCGCCTTTTCGGAGCTCTTCTTTATTCCTTTTGCTGGATGAAAAGCCCCTTGTTTTTGCAGGGGTGCATACTCGACTTATTAGTGCATAGAATCTCGTATAGTGCGAGTAAGATATTGTGCTGTCCGTTTTGTGTTTAGCAGAGATGTAGTTTGCATAATCTGGCATAATCCTCGCTGCATTTAAATAAAGTCGCACGTAAATGGCGTAGATATGTCTGAGCTGGGGTTCTGTACGCTGAGCGGATAAAAACGACCGTTCACCGTTCCGCTATTTTCAAAATGAATAAAATGAGCGATAAAGAGAATATAAACCTTAATAAACTCGCGTATCGCACGGACGCGGGTTATTAATGGGTTGTAGGCCTTTTACAGAAAGGATTCCAGCAATGTCTAAGCCTCTTGGCAAGCCCGATCGTATTGTCGTCGCCCTCGGCGGCAACGCCCTCGGCAACAACCCCG
>CAJMAZ010000070.1:0-7088 GCA_905211535.1 uncultured Collinsella sp. | reverse complement strand
ACGCAAAGAAGGCCACTTAATGTGGCCTTCGTCTTGCGCAGGACTGTAGAGCAGGAAACCTTATATCCGGCCCCTCCGGTCGGGGACCGCACAAGCACGACTACAGCGTCATGTTTGGATCGGCGTCGACGTCGAACGGCGAGATTTCACCTCGGTCGAATTTACGGCGAGCGACCTCCGCGATCATGGCGGCGTTATCGGTGCAGGCAGACAAGGGCGGCACCGTCACGCGGATCCCCTGACGCCCGAGCTTCTTGATCATCATCTCGCGCAGATGCGGATTGGCCGAGACACCGCCGCCGATGCAATACTCCTTGCACCCAGTGGCATGCAGGGCGTTTTTGGCCTTCTTGTACTGCACGTCAAAGACCGCCGCCTCAAACGAGGCCGCTAGGTCGGGCAGGTGAATCGTACGCCCGGCCTTGGTCTCCTGCTCGATGTAGAGCGTCACCGCCGTCTTGAGGCCCGAAAGCGAAAAGCGGTAGTCTCCCCTGCTGTTAAGCGCGCGGGGAAAATCGATCGCCTTGGGGTTGCCCGTCTCGGCAAGCTTGGAGATGATGGGGCCGCCGGGATAGCCCAGGCCCAATGCCTTTGCCACCTTGTCGAAGGCTTCGCCCACGGCGTCGTCAAGCGTCTCGCCAAGCACCTCGTAGTCGCCCCATGCCTTTACGTGCACGAGCATGGTGTGCCCGCCCGAAACAAGCGTAAAGATAAACGGAGGCTTGAGGTCGGGCTGCGCCAACAGGTTGGCAAACAGGTGGCCCTCCAGATGATTGACGCACACAAGCGGTTTGCCGGCAGCGTAGGCAAAGCCCTTGGCGAAGGCGACGCCAACCACGAGCGCGCCCACCAAGCCCGGACCCTGCGTCACACCCACGGCGGCAAGCTCACTTGGCGCAATGGCTCCGCCCGTAAGGCCCAGCGACGCTGCGGCGTCCTCGAGTGCCGCGTCCACGACGCTCACGATGACCTCAACGTGCTTGCGCGAGGCGATTTCGGGCACCACGCCGCCAAAGCGAGCATGAAAATCAATCTGCGTCGACACCTGGTTGGCCAGCATATTGCCATCCGCATCGATAATCGCCACCGCCGTCTCGTCGCAGGAGCTCTCGATAGCGAGTACTAGGCGGCGACGCTCAATCTCGACACGTTCCTCGGCAGAGCGCTTGGGCGCGGGCAGCGGCCATACGCGCTGTTCGGCAGCAGTTGGCTCGGGCGAGGCATTGTCGAGAGGAAGCACCAGGGGCAGCGGCGCCGTCATGACGATGGCATCCTTGCCGGCACCGTAGTAGCCACGGCGACGACCCGCCTCGGTAAAGCCCAGGGCGGTATAGAGTGCAATTGCGCCCTCGTTGCCGTCCTCAACCTCAAGCGAAGCCGTAGTGCAGCCGAGCATCTGCGCGTCATAGCTCACGTGCGACAGCAGCTTGCGAGCAATGCCCTCGCGGCGATGAGTCGGATCGACGGCAACGTCCATAATCTGCACGTCCCCGTCGACGACCATACCGCCGGCAAGGCCCAGTAGCTGACCGTCGTCGTGCGCCACCCACCAGCTACGCGGAGCGGCAACGTCCTCGCCCAGCTCGGACAGGAACATGCCCGGCGTCCACGCCTCGTGTCCGGCGCCTTCAAAGCAGGCGGTCTCCAACGCGCTCGCACCCTCGGCATCCGCCGCGCCCATGGGGCGGAATTGCAGATGACGTCCGGCGAGCTCGTCGGCAACACCTGTCACCTCACTCTGCGCGCTCTCGGCAAGGCCCAGACGCTTGCGCTCGTTTTCCTCGGCGTCCGAAAGGCGCGTATAGATCGGCAAGACGCGAGCCGGATCGCCGTCGCCTGCGGCGTGCGCGAGCAGCAAGCCCTCGCCCGAGGGCCACCACAGGTCTCGCTCCACGCAGCGCGCCGTCTCGTCCTCACTCAGCAGCTTGTCATAACGCACGAGACCGTCACCAGTCAGCTGAACCTGATCCCAGTCCGCGGCCTGGCGCCACTCATCAAGCGCCACGGCGGCCTTGACCACGTGCTCGCGCTCAAACAGACGCTCGGGACCCTCATCGACCAGCATATACAGCGCCGGATATACCTCACCGCGCATAGCATCGGCCAAGATACCAAGCTTGCCGCGCACTCCAGCCTTCCACGCCGTCCAAGCGCAAGCGTCGAGCGTCGACACGCCCAGCAGCGGAACATTGGCACCACGCGCGAGGCCCTTGGCAGTGGAGATGCCGATGCGCACACCCGTAAAGGACCCCGGGCCGCGGCCGACCACATAGCAACCAACATCGCTGCGATCCAGACCGGCTTGAGCCAGCACGCCATCAACGGTATTCACGAGCTCAACGTTGGCGTGACGGCGACACATGTGGTCGCCACTCACGAGCTTCGTCTCGCCCGTCTGCCCATCAATCCAGCTTGCCGCGCAGGCAAGCATGTCGGTCGAGGTATCGAGCGCCACCACCAGCGCGTTGTCGTTATGCAAGCTCATCTTGTACAGCCTTATCAATCAAATGGGAAAGCTCCATTGCGCGGTCACCGTGCGCCTCAAGCGTTATCGTTCGCACATCGCTGTCGCCCTCATCACGCTTGAGCGTCACCGAAAGATACTCATCCGTCAGCTCGTCCTGGAATTGTTCGCCCCATTCCAGCAGACAAGCACCCTCATAGCCCAGCACATCGAAAATGCCCGTATCCTCGAGCTCGTAGGCATGCTCCAGGCGGTATAGATCAAAGTGAAACAGCGGAATACGACCTTGATCGTGAACGGCCATGAGCGCAAACGTAGGACTCGTAACCATATGCCCATCGCCCAGCCCGCGCGAGACGCCCTTGGTAAAGTGAGTTTTGCCCACTCCCAGGCCACCGGTCAGGATGAGCACATCTCCGTCCTCAAGGCACGGTGCAATTAGCTCGCCAAAGTACTCCGTATCGGCAGCGCAAGTCGTTTTGTAAGTACCTACCCCCAGGCGCTCCAGGGACATATATGCTCCTTATTATTCCGAGGCGTCCTCTGGTGCGGGATGTCGCTCCAGATAATCGCCCAGCATCTTAAAGTCTTCCTCCAGCAGCTCCTGCCACGCCGGATTGCGTAGCGCTGCTGCCGGATGGAACGTGGGCATTACTACAAAATGCCCCATCTGGTGAAACCTGCCGCGCAGCTTAGTAATGCCAATCTCAGTCTTAAGCACAAAGTGCGTCGCGGGGTTGCCGAGCGTCACGATAATACCGGGCCAGATGCTTCGAATCTGCTCACGCAAAAACGGCGAGCAAGCCAGCACTTCCTCGGGACGCGGATTGCGGTTTCCCGGCGGGCGGCACTTAAGCACGTTGGCAATGTAGACGTCTTCGCGTTTGAGCCCCGCCAGCGACAAAATGCCGTTGAGGTCCTCGCCTGCCGCCCCCACAAAGGGCTCGCCCTGCAAATCCTCATTGCGGCCCGGCGCCTCACCGATAAACATCACGCGAGCGCGGGGGTTTCCCACGCCAAACACGATATTGTGACGCGACTGGTAGAGCTGGCAGAGGTGACAATCGCCCAGAACGGCCTCAATTTCCTCAAGTGCGACCTCACGTGGTGCCTGATGGGTATGGCCGGGGATGTGCATGACGCCCATAGCGGCTCCTACACGTAGACCTTGTCGAGACGCATGCCAAAGCCGCAGGCGACCTCGTAGTTAATCGTTCCGCGCAGTCGGGCCATCTCGTCCATAGTGATCTCGGCATCGCCATCGCGGCCGACAATGATCATCTCGTCACCATACTCGGCCTCGGGAATCTCGTGTGCCGGGTTGGACTGAATGGCGACCATAAACTGGTCCATGCAGATATTGCCAACCTGATGCACGCGCTCGCCGCGATACAGCACATCCATACGATTGGAAAGCGTACGCGATAGGCCATCGGCATAACCGATCGGCAGCGTGCAGATCTGAACGCGCGTACGCGGTACGCGGTAGGTAAAACCGTAGCCCACGCCCTCACCCATCGCAGGGTGTGCCACGCGCGTCACACGCGCATGGACGCTCATAACGGGATCAAGCTGCATCACGCGGCCACTCAGCTCGCACGGCTGCATGCCATACAAGCCAACGCCGGCGCGGATCATATCAAAATGCATCGAGGGGTCGAGCATCGAGGACGGCGTGTTGGCGCAGTGCACGATACCGCACTCAAAACCCGCATCCTTAATGGCCTGAACGGCCTCGGTAAAGCGCTGACACTGCAGCTTGTAGTCCCAGCCCGAAGGTTCATCGGCCGTGGCGAAGTGCGTAAATACGCCGTCGCACTGAATACCGCGATGGAAATTTATACCGCGGACAAAGTCGAGCACCTGCGTGTAGTGAACGCCGATACGATTCATGCCCGTCTCGATGGCGAGATGATACTTGCCCACTTTGCCCGCCGCGACGGCACATTCGCCATACGCAAGAGCAAAGTCAGACGTATAGACCGAGGGCATGATATCAAACTCGAGCAACGTCGGAATGGCCTCGATAGGCGGCTCGCTTAGGATGAGGATTGGTTTCGTAATCCCGCCCTGTCGGAGCTCAACGCCCTCGTTAACCGTCGCCACGGCAAACATGTCGGCACCGGCCGAATACATGATCTTGGCGCACTCAACAGCTCCATGGCCATAAGCATCGGCCTTGACCACGCAGCACAGGCGCTGACGTGGATTCAGCAAGTTCTTATAGGCCCTCGTGTTGCGACGGAGCGCCCCGCGGTCGATCTCGACCCAGGACCAGCGCGTCAAATCGGCTTTATTCATGATTAGTCATCCGACCCTTCGTCCATGATTCCCAGATCTTCGAGCGCATCCTTTGCCGCCAGCTCCATGGCAGGACCGATCAAGTCGATAAGATCGGTAGCGATAACACTCTTCTCACCATACTCCGTCGCCGCGGCAAAACCGGCGTAGCTGTGAAGTGCGACGGCGTACGAATACAGCAACTCCCAACGATCCATCTCGTCGCGCATGGTGGCAAGCGTGCCGGCCAAAATACCCGCGAGAACATCACCCGAACCGGCAGTTGCCAGAGAAGCCGGACCCGAGAGCGGCAGCAGCACACGCTCAACGCCACAGATAGCCGTCGTCGGCCCCTTGGCAATGACCACCAGATTGTCGGAGCCTGCAGCCCAGACAACCTTCTGCGCGGCCGCAATCGCGGTACCAAGGTCGTTCACCTCGTCACCGGCAACCAGACGCGAAAGCTCACGATAGTGCGGCGTCATAACCAACGGCTGCTCGCGACGATACATCTCGGGATTACTATCAATACCGTCAATGGCAATCTTAGCAAGGCAGTTGAGTGCATCGGCGTCCAAAATAAGCGGCACATCAAGCTCGAGCAAGCCCGAAACCACCTGCATAGCGCCGGCAGATGTCGTCATACCGGGACCGCACAGTACGCAGCTGTACTTCTTTGCAATCTCGCACACAGTCATGCGCGCGGCGGCGCCAAAGGAGCCGCGGGAATCAGACGGAATAGCAAAGACGGGAATCGAAGGAAGTGCCATGCGAATAAGATTGGCGCAGGCGTCAGGAGCCGCGACTGCCACGTAACCAGCACCCGCGCGAGCTGCAGACTTGGCCGCCATAATGGCAGCACCAGGATATTGCGCAGATCCGGCGACAATAAGCACAGAACCACGGGAATACTTATCGATATTCGTAGGTAGTGGGGCAAAGTAATCAACTAAGTCACCGGGCTCGACAATCTCGGCGGCGTGGTCGACATCATCGATGACCTCGTCAAGACGGTCGTAAAGATTGCCGCAGATCAAATCGCCAGCATACTCAGGGCCATCAGCGCTATACAGACCAATCTTGGGCGCAATCATCGTCACCGTATGCTCGGCACGAATGCAGTCGTCATCGACAACGCCCGTCTCGGCATTCAGGCCCGAGGGAACATCAATGGATACGACACAATCGGCGCATTCATTGACCGTAGGAATCCAGATGGAGAACGGCGCACGCAGATTCCCGTGGAAACCGGTACCAAAAATGGCATCGACAACAACATCGGCCTTATCGATCAAAACCTCGAGTTCGTCACGCGAGGGGCCGACGCAAACGTGCACATCGCGGCCGGCAGTACGACGAGCAACATGACGTGCCAGAGCAGCAGGAATCTCATCCGGCTCAACCGGAGAAACGATATCGACGTCCACACCCTTATGGCTCAGAATATCGGCGGCAACCCAACCGTCGCCGCCATTATTACCAAAACCGACCAGAACGAGAACCCGATCGGGATTGAGCTTCAAGACCTCGTTGGCAGCAAACTCACCCGCTAGCTCCATAAGCTCGGCCTTCGAAGTCCCTTCGCGTTCGATGATATCCTCGAGACGAACGACTTCTTCGGTACTCAAAACCGGTTTCATCTATGCTCCTAGCGTATCTTGCGAAGCATCGCCCAGGTGCTCCGTCAATGCTGAATTCTGCAGCTGCTCAAGCTCATCTAAAACAGAGCGAGCCTCTTTAAATGTCTGCGCTACGCGTTTCTTGGTACTCACCTTTTCCTCTTTTGGCTTAGGCCGAGCATCTTCGGTAATCGCGATGGCATTCGCAACGGCTAAGTCTCCTGTAAGCGTAATGGAAAGAGCGACCTCAACAACACCCAGCTCTTGAGCGATCTCGAGAGCACGGCCCGAAAGCAGCGCCTTCGGTTTGCCGAGTTTATCACGCGTAACCGAAACATCCTTGCGACCAACGCCTTGACTAAAACCCGTGCCGAGAGCTTTAAGTACCGCCTCGCGCGAAGCAAAGCGGCTGGCATAGTGAGCAGCGGGACGCGATGATGCATCGCAATACGCACGCTCTTCTTCGGTAAACACACGCCGAGCAAACGACGGCGTCTTTTCAAGAATTGATTTCATACGGGAAATCTCGACGATATCAACGCCGATACCGGCTTCAGCCATGTTCACCTCCATATCGCACAGACTAAGTTATTGTAGCCCGTTCACAGAAGATGCGACAAACGAGGGTTATAAAACACAGCTACTATGTGAGACAAAAGCCCGTAAACGCAAAAAAAGGGGGGGGGCCGCGAGGCCTCCCCCTTCTCAGTTCAAGCGTACGGCTC
>CAJMAZ010000069.1:0-7113 GCA_905211535.1 uncultured Collinsella sp. | reverse complement strand
GACAAACTTAATATATTTCGCCGCCCCTCTGCCAAGCTCGGGAGACGACACGTTGATGTCTGCTTAACTCTGCTCGCTCAGCTAATTACTTTGTTGGGGGTCCACTATTTGCTGGAGGGTGAACTTACATTGATGAGGCTCGCCTTCTGCTTGTGGCTTTGCCTCATCGAAATCGAAGATCATGATGGCGCAGTTGGGGAGTTTTGTTGGGAGCTCGAAGCCCTCTGGGGCTGCAGCCTTGATGAATTGGCGGCTGGCGCTGCCGTGGCTTACTGCTAGGAGGGTTTCGATGCCCTCGGAGCCTATGAGATTGGTGAGGGTGCCTACCATGCGTTCTCGCAGCGCGCGGCTTCCTTCTCCTCCGAATGGGATTAAGTCCTCGCCCGGATCCCAGACGTCGGTGGGCAGCGCGTCGTGGGGGCCTTCTTCGAAGGTGCCGTAGCAGCGCTCGATGATGCCTTCGCAGGGCTCGACTGCTGCGTCCGGGCCGAGAAGCTCGCATGCGACGAGACTTGCCGTGTCCATGGCTCGGCCTAAGGGTGATGAGACCACTTTGCCGGGGGTGACGCCGTGGGCCTTGAGCCATGCGGCTGCTGTCTGTGCCTGCTGACGACCCAAATTGGTGAGCGGTGAATCGCAGCGACCCTGGACGAGCTTCTTGACGTTGAATTCCGTCTGGCCATGACGAAGTAGATATAGGCGCTTCATGCTCTCCCCTTCTGTATACCTAGCTTTACCGGCGCAGCCCTACTCGTGGGTATGGCCTACGTAGTCTTCGTCGATCGTAATCTTGGCAATCGACTTGGGATATTCCGATTCGACCCGTTGTGCCAGCGCGTGCTTTACGTCTTCGGCACTCATCTGCAGATCCGAGGGTCGCACGCAGTCAAAGATCACGTTGGTGTGCGTAGGACCCGGCACGCAGCGCAGGTCATGAATCGAGAGGCGACTATCGATCTGTTGAGCCATGGCGTTAATGCGTAAACGCATGCTCGCCACCTTGGGATCGTCGGTCACGATGGGGTCGTAATGGAGCGTGACAATCATGCCGTCTTCGTTCCTAAACGCCTGCTCAATATTGTCGAGCGTGTCATGACTTTTCAGCGGGCTGGCCTCGGCTGCCATCTCGGCGTGAGCGCTTGCGAACTTTCTGCCCGGACCGTAGTCGTGAACCATCAGATCGTGAACGCCCAGAACGCCGGGGTAGCTCATGATCTTGTCTCGAATGTGCTTGACCAGCTTAGGATCGGGCGTCTGGCCCAAAAGCGGGCTCACCGTATCCTGGATGAGTTCAAAACCACTCCAGCCAATATAGGCGCCAACGGCAAGGCCGACCCATGCATCAAGATTGATATGCGTCACCTGGGAAACAATCGCGCACGCCAGCACGGCGCCTGTGGCAAGGACATCGTTCTTGGAATCCTGCGCGGTCGCATGCAGCGTCTCGGACTCAATGCGATCGCCGAGCTTTTGGTTGAGGGCCGCCATCCAGAGCTTTACGACCATCGAAAGCGCCAGGACTGCCACCAGGGCAAGCGAGAACTCGACAGGTTCGGGGTGGATGATGCGCTCAAACGAGGACTTCACCAGCTCAACGCCAATCAGCAGCACGAGCGCCGCCACGACAAGACCCGAGAGGTACTCGTAGCGACCGTGGCCGTAAGGATGCTCGGGGTCGGCCGGCTTGCTCGCCAACTTAAAGCCCAGCACGCTCACAATGTTTGAGCTTGCATCGGACAGGTTGTTCATGGCATCCGCCACAATCGAAACCGATCCCGAAACCACACCAATTGCGCCCTTCGCAGCACAAAGCGCAACATTGGCGAGAATACACACCACGCCCGTCAACGTGCCCACGCGCGCACGGTCGCCCTGCGCACGACGAACGATCCACTCGACCATCTTCATCAGCCCCCACGGTACTACCTATATACATCTATTGCTCAAACGGATTGTAGTGTAGCCACTTTGTCCTCCAGATACAAAAAGGCCGCGACCCACACGAGCCGCGGCCCTGAAGCATGACAAAGGAATCGTCCTTTTGTCGCACAGGTTTATGCGCTTACTTCAGCAGCGCTCGCCACTGTTTCTGGCAAATCGGCTCCGTCCTCCGTCGCCTGCTCCTTCGTCGGCACCACACCAAAGCAGTAGCTCAGCGCCGCAGACACCGCAAAGGCCACACCGCCAGCAAAACAGCACCACAGCAGATTCGAGATGCCGCCCGTGGCAAAGCCAATGACCATGAGGACATTCGTCATTCCGATGGTATAGGCCGTAACGTGGCCCACGGCCGCAACAAGTCCTCCAACGGCGCCGCCAATGGCCATGCATGTGAGGCACCTGCCGTATTTAAAGCCGCAGCCGTACAGTGCCGGCTCGCTTACGCCCCCAAGAACGCCCGAGATCGAGTAGCCCAACATGAGCGCCTTCTCGTTCTTATCTGCAACACGGAGCGACGCGCCAAAGGGCATGCCCCAAACGGCAAACGTTGCCATCGTCGCGGCGATCAGAATGCACGAATCCGTTCCCACACTCATAAACTGCGCGTACGCAAGCGATAGGACAACGTTGCTGACACCCGCGATCTTAAGGAACTCCCAACCCGCGGCAAGCCCCATGAGCGTGAGCAGAGACACAATGCCACCGGAATTGCCAAGCATAAACATAAGCTGGCCCAACAGCATGCCCAGATAGCTGCCCGCCGGCGCTGTAATACACAGCGAAACCGGAACCATGACGAGCATGGTCGCAAACGGAACGAACGAAAACGCCACGGCCTTAGGGATAACTCGATGAAAGAAACACTCCACTCGCCATAGCACGGGCACCGAGATGAGAACCGGAATAACAGTCGTCGTGTAATCGTTGACCGGCGCGGGAAGCAGACCATACACGGAAGTCATCGATGCCCCCGCCGTCGATGCGGCATCGACGAGCTTAAGCAGATCGGGCGCTATCAATACGCCGCCTAGCATCATGCCCAGCTGCTCCGAGCAACCGAGCTGGCGGGCGGCCGCCCAACCAAGATAAATGGGCAAAAAGTAGTAACCGGCGTTATAGAGCCAACTGTAGAACAGGCGATAGATTTCGGAATCGGCAGACCATAGGCCCAGCATGCCTTCGCCCATAATGACGGCGACGGTGCGGAACAACGCCGCGCAGACAATAAACGGCAACGCCGACATCATGCTTTTGGACAGATAGTCCACCACGGCCATGGCGTTTGATGAGAGCGTCGTTGTAAACGAGGTGTTAGAAACTTGTGACACAGGAACCCTTTCCCAATGTGACATGCGGACTGTCCCTTTGTCACATCGTGCGATACTGACCGATTGCGCGGTACTTTTCGTAGCGGAGGTTTGTGAGGGTCGCGTCGTCGAGCCGCCCAAGCGTATCGAAGGCATCAAATGCCGAGGACATGACGGCACCGGCGATCTCCTCATGCGACAGGCCCCTATCATCAACAATGCCGTCGATGATGCCGAGCGCCAGCAGATCGGGGGCCGTGAGCTTAAGCGCCTCAGCGGCCTCATTCGCGCGCTCGGTATCCTTCCACAGGATCGACGCACAGGCCTCGGGGCTCACGACCGAATAGGCCGAGCTCGAGAGCATCAGGATGCGGTCGGCCACGGACAGCGCCAGCGCGCCACCAGAGCCGCCCTCGCCTGTTACCACCGAGACAATCGGCGTCTTAAGGCCGCTCATCTCCATGAGATTCTGGGCGATGGCCTCGCCCTGACCGCGTTCCTCGGCACCGATGCCGCAAAACGCACCCGAAGTATCGACCAGGCACAGAACCGGTCGACCAAACTTCTCGGCCTGGCGCATAAGGCGACGCGCTTTGCGGTAGCCCTCGGGATGTGCCATGCCAAAGTTGCGGCGCATACGCTCTTTGGTCGTGGTGCCGCGCTCGATGGCGATGACCGTTACGGGGCGTCCGTCTTCCCAACCAATACCAGCCACCACAGCGGCGTCGTCGCCAAAGTAACGGTCGCCGTGCAGCTCTACGAATCCGTCCAAGCCCAGCGAGATCATCTCGCCTGCCGTGGCGCGATCTGCCGAGCGGGTCTGCTTGACAATCTCGAGCGCGGTTTTTGGTGCCGCCGAGCGCTTAAACAAGTGTCCCAGCTTTTTACCGCGGCGACCCGTATGCACGATCTCATGCGGTGCCCCCAGACCAGGCGCGTGCCCTTCGTGCAGCGCCAGCAGCTCGCCTACCGTGAGCGCAATCTCGCCACGCGGAACAACAGCATCGCAAAAGCCGTGCTCCAGCAAAAACTCGGAGCGCTGAAATCCCTTGGGCAGGCGCTTGTGCATGTTCTGCTCGATCACGCGCGGGCCGGCAAATGCCGTCAGGGCATCGGGCTCGGCCAGGATAATGTCGCCCTCCATGGCAAAGCTCGCGGTTACGCCTCCGGTCGTGGGGTCGGTGAGCACCGTGATATACAGACCACCCGCCTCGCTGTGGCGCCTAACCGCCGCAGAAATCTTGGCCATCTGCATAAGCGATGTCACGCCCTCTTGCATGCGTGCACCGCCCGAAACGGTAAAACCGACAACTGGCAATCCCAGCTCGGTCGCACGCTCAAATGTGCGACAGATCTTCTCGCCCACCACCGAGCCCATCGAGCCCATCATAAAGTTGGCGTCCATAAAGAAGAGCGCCGTATCGCAACCGCAGATTTTACCCTTGCCGCACACAACGGCATCGCGCTCGCCCGAACGCTCACTCACGCTCTTGAGCTTGTCGGCATAGCCGGGAAACGAGAGGAAGTCCTCCGACGCCAGATTGGCATCCCATTCCTCAAACGTGCCCTCGTCGACCGTCATGCGCATGCGCGCGCGACCGCTCACGCGAAAGTGTTTGCCGCAACGAGGGCAGACCTCGAGGTTGTCGTGCAGGCGCGCCTCATCGATCACACGACGGCACTCCGGGCACTTGATAAACACGTGGCGCGCAGGAAACTCGGCGCACGACTCGGTCATCGGTCCCTCGAGGACGTTGACCGTCTTCGCTTTTCTATTCATCAGCATAGAGATGCCCCATCAGATCGGTGTGATACATGCCCGACAAGAACTCGTCGTTTGCCAGCACGTCGAGCTGAAGCTCGCTGTTTTCGCTCACGCCCTCAATCACGAGCTCGCCCAGGGCCGAGCGCATCTTGCGAATGGCGCCGTCACGCGTGGGCGCACACACGATGAGCTTGCCGAGCATGGAGTCGTAGTACGGCGGAACGTTCGCACCGGTAAACATGGCGGAATCCCAGCGTACGCGCGGACCACCCGGCACGCGCAACGCGGTGACCGTTCCACATGACGGCAGAAAGTCCGGCGTTTCGGCATTGATGCGGCACTCCATGGCGTGGTTGCGGACCGGCATGTCCTCCTGCTCAAAGGGCAGAGGTTGGCCGGCTGCCACGCGCAGCTGCCACTTGACCAGGTCGGTATCGGTCACAAACTCCGTAACCGGATGCTCCACCTGCAAGCGCGTGTTCATTTCCATAAAGTAGAAATTGCCGTCGTCCGAATACAGGAACTCGATGGTACCGGCTCCTTCGTAACCGACGGCACGAGCCAGGTCACGCGCCGCCTTGTGCATGCGCGCGCGAATATCGTCGTGTCCGTCGAGACACGGTGCGGGGCTCTCCTCGATCAGCTTTTGGTTGCGGCGCTGCACCGAGCACTCGCGCTCGCCGAGCGAAAACACATGGCCCTGCTTATCGGCCATAATCTGCACCTCGACGTGGTGCGCCGGCGCGACAAACTTCTCCATGTAGCACTCGCCGTCGCCAAAAACGGCCTCGCCCTCGGCGCGCGCCTCGATGAACGCCTTTGCCGCATCTTCCACGCGCTCGACCTTGCGAATGCCGCGACCGCCGCCACCTGCACGCGCCTTAATAAGCACGGGGCAGCCAATGCGCTCGGCCTCGGCCGTTGCCTCCTCGGGGCTTTTGAGCAAATCGCAGCCCGGCACGATGGGCACGCCCGCCGCGGCAGCCGTTCGGCGTGCGGCGTCCTTGTCGCCCATGCTGTCAATCACCTCGGCCGAAGGACCGACAAACGCCAGGCCATACTTGTCGCAGTCGCGCACGAAGCTCGCCTTCTCGGAGAAAAAACCATAGCCGGGATGAATTGCCTTTGCCCCCGACTTCACGGCACAGGTGAGCACGGCATCGTCGTTGAGGTAGCTCTCGGCAAGACGCGGGCCGCCGATGCAATACGCCTCGTCGGCAAGCTGCACGTGCAGCGCGTCCGCATCGGCCGTGGAGTAGACGGCGACGGTCTTGATGCCCATATCGCGGCACGCGCGGATAACACGGACCGCGACCTCGCCGCGGTTGGCGATGAGCACTTTGTCGAACATGAAGCCTTCCTTAACTTTCGTGCATGAGTGCAAAAGACATATCGGCGCGACAGCAAACCTCACCGTTGACGCTCGCAGTACCCGTCGCAAAGCGGAACGGCCCGCGCGCACGCGTGATAGAGCACACTAGATCCACCGTGTCGCCCGGGCGCACCGGACGCTTAAAGCGCACCTTGTCCAGACTCGTGTAGAACGGCGTCGCGCCGCGCGCCTCCTCATCGCCCATCAGCAGCACGCAGCAGTTCTGGGCGAGCATCTCGCACTGAATCACGCCGGGGACGACCGGGTTTCCCGGAAAATGCCCCTGCAAAAAGTACTCGTCGCCCGTAATCGTGATCTTGCCGTGGGCCTCGTCGCCCACCAGCTCGGCTTCGTCGAGCAAAAGCATCGGCTCGCGATGCGGCAACAGTTTCTTGAGCTCTTCTTTATTCATGGATATCACCTATCCGATCCTCATGAGGCAGCTGCCGAACTCCACGAGGTCGCCGTCGGCCACGCAGATCTCGAGCACCTCGCCATCCGCCTCTGCCGTCACCTCGTTGAGAACCTTCATGGCCTCGATGATGCAGAGGGTCTCGCCGGCTTTGACCTTGGAGCCCACGTGTACAAACGGTTCGTCGCCCGGCGCCGGGGCAGCATAGAAAACGCCTACCATGGGAGCGGTCACCTCGGTGCCCTTAGGCACCGGTGCGGCGGCAGGCGCCTGCGCGGCGGGCTCCGGTGCGGCGGCAGGCGCCTGCGCGGCGGGC
>CAJMAZ010000068.1:0-7230 GCA_905211535.1 uncultured Collinsella sp. | reverse complement strand
AACTGCGGGAACGGCCTATTTGCTCAATGTGTTCGGCTGAGATCGGAAATCAACCGGGCTCAGGCACGAACGGAATCTCTTTAATTCCGAAAATAATGTATAATTCCAATATAAACTGGAATCAAACGAAAACAATGGAAATGAACGAAGCGCTAATCTACTTACAAGAAGCACTAGGCCTCTCCGCCAAGACCAAAACTTGGTCTGGATCCGCACGCTTGCCGCTGCATCTGCGGGCGATTGAGGTCCGCGCTGTTGACGCAAACGGTTTTTCGTTTTTGCTTGCAAGTTTGCCTACTGGCGTCGGGCTTCCCGAGGCCAAGAGAGTCTATAGCCAGCTAGCCTTGCGTGCGGAGACTCCTGTTGTCGTTTCGTTTCCTGATGCCGATGCACGTCAGCGCAAAGCATTAGTTGCACAAGGGATTCCCTATGTCTGCCCAGGTAGACAGGCTTTTCTTCCATTTATGGGCACAGCCTGCACGGAGAGGGGCGGTGCCCGGTTTCGCAATCACGCGACCAAGATGTCACCCAACGCGCAGGCTGCCGCAATCTGGGGAGCAGCCCAGGAGCCATATCGCCCCTATGACCTTTGTCGTGCGCTTGGGATCTCGGCAAGCCGTGCGAGTGAGGCCATAACCGAGCTTGTCGACAGGGGGCTCGCGAGGCGCGAGCGTCGCGAGCGACGTGTCGTCGTGTTCCCTGTTGCCGCTGATCTTCTACTCAGCGAGCACATGGCAGAGCTCTCCTCGCCTGTCTCGAAGGTCTTTTTTGCAAGGAAGACGACGCAGATCGACTATCTTGTTGACGCCGGGGAGACGGCGCTCGCTGCGCGTTCGATGCTCGCTGCGCCGGGCATGGAACAAAAGGCTGTCTTAAGGAGTGCATGGCGTCAACTGAGCGACCTCGAAGTCGCAGACGGGGAGTTGCCGGATAACGAAACGGCGATGATCCAAGTGTGGCGCTATGCGCCCGTGTTTGCCGACTCCTCCCGCGTCGATGACATTTCGCTTGCGCTATCTTTGGCGGCAATCGACGATGAGCGAATTCAGCTCGAAGTCGATCGCATGTTTGGAAAGGAATATCCATGGCAAGAAGCGCTGTAGAAGGTCTCCAAGAATTCGGACCGTAGGCGGTGTTTCGGTCCTAGCTGCGTTGTCCGGCGCGTAGCTCGATAATCGGCTATTATTTGTTTAGACAACTTGAGTTGTAGAGGAGTGACCGGCGATGGTGCAGGGCGCCAAACATATGAAGAGCAATAACGCCGCGGACAACGGCGGCTCAAGCCCTCAGCCCAAACCCCAACCAAAGCCCAAGCGCCGTCGCAAGCGGTTGCCGCGCTGGGCCGATCGGCTCATCACCATCGTCATCATCCTAATTGGCGTGGGCCTTATGACCTGGCCGTGGATCTTGGACCGGCTCGAGGCCTCGGGCGTGTTCAACCAGATCAGCACGGTGTCCAGCACCGTGGACGCGCTGTCTGCCGAGGAACGCGAGCGCATCCTGCTCCAGGCGCGCTCTTTTAACGAGCAACTGGCGGGCGAGGCCACCGAACTTCCCGCCGACCAGATCGAACCCTACGCCCAGCAGCTCATCTTTGACCGCGACCCCATGATGAGCTGGGTCGAGATCCCCTCCATCGACGTGAGCATGCCCATCTACCACGGCACGAGCGAAGAAGTCCTTATGGCGGGCGTCGGCCACCTGGAGGGCACGAGCCTGCCGGTGGGCGGCACCTCGACGCACTGCGTGCTCACCGCGCACTCGGGCATGCGCAACCTGAGCATGTTCGACGACATCCACTCGCTGGAGCCCGGCGACCTGGTGCTGCTGCACACCATGAACAAGACGCTCGCCTACAAGATGGTGGACTCCGAGGTGGTACTGCCCGAGGAGATGGAGTCGCTGACCATCGAGCCGGGCGCCGACAAAGTGACGCTCGTCACCTGCACGCCCTACGGCGTGAACGACCATCGCCTGCTGGTGCATTGCGTGCGCACCAAGTACAACAAGAAGGACGTCGACAAGCAAAAGTCGCTGGCCGGCCGCCACTGGGGCAAGCGCGAGTTTGCCGTGCTCATCGTGGTCGTGGCCATTGTGCTGTTGCTGCTGGACATCGTGGTCCACGCGATCCGCAAGCGCCGCAAGGCCAAGGCCTCGGCATAGGACATTCTCCAGAACCATCACAAAGGGGACAGGCACCTTTGTGATGGTCGGAGGCTTCCAAACCATCACA
This sequence comes from uncultured Collinsella sp., assembly GCA_905211535.1. Taxonomy (GTDB): domain Bacteria; phylum Actinomycetota; class Coriobacteriia; order Coriobacteriales; family Coriobacteriaceae; genus Collinsella. Next base: position 4,997 of record CAJMAZ010000068.1, on the reverse strand, counting down.
ACATTCGATGAAAATCGCGATTTTGACGAAAAGCGTCGAATGTTGTGATGCTTTTCGTTGTGGGCGCGACGGTTTTCGTTGTGGGCAGTACGGTTCTCGTTGTGGACGAGACGGTTTTCGCTATGGACGGTGCGGTTTCGCTGCAGAACCGCCAGCCCGCCGCCTGTCAGCCCGCCGCCCTCGTTACGTTTTCGCTGCATTTGGGTAAAGCGCCTGCTCCAAGCGGCGTTGCCCTGTATACTAGAGCGGTTTAACTGTTATGCGGAAGGGAGCGCCTATGGCACTCAGTGAGAAAGACGTGCGCGGCATCGCCGAGTACGCAAAGATCGCACTGACCGATGACGAGCTCGCCCAGATGACGTCCTACATGAACGATGCCGTCCAGATGCTCGAGCCCGTCTTGCAATATGACTTGCCCGACGTGGAGCCCACGTTTCATCCCATCGGAAGCCTGTCCAACGTGATGGGCGATGACCTGCGCGAGCCCGAGCGCGACCTGCCGCTCGACGTCGCGCTCGAAAACGCCGGCAGCGCGCGCGACCGCTATTTCCGCGTGCCGTCCATTTTGGGAGAGGGGGAGAGCGAGTAATGGCGCTAAGCTTCGATTCCCTTACCGCCGCCCAGATCGCCGCGGGCGTTGCCGCCGGCGACTTTACTGCTACCGAGGTGGCCCAGGCCTCCCTTGCCGCCATCGAGGCACGCGAGGGCGGGGTCCAGGCATTCCTGCAGGTGTCGCCCGAGCTGGCGCTCGAGGCTGCCGCGCGCGTGGATGCCGACCGTGCCGCAGGCAAGCCGCTGCCCCCGCTCGCGGGCGTGCCGCTGGCCATTAAGGACAACATGAACCTTGTGGGAACGCGTACCACCTGCGCTTCCCGCATGCTCGGGGACTACCAGAGCGTCTACACCGCTACCTGCGTCCAGCGGATGCTCGATGCCGGCTGCCTGCCCATGGGCAAGGCCAACATGGACGAGTTCGCTTTTGGTAGTTCCACCGAGAGCTCGGCGTTCCACCGCACCAACAACCCCTGGGATACCGAGCGCGTGCCTGGCGGCTCCTCGGGCGGCTCTGCTGCCGCCGTCGCCGCGGGCGAGGTCGCTCTCTCGCTGGGCTCGGACACCGGCGGCTCCATTCGCCAGCCGGCGTCGCTGTGCGGCGTGGTGGGCTTTAAGCCCACGTATGGCGCCGTGAGCCGTTACGGCGTGGTTGCCTTTGGCTCGTCGCTCGACCAGGTGGGCCCCTTTGGCCGCACGGTCGAGGATGTCGCGCTGGCCATGAACGCGCTTACCGGCTCGGGCCACGATCCGTACGACTGCACCAGCCAGGATTGCGCCGTCGACTTTACCGAGCATCTCAACGACAGCATCGAGGGCAAGCGCGTGGGCATCATTCCCGCGTTTATGGAGGCCGAGGGCCTGACGCCCGAGGTCAAGGCCGCTGTTCAGCGCGCCGCCCAGGAGTTGCAGAACCAGGGCGCCGAGCTGGTCGAGGTCGACCTGCCGCACCTGGATGCCGCTATCGCCGCCTACTACGTCATCGGCCCTGCCGAGGCGTTCTCCAACCTGGCCCGCTTCGACGGCATTCGCTACGGCTATCAGGAGGAGGGCTGCGCCAACCTGTCCGACCAGAGCTCGCTCTCACGCGCCCACGGCTTTGGCGCCGAGGCCAAGCGTCGTCAGATGCTCGGCGCCTACCTGCTGAGCTCGGGCGTGTACGACAAGTACTACTACGCTGCACAAAAGGCCCGCACGCTCATCACGCAGGACTACGATGTCGCGTATGCCAAGGTGGACACCATCCTCATGCCCGCCTCGCCTCGCACGGCCTTTAAGTTTGGTGAGATCAGCGACCCCACGCAGATGTACCTCTCCGACCTGTACACCATCTCGCTCAACATTTGCGGCAACGGTGGCATCTCGGTGCCGCTGGGCCTGGGCGAGGACAGCAAGCTGCCCGTTTCTGCCCAGCTGGTTGGTCCGGCGTTTAAGGACCGTCAGCTGCTCACGTTTGCCCGCGCCCTGGAGCGCGGCTTTGCCGATGCCGCCACGGGTGCGCCCGCGCTTTCCGTCGCGCCCGATTTTGCCGGGAAGGGAGGCGAGCTGTAATGAAGGAGCTTTCCGAGGTCCTGCAGGATTGGGAGGCCGTGATCGGCCTGGAGATCCATACCGAGCTCACCGCACTCGATACCAAGATGTTCTGCAACTGCAAGCTCAGCCACGATGACGAGCCCAACGCCAACGTGTGCCCGGTATGCTTGGGCCTACCCGGTGCCCTACCGGTGCCCAACAAGCGCGCCATCGAGAGCATCGTCAAGGCAGGTCTCGCCACCAACTGCGAGATCCAGCGCCACTCGATGTTCTACCGCAAGCACTACTTCTATCCCGATATGGCCAAGAACTTCCAGACTACGCAGGGTCCGGTCGCTTTTGCCATGTACGGCCACTTGGACCTGGACGTGACCGGTCGTGGCGCCGCCGAGCGCCCCGACTGCGCGTTTGGTGAGGCCGAGGCCCAGATTCTGGCGAGCGCTTCGGCCAACGCCGAAGGCCTGTCCACGTCCATGACGTCGACCATGCGCGAGGGCAATCAGCGTGCCGGCCATCTGGCCAGCTATGACGCGTCCAACCTGCAGATGCCCGAGCGTCGTGAGGACGGTTCCTACACGGTGCCCATCCGCATCCTGCGCATCCACATGGAGGAGGACGCCGCTAAGATGGTCCACGTGGGCGGCGCCGAGGGCCGCATTACCGCCGCGGCCGAGTCGCTCGTCGACTACAATCGCTGCGGCACGCCTTTGATTGAGCTCGTGACTGAGCCCGATCTGCGTACGCCCGAGGAAGCGCGCCTGTTTATGGAGAAGCTCCGCCGTATCTTTGTGACGCTGGGCATTTCGGACTGCTCCATGGAGAAGGGCTCCATGCGCTGCGACGGCAACGTTTCGCTGCGGCGCCGCGGCGAGACCAAGCTGGGCACCAAGACCGAGCTCAAGAACCTCAACTCGTTTAAGAGTCTGCATGATGGCCTTGCCTACGAGATTTGCCGCCAGGCCGAGGTGCTCGAGGAGGGCGGCATCATCTATCAGGAGACCCGCCACTGGGAGCCCAGCCGCAAGCGCACCGTGGTCATGCGCGTTAAGGAGACGGCCGACGACTACCGTTTGTTCCCCGACCCCGATCTGGCGCCGTTCGACCTGGACGACGAGTTCATCGACCGCTGCCGTGGCGAGATCCCCGAGCTGCCCGATGCCAAGCGCGTCCGTTTTGAGGCCGACTTTGGCATTAAGGCGGCCGATGCCGAGCAGATTGCCGGCGACCCCGAGTTTGCCGACTTCTTTGAGGCCGCTGCTGCCGGAATGGCCGGTAAGGAGGCCCAGACGGTTGCGAACCTGCTGGTGAACGAGATGATCGCCTATCTTAAGAGTGCGGGCGTCTCGCTGACAGAGTCCGGTATCGCGCCGGCTCAAGTGGCGGCTCTTGCCAAGCTGCTGGCGACCGATGCCATCAGCTCCAACCAGGCTCACGAGGTCTTTGAGGCCATGGCTCAGACCGGCGATGACCCCAACAAGATCGTCGACGAGCGTGGTATGCGTCAGGTGAGCGATGCCGGCGCGCTGCAGCCGATCGTGGACGAAGTGCTGGCAAACTGTGCCGATCAGGCGCAGCAGTATCGTGACGGCAACCAGAAGGTCATCGGCTTTTTGGTGGGCCAGTGCATGAAGGCGAGCCGCGGCAAGGGTAACCCGAAACTCTTCAACGAGTTGCTGAGAACGTCGCTCTCGTAAGCGGGAACCCGGGAGCCCCGTCAGGGCGGGTGCTTCCTCAAAATTTCAAACAGTCCTGCGCAAGACGAAGGCCACATTAAGTGGCCTTCTTTGCGTGCGGAACTCATTTTGAGCAAGCACCCGCCCTGCCGGGGCTCCCTGGTTCTGCAACGACTCGGCCGTTCGGGTCAGGCGGGGCTGATATTAATAGAGTGAATGGGCGCGCCGTTGGCGCGTCCATTTTTGTGCGGGTGACAAAGGGACTGTCCCTTGCCACATTGCGGAGCCGTGGAAAACCACTCACCTTCGATTTGCAAGGGCGAGGGCGGATCCCCCTTGGGATGCGGCCTACATCATGGCGGACGGATTTCTAATAACGGACGAACCATGCCCTTAAGATTTCCAAAAAGTTAACCTTTGTTGAACTTAATAGTTAGATAAACTAAACTATTTTCCAAAAGTGTGCTCGAGCAAACTTATTTACTCGAGTGCTGAGGCACTGTGCCGCGTCCAATGCGGCAAAAGGGAGAAGCAACATGAAGAAGTCGACGTTTAACACCCTGCTTGTCGGTGGCGGTTTTCTGCTTGGTACGGCCGGCATCAAGCTGCTCACCAGCGCTCCGGTAAAGAATGCCTGCGTGCAGGGCATCGCGTGCGGTATGCGCATCAAGAACTGCTACCAGGACATGGTCGAGCAGGCCAAGGCCAATGTCGATGACATGGTTGCCGAGGCTGCCTACATCACCCAGAGCGAGGCCGCTGCTGACGAGACAGCCGAGTAACGCTCCCAGGCACAAACTATGAGATTCGCGATTATCAGCGAGATCCCCGGCAGGACCCGTCTTCAATTGGCGGGTCCTGTGCCAGAGAGCGATCTCGATGCACTTCTTAAGCTTGGCGGCGACATCGATGGCGTGCACAAGGTGCGCGTGTATGGCCGTATTGGCCAGATGGCGCTGGAGTACGACGAGCCACGTCGCGAGAGCGTGCTCGACGCCTTGGGCGCACTCGATGCTCAAGCTATCGCCGATGCCAAGTCGGGCTACGTGATGCAACTCGAGCCGCGCAAGCACAGACTCGTTATGGACCTGGCGACACTCGTCGGTGCCCATTACGCACGTCGCTGGTTCTTGCCGACGCCTTTGCGTGCGGTATTTGTCGTGGCCGGTTACATGGCATTTTTACGCGCTGCCCTTCATGAGCTGGCGCAGCCGCGCCTGACCGTTCCTGTGCTCGACG
>CAJMAZ010000067.1:0-7479 GCA_905211535.1 uncultured Collinsella sp. | reverse complement strand
AGTCACCTCGGTGCCCTTGGGCTCCGGCGCGGCGGCAGGTGTCTGCGTGGCGGGTTCCGGTGCGGCAGGCGCGCCTGTGGGAGCTGCAACTTGAGCGGCCATGGCGCTCGGCATAGGCATGGGCACGGCAACCGGCTGTGCGGCGCTCGCGCGCTCGAGTTCGACCGCGGTGCCATCGGGCTCCTCAACGCGCACGCGCGTGAGGCCACGGTCTTCCATAACATCGGCTATCTCGGCAAGTCTTTTGGAATCCATGCTCTAGCTCCTCGTATATTTACGCAGCGCGATGGCGGCGTTGTGTCCGCCAAAGCCCAGGTTGGTCGAAAGCGCCCAGGTAAGGTCGGCGCGAACCGCGCGATTCGGCGTGTAGTCAAGATCGCAGGCGGGATCGGGCGTGTGGTAGTTAATGGTCGGCGGCACCACGCCCTGCTCGAGCGCCATGGCGCAGGCCATGACCTCGATGGCGCCCGTGGCACCGATCATGTGGCCGGTCATCGACTTAGTCGACGAGACGTGCGCGGCGCGCGCCGCGTCCTCGCCGAGCGCACGCTTAATGCCCGCCGTCTCGGACGAATCGTTGAGCTTGGTCGAGGTGCCGTGGGCATTGATGTAGAGACCCTCGGAAGGCTTGACGTCGCCCTCGGTCACCGCCAGCGATATCGCGCGGGCAATGCCGGCAGCCTCGGGATCAGGACTCGTGATGTGATAGGCATCATCGGTGTTGCCGTAGCCCACGACCTCGGCATAAATGTGCGCACCGCGCGCCTGCGCATGTTCCATGCTCTCGAGCACGAGCACGCAGGAGCCCTCGCCCATCACAAAGCCGTCGCGGTCTGCATCGAACGGACGGCAGGCCGTCGCGGGATCGGGGTTGGTGGTCAATGCGCGGCAGGACGTAAAGCCCGCAACGGCATCGGGGATAATTGCAGCCTCGGCGCCGCCCGCGAGGATCGCGTCGGCATAGCCGTGCTTGATGGCGCGGAACGCCTCGCCCACCGCATGGGCCGAGGTTGCGCACGCGGTCACCACGGGCAGGGTCGGGCCCTTTGCCTTGTGGCGGATTGCGATATTGCCCGATGCCATGTTGGGGATCATCATCGCGATCATATAGGGCGATGCGCGGCGGGGCCCACGTTCGGCAATCGTATGGACGTTGTCGACGAGCGTCGTCATGCCGCCCACGCCCGAGCCCACGTAGACGCCCAGGCGCTCGCGATCGATGGCGCCTTCGACATCAAAGCCCGCATCGTGCATGGCTTCGTCCGAAGCCGCCATCGCAAACTGAACGCAGGGGTCGAGATGCTTGGCGTCACGCTTGCCAAAGTACTCGTTGCCGTCAAAGCCCTTGACCTCGGCTGCCACCTTGACGGCAAACGCATCGGTATCGAAGTGCGTGATCGGGCCGATGCCGCACGTGCCGGCGCACATGGCCGCCCAGGTGGCAAGCGCGGTGTTGCCGAGCGGCGATACGGCACCTATGCCGGTGATTGCAACTCTCTGTTCCATCATGGTCTCCTCATCCAAGCCGTTCTTCGGCCCTGGTTTCTACATCGCCATTCCGCCGTCGACGCGTACGACTTCGCCCGTAATGTAGGCAGCCGCATCGCTCACTAAAAATCGCACCACACCGGCCACCTCTTCGGGCTGCGCCATACGCTTAAGGGGAATCTGCTCCTCGGTTACCGTACGAACCTTCTCCGAGAGCTTTGCAGTCATATCTGTCTCGACAAACCCGGGGGCGACCGCGTTCACTCGTACACCGCGGGGCGCAAGCTCGCGCGCCACCGCCTTGGTCAGGCCGATCACGCCCGCCTTGGAGGCAGCGTAGTTGGCTTGCCCGGCATTGCCCATCAGGCCCACGACCGAGCTCATGTTGACGGCGCAGCCGCCGCGCTGGCGCATAAAGGTCTTGGTGAGCGCGCGCGTCGTGTTAAACGTTCCTTTAAGGTTGACATCGAGCACGCGATCGAAGGCGTCATCGCCCATGCGCATGAGCAGGCCATCGCGGGTGATGCCAGCGTTGTTGACGAGCGCCCAAATGGAGCCAAAGTCGTTGAGGACCGCTTCCACGCACGCGTTGACGGCAGCGGGGTCGGCCACGTCACATTGATATGAGCGCGCCGTGGCGCCAGCCGCCGCGCAGGCGTCGCACGTCTCGCGCGCCGCATCGACGCTGCCGGCATAGACGACGGCGATATCGTAGCCATCCTCCGCCAGACCGATAGCACAGGCGCGGCCGATACCCCGCGAGCCGCCCGTGACCAGTGCCACGCGACGTGAGTCGTTGCGCTCGAGCGCGCCGTTGTTCAAGTTGCCCATGTCATTCCTTTCGGGTTACAGCCCTGTGGACTATGCGAGCTCGTCGGCAATAGCTGCGACCTGCTCGGCCGTCTCGCACGAATACGCACGAACGTCGCTCAACGTACGCTTGACCAGGCCGGACAGCGTTTTGCCGGGGCCGACCTCAATAAATGTGTCGATGCCTTGATCCTGCAGAGCATGCAGCGTATCGACCCAGCGCACGGCATGGTTCACCTGATTGGCCAAGACATCCGATGCCGTCTGGGGGTCCGCCGGATAGGGCGCCGCTGTCATATTTGCCAAAACAGGAATGAGCAACGGGGACGGCGCGTGACCGGCCTCAATATATGCGGCAAGGCCACAGGTCGCCTCGGCCATATAGGGGCTATGAAATGCACCCGACACCGCGACCTTCATGGCGCGGCCGCCAGCCTCTTTTACTAGGACGTCGAGGGTCTGCAGCGCATCGGGCGCTCCGGCCACAACCGTCTGCTGGGGACTGTTGTAGTTGACCGGCCAGCAGTCCTCGCCGGCCTGCGCAGCCAGGTTCTCGACTTGCGCAGCATCAAGTTTGATGACGGCGCGCATGCCGCCGGGGTGACGCTCGGCCGCCGTGGCCATCAATGCCGCGCGCTCACACACGAGCTCAAAACCCGCTCGCGTATCGAATGCCCCCGCAAAGGTGAGTGCAGCGACCTCGCCCAGCGAGAATCCCGCACAGGCGGCAGGCACCACGCCGCGCTCGCGCAGGGCGACGGCGACAGCCAAGTCGTGCACGAACACGCAAGGCTGCGTGTTCTCGGTCTGCGAGAGCTCCTCCTTGGAGGCGCTCCGGCACTGCTCGCTCGTCCCCGGGCGCACCTCATCGGCAATGGCGAACACCTCGGCGGCCGCCGGCGATGTCTCGATCAAGTCGACGCCCATCGCGGGGTGCTGGGCACCCTGGCCGGCAAACAAAAACGCTACGCCACCCATACGCACGCACCCTTCAGGACGTGCTCGGCGCCATCGACCAGGTCGTCAACGATTTCGCGTGCGCTCTGGCGCTCGTTGACCATGCCGGCAATCTGTCCACACAAAAACGAACCCTCTTCGTAGTTGCCGTCCTTGGCGGCCTTACGCAGCGCACCGGTTCCCATAGCACCGAGCTCCTCGGCACTCGCGCCGGAACCCTCGCTCTTGGCATAGGCGTTGGTAAAGGGGCTCTTGAGGGCGCGCACCGGATGTCCCGTCGAGCGACCGGTCGCACGCGTCGAAGTGTCGTTGGCCTTCAGGACCATCTCCTTGTACTGCTCCGAGACGGTGCACTCGCCTGCGACCAGAAAGCGCGTACCCACTTGCACGCCTTCGGCGCCCAGCATAAAGGCGGCCGCCACGCCGCGTCCGTCGGCAATACCGCCGGCGGCCACGACGGGAATGTCGACCGCATCGACGACCTGCGGCACCAGTGCCATCGTCGAGGTCTCGCCAATATGGCCGCCCGATTCGGTACCCTCGGCAACAACCGCCGTGGCTCCACGGCGTGCCACGAGGCGCGCCAGCGCCACCGAAGCAACGACCGGGATGACCTTGATGCCCGCCTCGTTCCACGCCTTCATGTACTTGGCGGGATTGCCGGCGCCCGTCACGACGACCGGCACTCGCTCGTCAATCACGACCTGCGCGACCTCGTCGGCAAACGGGCTCATGAGCATGACGTTGACGCCAAAGGGCTTATCCGTCTTGGTGCGCAGCTCATGAATCTGGTCGCGCAGCCAGTTGGCGTCGGCATTCATGGCCGCGATAATCCCTAAGCCACCCGCCTCGGACACTGCGGACGCCAGCGAGGCATCGGCAATCCAGGCCATGCCGCCCTGGAACACGGGCTTTTCGATGCCGAGCAGATCGCAGAGAGGAGTCTTGAGCATCTCTACTTCTCCAATGCCGCCTCGACCGTATCGGCGAACTCGCCGACCGTCTTGGGGTTCTCCTCGGTATCGAGCTGAATACCAAACTCGTCCTCGACGGCGACGAGGATCTCGACGGTGCCCAGGCTGTCAAGACCAATCTCCTCGAGCGTGGACTCGGGCTTCATCTCGACGTCGTCAAGGCCGGCGGTCTCACGGATAACGTCGCAAACGCGCTCGAAGGTCTTCTGATCTGCCATGGTAGTTCTCCTTTGTTTGTGCCCTAGGGGCGTTTTTATTTCCTATGTGCGACTACTTCCAACGAAGCAGATAGCCACCTATATCCAGACCGGCGCCAAATCCAACGAGGGCGATGGTGTCGCCCGCATTCAGTGCGTCGGTGCGTGCTAGCCGGTCAAGCGCAAAGGGAATGCAGGCGCTCGAAATGTTGCCGGTCTCGCGCAGCGTTCGAACCACGCGCTCGTCTGGCACGCCGAGGCGCTTGACCGCCTGACTCAGGATTCGTTCGTTAGCCTGATGGAATACAAAATGATCGATATCTTCGACCGAAATGCCCGCATCGATTGCAAGCTTATGGACCGTGTCGCAGATGGCGTTGACGCCGAACTTGAACACACGGCGGCCATTCATGGACAGCACACTCTCGCTATCTGCGGCGGCCTTAAACGGCGAGGTGCCATCCAGCCCGGGAACGCGCAACGTCTCGACATCGGGTGCGGTCGAAAGCTCAACGGCAAGGGGATTCTCTCCCCCGGCCTCCATGACGGCAGCGCCCGCGCCATCGCCAAAGAGCACGCACGTGGCACGGTCGGTCCAATCGAGCGCGCGCGTCATCTGCTCGGCCGCAACGACTAGCACGTGCCTGGCGCGACCGCGAGCGATATAGCCCTCGGCGACATCGAGCGCAAATACGAAGCCGGCACAAGCCGCCGAGACATCGAAGGCAGGGCACGTCGCGCCTAGTCGCTCAGCAATGGCACACGCCTCAGCGGGAACAAGGTGGTCACCCGTCGTCGTCGAGCAGACGATCAGATCCAGCTGGCTCGCGTCGATTCCGGACACCTGGAGTGCCCGCTCGCTCGCCGCTACGGCAAGGTCGTCAAGTGACTCGGTGGTGCAGACGTGGCGGCTCTTGATACCTGTGCGGGTAAAAATCCACTCATCCGAGGTATCGAGGAACTCAGACAGCTCGTCATTGGAAACACTGCGCTCAGGAAGTGCCGAACCTGTTCCAAGAATCGTGAAACCCATCACTAACCTCCTTTTAGTTGTTGACGTGTTTACATCGACCAAGAGAGGATAGCGCATTTTAGTCGTTGTTGACGTGTTAACATTAAATTGTCCAAATGCGACAAAGGCTTCACATTGTGTCTATCTCTCGACACCATTGCGCGATTGCCTTATTAACTTAGGAGGTAGCAGTTGTTATGGATGCCAAATTAACGATAGTCGACGTAACCGGATCGACCAACGATGACCTGCTCGAAGCAGGAAAACAGGGAGCACCGCACGGCACAGGACTTGCCGCCCGCGCGCAAACGGCAGGACGCGGCCGGCGCGGGCACAAGTGGGACTCAACCGTCGGCAACTTATTGCTTTCGATTGTCCTGCGCCCATGCGTTAATCCTGCAAAGTTCTCTGGTCTTGCCGCCGTCAGCGGTCTAGCGGTGCTCGAGACACTCGAAAAACAGGGTCTTGCAAACGAGATTGGCCTCAAATGGCCCAACGACCTGGTCGCGCGTGGACGCAAACTCGGCGGCATTCTGGTCGAGGCCGCACGCGATAACGAAGGCAAACCTTTCGCCGTCTGCGGCATTGGCGTCAATGTGAACTATGCGCCCCAAGAGGTGCCCGATGGCGGCCTGCCGGCAATCGGTCTCTCGGACCTCAACGAGAGCGTTCCCGCCGTCGACATGCTCCTCGATGAGGTCTATCACGCCGTTATAGACGCTGTAGATGCCTGGGCAGAACGCCTCAACGCCATGGAAGAAAACACCGGACCGCTCGCGCCCGTCCACGGCGAATATGTCGCTCACCTCAATTGGATCGGGGAGCACGTTATCGCCCGCTCCCCCGCTGGAGACGAGCAGGCGCGAGGCATATTTAGAACGGTCGACGATTGCGGCCGCGCAAGCATTGAGACCGAGAGCGGCTTGTGCGTCTTCCACTTCGAAGAAGCGTCCTTGCGCCCCCTGAGCGAATAGGACGCCGCAGCCGTCAGCTCGGCAGACGAATTCGCTATCCCAAAATCTAAACTCAAAACAAAAGGGCCCCGCTACCGTAACGGCAGCGGGGCCCTTTAAGCTATGAGCGATATCGCTTAGAGCTTGATGTCGATGTCGACGCCAGCGGGGAGGTCGAGACGCATAAGCGAATCAACGGTGCCCGAGGTGGGGTCGAGGATGTCGATGAGGCGCTTGTGGGTGCGCATCTCGAACTGCTCACGGGAGTCCTTGTTCACGTGCGGCGAGCGGATAACCGTGTACAGGTTGCGCTCGGTGGGCAGGGGGACAGGACCGGAAACGCGAGCGCCGGTCTTCTGAGCGGTCTCGACGATGAGCTTCGCGGACTGATCGACGACCTCGTGATCATAGCCCTTGAGGCGAATGCGGATCTTCTGGGTAGCCAACTTAAACCTCCAAAGAGTGCGAGAGATGTTCTCGCAGGATTACGTAACAGGGAGCTCGAACTTAGGCGTTCTTGCTCATGACCTCGTCCACGATGGACTTGGGCGCAGGCTCATAAGAGTCGAACTGCATCGTGTAGGATGCACGGCCCTGGGTCTGGGAGCGAAGGTCGGTAGCGTAACCGAACATCTCGCCCAGCGGCACCTTGGCACGGATGAGCTTGCTGTTCTTGCGATCCTCCATGCCCTCGATCTTGCCGCGGCGACCGGAGAGGTTGCCCATAACGTCGCCCATGTACTGCTCGGGGGTCTCGACCTCGACAGCCATGATCGGCTCGAGCAGCTGCGGATCGGACTTCTTGAGGGCGTCCTTGATAGCCATGGAACCGGCGATCTTGAAGGCGGCCTCGGAGGAGTCGACCTCGTGGTAAGAACCGTCGAACAGGGTGACCTTAACGTCGAGGACCGGGAAGCCGGCGATAACACCGGTGTTCAGGGCCTCCTGGATGCCCTTGTCGATGGACGGGATGTACTCCTTGGGCACGACGCCGCCGACGATAGCGTTGACGAACTCGTAGCCGAAGCCCTCCTCCATCTTCTCGAGCTTGATGACGGCGTGGCCGTACTGACCGCGACCACCGGACT
>CAJMAZ010000066.1:0-7797 GCA_905211535.1 uncultured Collinsella sp. | reverse complement strand
AGCGGTCGGCGGGGCCATTGTGGCTCTTGACAGTGGATTGGGTCATATGAGCGAACCGCTGAATGCCACTCACGGAGCGGCACCCCACTATCACCGAACCAAAATCAAAGTCGAGTATCTCAAATAGCCGAAATGGCGTACTCTCATCCCAATGAACGCTGACAAGAATGGCATTCAAATGAGCAACGCCGTGCATCAATACGCCCTTTTCGGAAACGCCTTATTCAAACTCAATAAAACGGTCGTCCACGCTTCGGATCCGCGTAAGCAAATCGTAATCTGTAGCAACGGTCCAGACATCCGTTACGCAACACTCGAAGAATGGGACAAAGCCGGCAAATCTTTCGACGAACGTGCACAGACCGAGGGCATCGTTACCAGCGCGAGCCCAGCGCGCGACAAACTCGAGCTCTTTCGCAATCTTTTTACCGGCCGCAAAGATGTGCACGCTCACGGGTATCGCAGAAAAGACGGGGGCATCGGCTATACACCTGCCTGTGCAAATGAGTGGAAGCCAGGCATTTGTCCCAAAGCAAGCCATCAGAGAATTAAATGCGCAGAATGTCGCAGCCGCACATTCCTTGAGCTGAACGATGCCGCCATTATCGCCCATTTCAAAGGCAGTGACGACAGGCTCCGGGACGTCATAGGGCAATATGTTCTCGACAAAGATTGCAACACAAATGTCCTTGTCATTGATTTTGACAAAGCCGATTGGAAAGAAGCGACAAATGCTATCAGGCTTGTCGTAAGAAGCCATGGAATTAACGCTGCGGTCGAGCGATCAAGGTCAGGCAACGGCGCGCATATCTGGTTTTTCTTCCTAGAACCTATGAACGCAAAGACAGCACGAGATTTCGGCAGCTGCCTTATCGCCGAAGCAGCGGCACTCAACAAGACAATCACCTTCGAAGCCTTTGACCGAATGATACCCGCGCAGTCCACCATTCCTGAGGGCGGCTTTGGAAATCTCGTTGCGCTGCCCTTTCAGGGAAAAGCGCAGCGGAAAGGAAACAGCGTATTTGTTGACGAACGGTTCGAGCCCCTTCCCGACCAATGGCTTTACCTTTCGCAAATCCAACTAATCTCGCGTGCGACGGTGGATCGTCTGATCGAGGGTACCGAAAACAAACCGCTTGGAATAGCAACAGCTGCAGCGACAAACAAAACCAGGCGCAATGTCCAAAAGCCACGAAAGCGGCTCCCGCTCACGCCACGAGACTTCCCCTCGAACCTGCCCGTCACACAAGCCGATATGCTCTACATCCCCGAAAAGTCTCTGAGCCCGGCAGCTCAAATGGAAGTCCGCAGGCTTGCGACATTTGCCAACCCGGAGTTCTTCCGTGCGCAATCTATGCATCAATCAGTATTCGGCAAACCGCGACTCATAGACCTCAGCGAACTTAGAGATGGCCGCGTCGCGATTCCCAGAGGCTGCAAAGCCCAACTTGAGCAGCTGCTTCAAGAAGCCCACGTTACTGCCGATTATTCAGACAAACGCAGCACGGGCAATCCAATTGAGATGGCATTCAAAGGGGCCCTTCATCCCGAACAGCAAATTGCCGCCGACCAGATGCTTGAATACGAAGACGGAATCATGTCTGCGCCAACGGGCTTCGGTAAAACCGTCATCGGAGCTTATCTTATTGCCACCGTTGGTCTTCCGGCGCTCGTCATTGTTCCAAAGACTGCGCTCATAGCCCAATGGAAATCGCAGCTCGAACGATTTCTTGACATTACGGACACCAGAGAGCCGGTCCGAACGCCAAAAGGACGAATCAGCAAAAAGCAACCTCCCCTTATTGGACAAATCGGAGGGGGCAAAACCGCCGTCAGCGGCCTTATCGACGTCGCTTCCTTTCAGTCGCTATCTGGCAAAGACTCCCAAACCGGGGAGCCGATAGTTAAGGACCTTGTTCGTAATTACGGCCTCATTATCTGCGACGAATGCCACCATGCTGCCGCGCCACAGCTCGAGCTCGTCCTCAAGTCCGCTCCAGCCAAATATGTATATGGCCTTTCCGCGACACCTGAGCGCTCCGACGGACTCACTCGAGCGCTCTCGATGCTCTGCGGCCCGCTTCGCTATGCCATCGATCCAAAAACACAGGCAATTCAGCAGGGTATCCAGCGCATCGTGCGACCGAGATTTACCGGCATTCGGCTATCCACCTACGAGCCGGGTGCAAGCTTCAATCAAATTCTTGATCTGCTGTGTGCACATGCGGCAAGAAACGAATTGATTGTCGATGACGCCCTCGAAGCAGCGTCAAACGGTCGGCATCCGCTCATACTATCCAAAAGGAAAAAGCATGCTGAGGAACTGTTCAGGTTGCTTAATGATCGCAGACACGAGCCCATACTCTTAACTGGAGAAATCGGCGCCAAAGAAAGAAAAGCGATACTGAACAGTCTTCCCGGCTTTGAGCATGAACATCGGATCATCGTCGCCACCGAAAGCCTTCTGAGCGAGGGCTTCGATCTGTCCTACCTTGACACCCTATTCATCGCCACGCCGATATCTTGGGACGGCAGCGTAACGCAGCAGGTGGGCAGACTGCATAGAAGCCACGAGGGCAAGCAACAGGTTGAGATATTCGACTACATTGACCTGTCGATACCCATGCTCGCCCGCATGTACCAGAAGAGACTCAAGACGTACGCCAAACTGGGGTACGAAATATATTCAGTAGAGGACAGCGAGCAACCCGATTACAACATTCTCATAGAGCCGGCAAACGCTATTGAGGCATTAATTAAAGACATCACCAGTGCCACAAAGAGCGCCTTTATAGCCGCATCCTACGCATCCGCCGCATGCCTCGCGAAACTCACCGCCACACTCGCAGGCGCAGCCGCCCGTGGGATTACCCTTGAGATTTATGTTGCCTCAACTCCGCGCGATGACGCGAAAGCGATTTTTGCCGAGATGAACGTCGACTATTCCGTCAAGGCCAAAGGGCGGCTTTGCGCGGCCGTGATTGACGAGGAAACTGTCTGGTACGGGACTATTCCGCTGCTGGCATTCCCCAAGAAAGAAGACTGCAGCATCCGTTTCAAAAGCAGTGAAGTCGCCGCTGAGTTTTTGAGCGAAATCCAGCAACGAGGAGAACCGGGGGCCGCAGCAACGAACGTGGCGCCCCTATCAGTTGCGGTGGAATAGGGTCTGCTCCTGGCCAATCAGCCGCAAATCAATCCCTATTCCACCGCAACTCGGAAATCGGCGATCAGCCCAGCGGACCCTGAAACAGCTCCTGATGAGTGCCCATTCTCACCAGCCTAATCACTGGGTTAGTCTTATGGGGAAGATAAAGAACGACCACATCGACCAAGCCATCGGATAGATGGAAATCGATGTGGCCGTTGTAGTTGCCGCCCGGGTTTGAAAGCTCGTGGGCGCCATATTCCGCGGGAAGCGAGCCGTGAGCCGCAAGCTCTGCAACCGCCGCTTTAAACTCACTTTTTAGCTGCGGATGGATGCGCATCGTCCGTTTGTAATCCGCCTTAAACTGAGCCTCGACTTTAATCTCAAACATCGCTAGCCCTCATCGAGGAACGATATAAGCTCATCAGCGTTATTGAATGACGGGCTGTCGTCTGGCAGAATCCCCAACTCATGAGCCTCGGCAATCACCATGGCGCGTCTCGTCGCCTCGTTGGGCACCTCTGCCCTTCCTACAATCTCAAAAGGAATCTTTCGTTGATTTACCAGCTGCCGAACAGCAAGGTTGAGATACGAATTGAGACTCAGACCAACCGTATCCAAGAACTCAGTCGCCTGTTCCTTGAGCCCCTCTTCGATGCGAACCGTTGTAGGCTTAACCGTTGCAGTAGACATACGCGACCTCCTCGCCTCGTCTTTTGCATCAGTATACCCAATATAAATGGCAACCTGACGTTAGATAGCATCAGATTGCCATGCATATTCATGTCGCGGTAGACACGATTGCTCTACATCAACCCGCTGAGCGCAATGTCAACGGCCTCGTTGAGGTCGTCGGTAATATGTACCAGCTCCGGGTCGAGCGGGCTAATCATACCGGCGCTCATCACCGGACCGTTAAGCCAGTCAAATAGGCCCTGCCAGTACTCGCTGCCTACCAGCACAAGCGGCATGCGCTTGACCTTGTGCGTTTGCACCAGCGTGAGCACCTCGAACATCTCGTCGAGCGTACCAAACCCGCCGGGAAACACAATGGCACCCGAGCTGTATTTGACGAACATGGTCTTGCGCACAAAGAAGTAGCGGAAGTCCATACCCAGGTTCACGTATTTGTTGAGCCCGTGCTCGTGCGGAAGCTCGATACCCAGGCCGACCGACTTGCCGTTGACACTCGCCGCTCCCCTGTTGGCCGCTTCCATGATGCCGGGGCCGCCACCGGTGATGACCGCCACGCCACGTTGCGCGATCTTGCGACCGACCGTGCGCGCCGCCTTGTAGAGCGGATCGGTCTTGGGCGTGCGGGCACTGCCAAAGATGGTCACCGCGGGTCCGAGCTCGGCAAGCGCGCCAAAGCCATCGACAAACTCGGCCTGGATGCGCAGTACGCGCCACGGATCGGCATGCAGCCAGTCGGTCGACTCCTCGGGCGCCAGCAGGTTGGCGTAGGTGTTGTCCTTAGGAATCATGGGGCCGCGCATGACCACGGGACCGCGGCGGTACGTCTCGTCGTAGGCAGGCTCGCCCTCGACATTCTCGTTCTTAATCATGGGTGCTCCTATCGAGAAAAAGAAAAACGGGCGGGGTCGACGCCATGCGCCAAACACCCGCCCGAGCATCAACTATTCGGTATGGTACCCACGATGTATCAAGTGCTTGCAAGCTATCGGTCAGCGGTCGCGCAGCCAGCGTCAGAGAATGTGACGAGCGGCTGCCGCTCAGCCTTTGCCGTTGCCCACGCTCCGCAAGCGTGTCTGTCGCCCTTAGTAATCCACCGCGGCAGGGCTATTCATCCAATCGCTCACGAACGCGCCGTAACGGCCCTCGATAATGGCCTGACGGGCACGCTGCATAAGGCTGAGCAGGTAGTAGATGTTGTGCATCGACAGCAGAATGCCGCCGAGCATCTCCTTCTGCGTGACCATGTGGCGGATGAGTGCGCGGCTGTAGCCGCCCGTGCACACCGGGCAGGTGCAGGTGGGATCGATGGGGCCATCGTCGTGCGCAAAGCGAGCGTTGCGGAAGTTGAGGCGACCCTCGCTGGAGAATGCCGTACCCATGCGGCCCGTGCGCGTCGGCAGCACGCAGTCGAACATGTCGATACCCACGCCCACACCGCGCACGAGGGTGGTGGGGTTGCCGACGCCCATCAGGTAGCGCGGCTTGTGCTTGGGCATGTACTCGCTTACGAGCGGTGCCAGGGTCTCGAACATGGTCTCGTGGTCCTCGCCCACCGAGTAGCCGCCAATGCCGTAACCGGGGAAGTCGCCGCACTCCTCCAGATGGCGCAGCGAGCGCAGGCGCAGGTCCAGGTGCATGCCGCCCTGAACGATGCCAAAGAGCGCCTGGTCGTCGCGGGTATGCGCCTTATAGCAGCGCTCGGCCCACATACTCGACAGCTCAACGGCGCGCTCAACGTAGGCGCGCGTGGCGGGATAGCCCGGGCACTGGTCGAGCTGCATGCAGATGTCGGAGCCGAGCTTCATGGCGATTTCCATGTTGTCCTCGGGCGTCCAGAACACATGACGGCCGTCATAGTCGTTGACGATAAAGCGCACGCCCTCGTCGGTGAGCTTGACGGCATCGTTGTGGCTGAACACCTGGAAGCCGCCCGAATCGGTGAGGATGGGGCCGTGCCAGTTCATAAACTTGTGCAGGCCGCCCAGCTCGGCGATGGTGTCCTCGCCGGGACGCATGGACAGGTGATAGGTATTGGCAAGCACGATCTGGGCGCCGAGCTGTTTGACGGTCTCGGTAGGAATGCCCTTGACGTTTGCCTTGGTGCCCACGGGCATAAAGATCGGCGTCTCGATGTCGCCGTGCGGGGTGTGCAGCACGCCGGCGCGCGCATGCGTGGTCGGGTCCTCGGCGATCAGGTCGAATTTAAAAAGGCTCTGGTCCATAAACTGGAACTCCTTGGTTGCGGTTCATACGCAAACCATTATACGGGCAACCCGCAAGAAGCACCGACTCGACAGAAACTGGTGCATTAAATGACTAGTCGTCGGGGACAATCTTCAGCGCCATCTTGCAAAGGAGTGTCCCAATCTGCCGGCACTTAGGGACTGTCCCCAAGTGCCGGCAAGAGTGCCCCTTTTGACTAATGCATTTAAGAACGTCCCAAACGACTACTTTTCGCCAGCAACACAAACGCCGATGTTATGGTACCGACAGACACTATGACCCAATCCGAGGGCGCTAAAAAGACAGGAGCCCCCGCTCGTGACCGCGGGTCGGGGCTGCGACAATGATGTCGAAGTGCCATAGGCGCAGCCGCGCCGCAACGAGGTTGGGAGGTTCCCATGCCAAAGTATTCTACCGCGTTCGGGATGGACGTCCACCTGAGGTCGACCACCGTCTGCGCCCTCGACGCGGACACCGGCGAGGCCGTGACGAGGAGGTTCCCCGGCAACCCCTGGGGCGAGATCGCCGGGTGGATGGATGGGTTCCCCGGGCCGTCGCTCGCGGCCTACGAGAGCGGCTACCTCGGCTTCGCCCCGCAGCGGGAGCTCGCCGGGCTCGGCGTCGAGTGCGTCGTCGCCGCGGTCTCGAAGATCCCCAGGTCGGCCGCCGACTCGGCCTCCAAGAACGACGGGAACGACGCCGCCAGGATGGCCAAGGCGATACTCGCCCACGACATCTCCCCCGTATGGGTCCCCTCCCCCGAGGTCGAGGGCATCAGGGACCTCGCCGGCGCCTACGACGGGGCGACCGCGCGCCTGGCGACCGCCAAGCAGCGGCTGCTCGCCTTCCTCGCAAGGCGGGGGTTCGTCTACGGCGGCACCACGCCCGCCGGCAACCCGAGGAAGTACTGGACCTACGACTTCCTGAGGTGGCTCGACAAGGTCAGGCCTGAGGACGATGGCGGGGTTCGGGCGCTCGCCGCCCCGAGGAACGAGGTCGAGGCCGCGGCGGAGGCCCGGGCGGACCTGCTCTCCGAGTACAGGGCGGCCGTGGATGCCAGCCCGATCGCCGCGGAGGCGGCCGCCCTCCAGTCGATCAAGGGCTGCGCCTTCGCGCTGGCCGCGGCCTTCTCGGCCGAGGTCGGCGACTTCACGAGGTTCCGCTCCGGAAGGCAGGTCACGGCCTATTTCGGCCTCGCGCCGAGCCAGAGGTCGAGTGGCGACTCCGTGCGGCTCGGAGGCGTCAGCGGCGCGGGCAACGCGCTCGTGAGGAAGCTGGCCGTTGAGGGCTCATGGTGCTACGCCGCGGCGCGGCACCAGCCGAAGCTCATGCCGAGGGACACGGGCGTGCCCCTCGAGATAAGGATGCACGGGAGGAAGGGGTCCGAGCGGCTCCTGCGGCGGCGCGAGGAGATGCTCGCCCGCGGCATGCCCGCGGCGAAGGCCAACGCGGCCACCGCGGCCGAGCTCGTGAGGTGGCTCTGGGCCCTCGGCATGATGTGCCGGGAGGGCGCGGAATAGACACAGCCCCCGTCCCGGCGAGCCGGGCGGCCTTCGGGGACACCCCCTATTTCGCTGTGCGCGCGGAGCCCTCCGCATGCGCCTCGACAGACTCGGGGAACCGCCGAAGGAATGGAGTGCGGGCCGACAGAACGGTATCCGCGGATATGAGACTGAGCCGAAGGCGTCGACGACATGCCAGGGGCGGACCGGGACGGGTTAACGGCAGGCCCC
>CAJMAZ010000065.1:0-7851 GCA_905211535.1 uncultured Collinsella sp. | reverse complement strand
GGGGCCATTGTGGCTCTTGACAGTGGATTGGGTCATATGAGCGAAAACGCCCCTAAGCGAGCAATGTGCCTTGAAAGAGGAGGGCATAGGCCTTCTGGCCATGCCCGACGATTGAAAGGCAGATTGCCGCTTAGGGGCGTTTGCAGCGTCAACTGGTTACGCGGTTTGGTAAAACCGCGTAACTAGCACACTTGGGTTTTGCCGATCATGATGTTGAGGATCTCGACGTCGGTGTCCTTCATGCCCACGCGGCCTACGTAGCCCATACTGGCGATCGTCTGCTCAACGGTATCTTGGATCAGGCCCTCGCCGGCGCGGAAGCCGCGGCCTTGCATGGCCATATCGTGGCCCAGAATCGCCGCATCGACGGCAGCCGAGATCTTGGCGGCACAGCTCGCCTTGGCGCCGTCGCACACGATGCCGCCCACGTTGCCAAGCGTATTCGAGACCGTCGCGCCAATCTGTTCGCGCGTGCCACCGCACAGCCAGGTAATCGCAGCGCCGGCGCCGCACGCAGCGCAAATAGCACCGCAAAACGCCGAGAGCGCACCAATATAGCTCTTGATATGCACGGCGATAAGATCGGACAGCATCACGGCGCGCACCAGGCGCTCGTGGTCGCAACGCAGGTACTCGGCATACTCCATGACGGGCAATGCGCAGGTAATGCCCTGATTGCCCGAGCCGCACACAATGGCGACCGGCAGCGCGCAACCGTTCATGCGGGCGTCGGACCCGGCGGCCGCACGGGCACGGGCACGGCAGGCGACGTCATCAGCACGAGCGCCCAACAGTGTACGACCCACCTCGGCGCCCCAAGCGTGCGCAAGGCCCTCGGCACTGATCGCGCCATTCAGCTCAATCTGACGCTCAACGGCAGCGCGGGCGTCCTCAATGTCACCGTCCTCGATAAAGTCGATGATGGACTCAACGCTCATAGGGGTATCGGCGTTATCTGCCGCACGCTCGGCCACCACGCGCTCGGCGCAGGCGGCACACTCCCCCGCTGACTTGCCGCATACCGGAATACCATCGAGCGTATGGCACGTGACATTAGTGTGGTGATCGGTAATCTCGACGACCGCGGTATGGCCCCCGGCCGTCGCAGTCACCTTGATGTAGAGGTTGGGCACACCCTCGACAAGCGACACATCGCAGTAGCCGGCGTCGGCGAGGAGCTCGGCCACGCGAGCGCGGTCTTCATCGTTAACGCTCTCGAGCACCTCGAGCGCGCTCTTAGCGTCGCCGCCCACGGCACCCAGCACGGCCGCGGCCTCAATACCGTGCATACCGCCCGAGTTGGGCACGGTCACGCTCTTGACGTTCTTGATGATGTTGCCCGAGCAGGCAACGTCCATATGATCGGGTTCGCAACCGAGCGTCTGGCTCGCCAGCGCCGCTGCATAGGCAACGGCAATGGGCTCGGTGCAGCCGAGTGCACAGACAAGTTCGCGGTTTAAAACATCGCAAAACGCGGCATCACGGATGGAATCGGTGGGCATAGGTATCTCCTGCTTGCATAACGGGCTGGGCTCTCAAAAAAGTTAGCTCCTTTATTTGATAACAATGCATCAAAAACCGCAACCATGGTTCCGGCGGACGGCGCTCAAGCACAAACTGACAGCATTCATTCATGAGAAGCCGGTCTTGTTGCATGCTAAAGCGTTTGACCAAAAAACGCCCGAGCGTTTACACAAAAGTCGCGCTATCATGCAGTCGAACGCGGTAAAACCTTTAGCAATTCCGCCGCACGGACCAGAGAGGAACCACTCATGAAGATTGGTATCGGCAACGACCATGCCGCCGTCGAGCTCAAGAACATCATCTCCGAGCACCTGAAGGAGCGCGGCTGTGAGGTCGTGAACTTTGGCACCGACATCTCCGAGAGCTTTGATTACCCCATCGCCGGCTACAAGGTGGGCAAGGCCGTAGCCAACGGCGACGTCGATCTGGGCATCCTGATCTGCGGTACCGGCGTCGGCATCAGCCTGGCCGCCAACAAGGTCGAGGGCGTACGCGCCGTCGTCTGCTCCGAGCCCTTCAGCGCCAAGCTCTCCCGCATGCACAACAACACCAACGTGCTTGCCTTTGGCGCCCGCGTCGTGGGCTCCGAGCTCGCCAAGATGATCGTCGACGAGTGGCTCGACGCCGAGTTTGAGGGTGGTCGCCACGAGCGTCGCGTTAACCTCCTCAACGAGATCGACCACACGCGCGGCCTTAAGATCGTCGACGAAGCCTAAACTATTCAGTGCCACAAGCTAACAGCAGGGGCCCGCTCGGAACACATGTCCGAGCGGGCCCCTGCATAGATTTTGGAATAAAAGGGCGCCGCAGATGAAGTTCCGCGGCGCCCAAGCCACACGCTAACAGCTTTAAGGAGTCAAAGCTGGTTTAGCCAAAGAAGCGCTTGATCTCAATCTCGGCGTTCTCCAAACAGTCGGAGCCGTGGATCACGTTGGCGTTGACATCGACGGCAAAGTCGCCGCGGATGGTACCAGGAGCAGCGTCAAGCGGGTTGGTAGCGCCCATGAGGGTGCGCATCTTAGCAACAGCGGAGAGACCGGAAACGACCATCTTGACGACCGGACCGCTCGTCATAAAGTCGCAGAGACCGCCAAAGAAGGGCTTGTCGGCCAGATGGGCGTAGTGCTCCTCGACGGTAGCGCGCTCGAGCGTGGTCATCTCCATGCGCTCGATGACAAGGCCGCTGCGCTCGATGCGAGCAACAATCTCGCCGATCTTGCGATCGCGCACGGCGTCGGGCTTAATCATGATGAAGGTCTTCTCGATAGCCATAAAAGTAGCCTTTCAAGTAGGTTCGCGCGTGCCCAAGTCCCATTCCGGCACCCGCCTGGACTGCATCGTAACAGAGTTTTAGCTGCAGTTAAACAAAAAGCTGTTTATTGAAACGTTGCAATTTATTGAAGCGTTCCATATGTGTCACTTCTGTTTCGAAGCTCGATTAGAGTACCATCCGACTGCCCATCAACCGCATCGAGCAGAGCAGACGGTCGGTTGCCGCCCGCGAACGTACCCCCTTCACAACCTGCCCAAAGGTCCTACAGAAGTTCTCGACAAGCCCCTCCCCATAGCAACAAAATACGGGCGTCCGCATCAGCAGATACCCGTAAAAGCAAAAACGATTTATCGATAAATGGCCAAAACGGCTTCAGCCAAACCCTACTTTACCCCGTGCCCCATCTCAACGACCTTAGTCAGCGATCCAAACACGCCCTCGTCGGCCACGAGCTGCGCCTCGGAACGCTGCAGCTGCACGGCAACGGCGGCAGGGGCGGTGCCGCCCTCGGTCGTGCGCGCGGCGACAATCGACGGGATGTCGAGCGCCTCGATAATGTCGTGCTCAAAGAGCGGGCTCGCCTCCTGGAACACCTCAAACGGCAGGTCCTCAAGATTGCAGCCGCGCTTCTCGCACATCAGGACCAAATGGCCCACCACGGCATGCGCCTCACGGAACGGCAGACCGCGCTTGGCCAGGTAATCGGCAACATCGGTGGCGGCAAGGTGCCCCACGCCGCACTCGCGCGCCATGGCATCCTCGTTGACGGTCCAAGTCGAAATCATACCGGCCATAACCGACAGGCACTGCATGAGCGTATGGGCAGTATCGAGGGCGCCCTCCTTGTCCTCCTGCAAGTCCTTGTTATAAGCAAGCGGCAGGCCTTTCATGGTCACAAGCAGTTGCACCAAGTTGCCATAGACTCGGCCGCTCTTGCCGCGGATAAGCTCGGCAAAGTCGGGGTTCTTCTTCTGCGGCATGATGGACGAGCCGGTGGAGTAGGAGTCGGAAAGCGTGATAAAGCCAAATTCGGAGCTCGACCACAGCACGATCTCCTCGGAAAGACGCGACAGGTGCATGGCCATGACGGAGCCGGCGTAATGCAGATCGAGCAGGAAATCACGGTCGGAAACCGCATCGAGCGAGTTGGGAATCACACCCGCAAAGCCAAGTTCGGCAGCCGTCATCTGACGATCGAGCGGATAGCTCGTACCGGCAAGAGCGGCAGCGCCCAGTGGGCAGTTGTCGGCGGCATCAAAGGCGGCCTTCAGGCGTGTAAAGTCGCGCGCGAACATCCAGGAATACGCCAGCAGATGATGCGACAGCAGCACGGGCTGAGCGTGCTGCATGTGCGTATAGCCCGGCAGAATCACCTTGTCGTACTTCTTGGCCGCATCCACCAGCACATGGCGCAGTTCAAGATTGGCCTCCATGAGCTCCTTGGCCAGCGCCTTAACGCCCAGGCGCGTATCGGTCGCAACCTGGTCGTTGCGCGAACGCCCGGTATGCAGGCGCTTGCCGGCCTCGCCGATGCGGCGCGTCAGCTCGCTCTCGATGGACATATGAATGTCCTCGTCGTTGATGTCGAAGGTGAAGTTGCCGGCATCGATATCCTGCTCGATTCCGGTCAGGCCCTCGGCAATCGCCTGCTCGTCCTCGGCGCTGATAATGCCCTGGGCCGCCAGCATCTTGGCATGTGCCTTAGATCCGGCGATATCCTGCTTATAGAGATGCTTGTCAACCGGCAACGACGCGCCAAACTCCTGCGTGACCTCGGCCACACCTGCCTCAAAACGACCGCCCCAAAGAGCCATGGAACCGTCTCCTTTCATCAAATACCAAAACAAGCGCCCAAAGCAATGCGCCCTGTCGCTAAAGCGATTTTTCAACCGCTAGTTTTGCACATTCCCCACCGTGCGCGGGGCCATGTAGCTAATTTGCAAAGAAGTGACGCGCCATGCACTTGGCGCCCAACGTCTCCCTCCGGATGTTGCCCTGCGAACCATCGATCCAGGCCTTCAGGCTCATAGGAACGTCCTCGACCTTTGCAGCATCGAACTCGGGCACGAGGGCAAGTAAAGCATGCGCGATAGCATTGAGCATAATGGATACTCCTCATATATATAGGCGCAGAGCCGCCAAATTGATAGAAGGAGCCCCGCCGGACAACCCCGGCGGGGCTCGGACTCAGCCGCAGACGCGGCATCATATATGCGGGCGGAACGTAGGGGTCACCGATGTTAAGAAGTGTCAGCAAGCATAACGAAAGGTAGGGACCCCGTGCGCCCGTTATGTATCACGCGGATGGGCCGCGCGGATACCAAGGGAAGGAAGGCTTAAGCCTGGACGGCAGCGGAGCTGGGACCCTGGACCTTAGCCCACGTCTTGAGCGACAGCGTATCGATCTCGATAAAGCCGGCGCTGGCCTTCTCGTCAAACGTGGTGTCGCGGTCGTAGGTGGCCAGGCCGTAGTCGTAGAGGCTGAAGGGGCTCTTGCGGCCGACGACATGGCAGTTGCCCTTAAAGAACTTCAGACGGACGGTGCCGGTCACGAACTTCTGGGTGTCGGCCATAAAAGCGTCGAGCGCGTTTTTGAGCGGGCTGTACCACTGGCCGTTGTACACGGCGGTGGCCCAATCCTGCTCGAGCTTGATCTTAGTCTTGAGCAGGTCGCCCTCAACGCAAATGTCCTCGAGCGCCTTGTGGGCGGTGATGAGCGTCAGGGCGCCAGGAACCTCATAGCACTCGCGGCTCTTGAGGCCCACCAGACGATCCTCAACCAGGTCGAGACGGCCAAAGCCGTTGTCGCCCGAAATCTTGTTGAGGGCGATGACGATCTCGGAGAGTTTCATCTTCTTGCCGTCGACGGCGACGGGCTTGCCGGCCTCAAACTCAATCTCGGTATACGTCGGGGTATCGGGCGTGTCCTCGGGATTCTTGGTCATAACCCAGGCGTCGTCGAGCGGCTCGTTCCAGGGATCCTCCAGGTGGCCGCACTCAATGGCACGACCCCACAGGTTGTCGTCGATGGAATAGGGGTTGTCGTTGGCACCCTCGGGAACCGGCACGTTGTGGGCATGAGCATAGGCGACCTCATCGGGACGGCACTTCAGACCCCACTCGCGAACCGGGGCGATAACCTTAAGCTCGGGGTCGAGGGCCTTGACGGCAGCCTCAAAACGAACCTGGTCGTTACCCTTGCCGGTGCAGCCGTGGGCGACGTAGGTCGCGTCAAACTCGTGAGCGACCTCGACAAGCTTCTTGGCGAGCAGCGGGCGAGACAGAGCGGAGAGCAGCGGGTACTTGTTCTCGTACATGGAGTTTGCGGCGATGGCCTTAGTCAGGAACTCATCGGAGAACTCGTCGCGCAGGTCGAGCACCTGGCAATCGAGAACGCCCAGGTCGAGCGCCTTCTGCTTCTTGGCATCCAGGCCGGTCTCCTCCTGGCCCACGTTGCCGCAGACACAAACGACATCGAGATTCTTCTCGTCCTGGAGCCACTTGACACATACGGATGTATCAAGACCACCGGAATATGCGAGAACGACTTTTTCCTTGCTCATGGCTGTTTCCTTTCGCCCTTGGTAGCTAGTTAGAACATCGGTCAGTTGCAAGTCATTTCAAGATCGAATACCGTGCATTATCAGGTTAAATAGCAATAATCAGCACATACATGCCCTAGAAACATGCAGCAATGTCGTGCTAAAACCCAACGACCTCAAAATGACTCTGTTGAGGCAATTCGCCCCATGCGGACAGAGACGATTGTTATCGTCGTCGGGAAATTGCGCGCTGGCGTCGGATGGCATTGTCTGCAGTGGTGATGATCTTTACGAACTGCATCTGCCTCTCCTTTCACCTATCGCCGGGCGCAATTCAAATATCGCAAACGGTACCTTTTTCTCGGTAAGCGGTTGTTTTTCCATCTCCGTTTTCGATGTTCGCTATATTACGCTAAAGTGCCCGCTGCACAAGCGACAAATTCAAATTTCTGAAAAGTTTTTTCATTAGTTTGTGAAGCGTGGTGCAAATACGCTCCGTTCCTGCGAAAATACGGCCGACTACGAGTTGATGGTTATAACGTCTGAAACAATCTCGAAACGAAAGGCTCGCTTTTATGCAAACTTACGAATCGGACGCCAATATCGGAAACATTAAGATTCTCGCCGTCGATATGGACAAGACGCTGCTGACCGACGAGCGCGTGCTGCCCCAGGGTCTCGACGAGCGTCTGGACAAGCTCGCCGACGCCGGCATCGTATTCTGCCCCGCCAGCGGACGTCCCGCTCCCAAGCTCGAGGAGATGTTCGAGGGCATCAAGAGCCGCCTCGCTTTTTGTCCCGACAACGGAGCGTGCGTGATCTATCGCGGCAGCTATATCTATAAGAGCAATATCGATGTGGCGCTATACCAGCAGGTCTTGAGCCGCGCCTCAGAGGATCCGCGCGCCGTCCCTGTCCTGTGCTGCTTCGACGAGTTTTACGTGCTTGCCCGCGACCATCAATACCACGACGAGATCAGTGTCTACTACAACACAATCAACTACGTCGACAGCTTTGAGGGCCTTGACGTCGAATCCAACAAGATTTCGATCTTCTTCCCCGCTTACGATGCAGAGCCAGCGTTTCGCGAGGACTACAGCCCGGCATTCTCGGATCAGCTCTACGTCACCAATGCTGGCCGCGAGTGGATCGACTTTATGAACTTGGGCGTCGACAAGGGTTCGGGCGTTGCGCACCTGTGCGAGCAGCTCGGCATCGATATCGCCGATGCCGCTGCCGTGGGCGACACCTACAATGACATTCCCATGCTGGAGCGCGTCGGGCATAGCTTTATCGTGGACAATGCCGAGGAGCACATGAACGCGCATGCCAAGTGGCGCATTCCGAGCAACAACGACGGGGGCGTACTGACGCTCATCGACGCTATCTTGGCGGCTCGTTAACGTTGCTCGTCGGACCTGACCGGGCGAGGCGGGTAAGTTTTTCGTTCGGTCAGGTCCTGGGCTCGCTCGGAAAGCACATTAAGTGCTTTCCGGCTCGTGCGGAATCTAC
>CAJMAZ010000064.1:0-8227 GCA_905211535.1 uncultured Collinsella sp. | reverse complement strand
GCTCCTGTCGTTTCCGTGCCCCTGGATTGGGTCATAGTGTCTGACTTATGCTCAACCTATGGCGCTTTTTTGGAGCGAGGGGTCCTATGACAGTTCGTCGGCTACTTGGTGTTCGTAGAAGGCTTCTACTACGGCGTTAAAGTCGCGGGCGAATTCTTCCATGGTTCCGCGCCAGGTGGCTCGGCCGGGTTTTCCCTGGCCAACATAGGCAGTTTGAATGCCGCAGGCGGGACTGGGGAAGTCGCGCTTGGGATCGTTGCCCACCATAAGGACCTCGTGTGGCTCGAGCCCCATCACCTGAAGCTGCTCTAGATAGTAGGTGGCATCGGGCTTGCATC
This sequence comes from uncultured Collinsella sp., assembly GCA_905211535.1. Taxonomy (GTDB): domain Bacteria; phylum Actinomycetota; class Coriobacteriia; order Coriobacteriales; family Coriobacteriaceae; genus Collinsella. Next base: position 7,889 of record CAJMAZ010000064.1, on the reverse strand, counting down.
GGGTTGCGTTTCCCATGTGCGTCACGAGTTCAAAGGGGGTGTCGGCCAGGTCGCCCCAGCCCATGCGGCACTCGATGGCCCCCTGGGGAAAGCTGGGGTTGGTAAAGAGCGCGCAACGCAGTCCAGCGTCCTGTACGGCCTGGAGCGCGGCGTGCGCGCCCGGCATAGCGTGGGCGTTGATGAGTTCGTCGTTCTTGTACGGAAGAACTTCGCGGTCGTAGTAGGTAAACGCCTCGTAGATGAGGGGATCGGAGAGGCAGATGCCGCACCTGCGCTCGACCTCTTCTTGGTAAAACTCAAGATTGGTGCGATTGTCCGTGCCGCTGCGGCGATTGGCGTTGAGGTCGACCAGGATGGTGCCCAGGCGTGCCATCGTGCCACCGCGGCTGCGTCGCCCGATATCCGCGAGCATCGACGAGACATCCTTAAAATAGCGAAGGATGAATGCATTGAGGTTGATGCTAAGAAGCGTTTCGTCCATATCGAAAACGACTGCTTTGAGCACGCGGGCACCTTTCTCGTAAATTTGATCCAGAGTCGTTGGCTCCGGATACTTTACCCCAAAGCCAAATGCCTGGCTGGTTATCGTCAAGTTGCGGAGACGTGAGTTCATAAGATTACGAAAAAGTCTCCACACGAGTAAAAAATCGCAGTTCACGCTTGAAATCGAACTCATTTCCCCGTAACCTATACGAACGTGATTGCATAAGCGTCACATTAGTATCTGTCGGCTCCCGAGTGTTCCTAAACGTTGTGTGCTTGTCGCACCCTTCTGTAGGTCCTAGCAATCGGGGCCCCGTAGTTCGAAAGGGGTCCACCTTTGAGTGAGATTCAGAACTCGTCCATTTTCTCTCTTGACGATGTCAATGAGGAGGAGATGAACAACCTCATCGACGGTACGATTACCGACTTTGATGAGGGCGATCTCGTTAACGGCACTGTCGTTAAGATCGAGCATGACGAGGTGCTCGTTGACATCGGATTCAAGTCCGAGGGCGTTATCCCGGTCCGCGAGCTGTCCATCCGCAAGGACGCTAACCCTGCAGACATCGTTGCACTCGGTGATCCCATCGAGGCTCTGGTTCTCCAGAAGGAGGACAAGGACGGTCGTCTGGTCCTGTCCAAGAAGCGTGCCGAGTACGAGCGTGCTTGGAACCGCATCGAGGAGAAGTTCAACTCCGGCGAGAACGTCGAGGGCGAGGTTATCGAGGTTGTCAAGGGCGGCCTGATCCTCGACATCGGCCTGCGTGGCTTCCTGCCCGCTTCCCTCGTCGACCTCCGTCGCGTCAAGGACCTCACCTCCTACATGGGTACCCGCATCGAGGCCCGCGTCATCGAGATGGACCGCAACCGCAACAACGTCGTCCTCTCCCGTCGCGTCGTGCTCGAGGAGTCCCGTAAGGCCGAGCGCTCCGAGATCCTGTCCAAGCTCAAGTCTGGCATGCGTCTCCAGGGCACCGTTTCCTCCATCGTCGACTTCGGCGCCTTTGTCGACCTCGGCGGTATCGACGGCCTCATCCACATCTCCGAGCTCTCCTGGAACCACGTCAACCATCCTTCCGAGGTTGTCAAGGTCGGCCAGGAGGTCGAGGTCGAGGTTCTCGACGTCGACCTCAACCGCGAGCGCATCTCCCTGGGTCTCAAGCAGACCACCGAGGATCCGTGGCGCGCACTGGTCAAGAAGTATCCCGTCGGCGCTATCGTCGAGGGCACTGTGACCAAGCTTGTCCCGTTCGGCGCTTTCGTCGACCTGGGCGAGGGCATCGAGGGCCTGGTTCACATCTCCGAGATGGCCAACAAGCACGTCGATCAGCCTTCTCAGGTCACCCACGTGGGCGACAAGGTTCAGGTCAAGGTCATGGAGATCGACCTCGACCGTCGTCGTATCTCCCTGTCCATGAAGTCCGCTGCTGAGACTCTGGGCGTCGAGATCGAGGTTACCCCGCTTCCTTCCGAGAAGAAGGACGAGGAGACCGACGCCGAGTAAATCGGTTTGACGATCACTTGTTTTAAGGGACCCGTCCGTAATGGACGGGTCCCTTTTTGCATTTGGCGCCGAGATGCACGATGCTGCTCATGCCATCCACAGGCTATTGGGTTGTCGGTGCGTGAAAAATGCCGACATCCCGCCTCGGGGAGGAGGCGGGAACGCACCGAGTAGACGGAGGGGTGCGGAGCGCGGTCGCGTCTCGACTGACGACGTTGCCCATCGACAACCCTATTGTACTGCATGGCGTGGTTCTTGGTTTATCGTGTCGAACGCTTGTGTTGTGCCATTGCCTGTGGTGACGGTGTGCTACACTCTTGCACTGCTGAGTGGGCCAGACGGTCGCGCGATGTGCTGCTTGCAGCACGCGTGAGGAAAGTCCGGGCTCCAGAGGGCGGGATGCCGGCTAACGGCCGGGCGGAGTGATCCGACGGAAAGCGCCGCAGAAAAGAAGACTCCCACCTGCGCCGCAAGGCGTAAAGGGAAAAGCTGAAACGGTGGTGTAAGAGACCACCAGCGTCGTGGCAACACGGCGGCTTGGCAAGCCCCATCCGGAGCAAGCGCGAATAGGAACGCTATGGGCCGGCCCGGTCCGCGTTCGGGTAGCGTGCGTGGAACTGCACGGTAACGTGCAGACAAGATAAATGACCGTTCACGACAGAACCCGGCTTATCGGCCCACTCAGCACTTTGTTGACGCTGCGAACCCGTCAGCGCGGCAATCTGCCTTTCAAGCCTTCGGGCATGACCATAAGGTCAATGCCCTTGTCTTTCAAGGCACCTTGCTCGCGCTGACGGGTTCTCGCTTTCGTTTACGGAATCATTGACGTTGCCGTTCTATTTACCGGGATTAACGGTATACGGTCTTTGCCGTATTATTGTGGCTGTTTGTTGCCGCGCTTTATTTTGTTGAGGGGCTTTGTTGGACAGCTATTTTACTCTGCAATCGAATATTGAGGCTACGGGCGAGTTTGTGGACCGCAAGAGCCGGTTTATTGCCCAGCTGGTCCATATTGAGTCCGAGGATGAGGCGAATGCCTTTATCGAGATGGTTCGCAAGCGTCATTACGACGCTCGACACAATGTTCCCGCGTGGATTTTGGTCGATGGACGCGAACGCCAGAGCGATGACGGTGAGCCGAGCCGCACGAGCGGTATGCCGACGCTCGAGGTGCTGCGCGGCGCGGGGCTCAAAAATGTTTGCTGCGTAGTGACGCGCTATTTTGGTGGCACGCTGTTAGGGCCCGGTGGTTTGGTGCGCGCCTATACCGCGGCGACGCAGGCGGCGGTGGCAGCTGCTCGGGAGGCTGGGCGGATCGTCGAGATGACGAGCGTCGTGCCCGTTGACGTGCATGTGGCCTATCCGCAGTATGAGCAGGTGCTTCGTTTGGCGCAGGATTCGGGTGCCAAGGTTTCGGATACCGATTACGCGGATGCCGTGACACTCCATTTGGTGTTTAAGGCGGGGGAGCAGGAGCCATTTTGCGCTAAGATGCGCGAGCTTATGGCGGGGCGAGAGGAGATTGAGGTCGGAGCTCCCGAATTTGCGGAGTTCTAACGACGACGGCCGGCGCGCTTTGGATGGATCCCAAGCGCGCCGGCCGTCGTTTTATGTTTCTGCCGTTTACTCGGCGAGCTGCTTTAGCACATCGCAGGCGATCTCGATGGCATCGTCGATGCAGCCGGGGCAGCTGCGGAGCGGGCCCTGGTTCGAGCCAATGCCTTTGAGAGTGCCGCAGATGGTCGTCGTGTTCTTCTCGCCAAAGCGCTTGGCGATTTCGCGCGACAGCTTGTAGGTCTGGCCCTTGGTCTTGGGGTTTTCCATGCCGTCGCTCATCACGAAGCCCATGATGGCCACGGCGCCCGAGATAGCACCGCAGGTCTCGGTCATGCCACCCATGCCGGCACCAAAGCCCTCGGTGAGGGTAAAGGCGATCTGGGGGTCGAGTCCGACGGCAGGTGCGAGCGTGCAGGCGACGGCCTGCGCGCAGTTAAAGCCACGGGCGTGGTATTCGGCAGCCTGAGCCTGACAGGCGGTGATGTCGAGCTGGGCCGTATCGATTTGCTTCATCGTTGTCTCCTTGGTCACGGTGTACCCGCCTATGGTACCCGTGACGGTGCGTGTAATCATCGAGAGCTTCATGGATGCCTCATTTTTATCTATCGAGCAAATGTCCAAGGCTTGAGATGAATACCCCTGATCAATTTGTCCCATAACCTACCTTGGGGATGGGTTGAGAGGGGTGCAGGGTAGCGGTATCGTGAACCGAATAAAACTAAAACCCAGGCAAGGGAGCAGGATATGAGCGAGCAGACCATCGGTACGACGTGTGTTCAGGGCGGTTATCGCCCGGGTGATGCAGAACCGCGTCAGGTGCCTATCTACCAGTCAACCACGTGGAAGTACGACACGTCCGAGCACATGGGCAAGCTATTTGACCTGGAGGAGTCTGGTTACTTCTATAGCCGTCTGCAGAATCCCACGTGCGATTTGGTTGCCGCCAAGATCTGCGAGATGGAGGGCGGTACCGCTGCGATGCTCACGAGCTCGGGCATGGCTGCGAACTTCCTCGCGATCTTTAACGTGGCCGGTGCCGGCGATCACGTGGTCGCGAGCTCTGCCATCTACGGCGGTACCTACAACCTGCTCGCTCATACCATGGAGCGCATGGGTCTGACCTGCACGTTCGTTGCCCCCGACTGCACCGACGAGGAGCTCGAGGCAGCCTTTGAGCCCAATACCAAGCTCGTCTTTGGCGAGACGATCGCCAACCCCGCCCTTGCTGTGCTCGATATTGAGCGCTTTGCCAAGGCCGCGCATGACCACGGCGTGCCGCTGATGGTCGACAACACCTTCCCGACGCCCGTGATGTGCCGTCCCTTTGAGTGGGGCGCCGACATCGTGACGCACTCCACCACCAAGTACATGGATGGACATGCTGCCTACCTGGGCGGCGTGATCGTCGACCACGGCCAGTTTGACTGGATGGCGCATGCGGACAAGTTCCCGGGTCTCACCACGCCCGATGAGAGCTACCATGGCGTGACCTATGCCGAGAAGTTTGGTCGCGAGGGTGCCTTCATTACCAAGGCAACCGCTCAGCTCATGCGTGACCTCGGCCCCATGCAGAACCCGCAGGCGGCCTTCTTCCTGAACAGCTCACTCGAGAGCCTGCATGTGCGCATGCCGCGTCATTGTGAGAACGGCCTGGCCGTTGCCAAGTTCCTGCAGAGTCATCCCAAGGTACGCTTCGTGAGCTATCCGGGCCTGGAGGGCGATAAGTACTATGACATCGCTCAGAAGTACATGCCCAACGGTACCTGCGGCGTTGTGAGCTTTGGCTTTAACGGTGGTCGCGCGGCGGCCGAGACCTTTATGAAGAGCCTCAAGCTCGCCCAGATCGCCACGCACGTGGCCGACGCCCGCACTTGCTGCCTGCATCCCGCTAATGCCACGCATCGCCAGATGAACGATGAGGAGCTCATCGCCTGTGGCATCTCCGCCGACATGGTGCGCCTGTCGTGCGGCCTCGAGGACACGGCCGATCTGATTACTGACCTTGAGCAGGCACTCGAGCAGTGCTAGCCTAGCGTTCGTGTGAGGCGCCGATGCTGGCAGAAAGCTTTGGTGACCTTTAGTTCCGATTCCGTAGGCGGGACCCCAATCGCGACTGATTGCAGGCGATTGGGGCCCCGTTTTTGCGTTGGGCCACTCGAAAGGATGGATATGGAGAAAACTGCAGAGCAGCTGCGCCGCGAGCACATTGCCCTAGAGGGCGACACCCATGGCAAGAACAAGTGGGCGATTCTATTTACCGTGCTCATCATGACGTTTATGGTGTGTCTGGATTCGACCGTCGTGACCGTGGCGCTGCCCGTGATGCAAAAGGAGCTGGGCGTGGGCCTCGATCGCATTCAGCTGGTAAGCTCGGTGTATCTGCTTGCGACTTGCGTGGCTATGTTGCCGTTTGGCCGTCTGGGCGACGTGCGTGGCAAGGTGAATGTGTTCCAGCTGGGCGTCATCGTCTTTTCGGTCGGTTCGCTGCTGTGCGGCCTTTCGGCCTCGCTCGAGGTTCTTATCCTGGCACGCATTGTTCAGGGCGTCGGTTGCGCGGCGGCCATGGCTAACAACATGGGTATCATCACCGAGTCGTTTCCGGCACGCGAACGAGGCCGTGCCATGGGTATTCTCGCGACCTTCGTGGCCCTCGGCATGATGTGTGGCCCCGTGCTGGGCGGCATGCTGGTGGCAAGCTTTCCCTGGGAGAGCATCTTCCTCATCAACCTGCCCATTGGCGTGATCTCGTTTATCGTGGGACTCTACACGCTGCCGCATGTTAGGCCAGAGGCCGGCGAACGCCCCATGCCCCTTGCCGAGGCCGCTCGTCGCTGCTTTGCAAATTCGGCCTTCACCATCAACCTTGCCTGCATGCTCATCGTGTTCGTTGGCATTGGCGCATCCGAGTTTATTCTGCCGTTCTATTTTCAGGACGCCCACGGCTTCGGTTCTGATATCTCTGGACTACTCTTTTTGGCGCTGCCGATGGTGAATGCCTTTATCGGCCCGCTTTCGGGTACGGTTTCGGACCGTGTTGGCTGCGAGGGCCCCACGGCGGTCGGCCTGGGCGTGTACGTATGCGGTCTTTTTGCGGTAAGCACGCTCGACGAGCACTCTTCTATCCCTGTGATCGTGTGCTGTGTCGCGTTTATGTCGTGTGGCACGTCGATTTTCCAGAGCCCCAACAACTCGCTGTACATGGGCTCGGCTCCGCGCGAGGCGCTCGGTTTTGCGGGTAGCTTGGGCAGTTTGGCGCGCTACGCCGGCATGGCACTCGGCATTACGGTGGCGTCGCATATCCTATATGGACAGATGAGCGTGGCGATGGGCGAGGCCGTGACCAGTTTTGTTGCAGGACGTCCGGATGTGTTCCTGTTTGGCTTTCGCTCGGTGTTCTACGTGCTCATGACTGTGGCCGCTGTGGGCTTTGTGCTCGCCATGGTGCGTTTGGTGAGGATGCGCGCCCGCCATTAGCTTGTGGTGGCAGGCTTGCCACGAATCGTGCCTATCTACTGGTCTTGCAGCTTTATGGTGCTATGTGGCTTGTGGGGCGGGCGGGGGTCGGTCCGTGGTAGACTATCGAACAACGTTTATTAATCGCGCGGTGTCGTTGCCGCGAGAAGGGGTTGCGCCATGCAGGAGCTTGAGGATCGTATTCGCCATGACGGCATCGTAAAGGCCGGTAACGTCCTTAAGGTTGATGCCTTCCTCAACCACCAGTGCGACGTTGAGCTGTTCGACCACATGGGTGCCGAGTGGGCCCGTCTGTTCGAGGGTGTCGAGATCAACAAGATCCTGACGATCGAGGCTTCGGGCATTGGTATGGCCTGCATCGCGTCTCAGCACTTTGGCGGTGTGCCGGTGGTCTTTGCCAAGAAGGCGCAGTCCATCAACCTCGACGGCGAGCAGTATGCCACGACCATCTATTCCTTTACCAAGCAGAAGGAGTATCCGGTTATCGTGGGTAAGCGTTTCCTGTCCGAGGGCGATAAGGTCCTGATTATCGACGACTTCCTGGCCAACGGCTGCGCACTCGAGGGTCTTATCAAGATCTGCGAGGCTGCGGGCGCCGAGGTTGCCGGCATTGGCATTGCGGTGGAGAAGGGTTTCCAGGGCGGTGGCGATAAGCTCCGCAAACGCGGCTTCCGCGTTGAGAGCCTGGCCCGTATCGCCGATATGGACTGCGAGAACGGCGAGATCACCTTCGCCTAGGCGCGCAACACAAGCGATTGGTATGCGATGTGACAAAGGGGCTTTCCCTTTGTCACATTTTTTTGTATGAGGGGAGGTGTTGATATGGATGAGAACAAGATGGGATGGCGCGAGTATGCGCGCTATGCCGAGA
>CAJMAZ010000063.1:0-8316 GCA_905211535.1 uncultured Collinsella sp. | reverse complement strand
CCCGCCGAAGAGCTGACAAACTATTGGGTCGAGGGAGCCAGCGAAGGCGCCAACAGCGCGCTCAACACCTATCTCACCTGCATCAACGCATCCGACCGGGACCTCGAGTACTTTATCAACGAGCTCCGCAACATCGGCAGACCGGTTGTTCTTGTCTTTTTTGGCGACCATCAGCCGAGCGCCGCAACGACTCTCAACGACGAGCTGTACCCTCAGGAAGATACGGCAAGCCACGCTTTCCGTATCTATCAGTCGACATATCTCGTCTGGGCTAACTATGAGATCGCCGGCAATACCGAGCTCAACGTCTACGACACCGTCGGGGCAAACGAGATTGCAGCCATTACCCTTAATAAGATCGGCGCCCCGCTCACCAATTACCAAAAGGCCCTGCTTGCGACAAGGTCAGATGTGCCCACCATCAATGTCGCCGGCTATCTCGGTGCCGACGGGCTGCGCTACGACTTGGAATCGGAAGACAGCCCCTACGCCTCGACGATCGACAAGCTGCAGCGCATGCAATACCTCGAGTTCGCCAGCAAAGTTCAGTAAGCCCGCCCATTCGCTTGGGCCCATCGTATTGCAAGCACGCTCGGCCCAAACGCATCGCAAATGACTCCCGCTCGCAAACGAGGGTACAATGACGCTCGTGTCACATCACGGGGCCTCGGCCCCAACATATACAAAGGAGTCATACATGGGTTGCGAGCACGCACAGGCTGCCGGCGGACAAACGTCGCCGTCGCAATTTGAGGAGAACACGCTATCCGAGGTCAAACGCGTCATCGCCGTGCTTTCCGGCAAGGGCGGTGTCGGCAAGTCGTTTGTCACCGGTGCCATCGCCACCGAGCTTGCCCGTCACGGCCACAAGGTCGGCGTCCTCGATGCCGACATCACCGGTCCCTCTATCCCCAAGATGTTCGGCATGAGCGGACGCCACGTCCATGCCCTTGGCAACCTTATGCTGCCCGAAATCTCCGAGCACGGCGTCAAGGTCATGAGCTCCAACCTGCTGCTCCAAAACGAGACCGACCCCGTCCTTTGGCGCGGTCCGGTCATCGCAGGCGCCATTAGGCAGTTCTGGAGCGAGACCTCGTGGGGCCCCATCGACTACCTGCTGGTCGACATGCCTCCGGGAACAGGCGACGTCGCGCTCACCGTCTTCCAGTCGTTGCCCGTCGACGGCATCGTCATCGTCACGAGCCCGCAGGATCTGGTCTCGATGATCGTCGCCAAGGCGGTCAACATGGCCGAGAAGATGAACGTCCCCATTCTGGGCATTGTCGAGAACATGAGCTATATCGAGTGCCCCGACTGCGGCAAGAAGATCGAGGTCTTTGGCAAGAGCAAGCTCCCCGAGGTCGCAGAGCGCTATAACCTCGACATCTTGGGCCAGCTTCCCATCAATCCGGCACTCGCCGAGGCCTGCGATAAGGGCGAGGTCGAGACCGCGCTGCCCGATGGCATGTTGCCCAAGGCAGTCTCTGCCGTCGAGGCCATTACCCCGCACGAGACCGACGAGGCCTAAGTGAACACGAGCGCCTTCTATGACGTCCTGGTAATCGGCGGCGGGGCTTCAGGCCTCGCCGCCGCCATTACGGCCGCACGTGCTGGCAAAAGCGTCTGCATCGTTGAGCGCGATGTCGCCTGCGGCCTTAAGCTTCTTGCGACCGGTAACGGCCGCTGCAACCTCTCCAACGAATCGATTGATCCTCAGCGGTATAACCACCCCGCATTCGTCGAATCCGTCATGGGCCCCCAGCCCGAACAAGAGCTTATGGGTTTCTTCTCCTCGCTGGGCATCATGACAACCTCCGAGGAAGGCCGGCTGTACCCGAGCTCCCTTCGCGCAGAATCGGTGCGCGACGCGCTTCTCAACGTTTGCGACCGCCTAGGTATCACCTTAATCTGCGGAGCCAACGTTGCCTCGGCGCACAAAGTTTCCGAAGGCTGGGCACTCCAAATAGACCGTCCAGCGCGGGCGCTCAAGGCAAAAAAGCACGACGACCGAAAATCGGAGCTCCGCTCGCTTCGGAAGGCACTCGCCGATGTCCCTCGCAAGAACGAGGCCCTGCAGGCGCATGCCGTAATTATCGCCACGGGCGGCAACCCCACCGGTATCGCCGATACGTTTAGCCTCCCCCTCACTTCGCTGCGCCCTATCCTCTGCCCCGTATCGGCAACGGTCGTTGGCGATCGGGCAGCACTCAAGACGTTGGATGGTCTGCGCGTCCGCGCCCGCTTGACGCTCACCCGTAACCATAGTGAGCTCTGGCACGAAGACGGTGAAGTACTGTTTCGAACCTTCGGCATCTCGGGCGTCGCTGTCTTCAACCTCTCCCGTCGTATCCAGCGCGGCGATACGATCCTGCTCGACGTTTTCCCCGACCTCTCTAAAGACGAGTTGCTCGATATGCTCAACCGGCGCGTTAAGCTGCTCGGTGGCTTTTCGCCCCGCGATTCCCGTTGGCTCGACGGCATGCTCGCCCCGCAACTCTCCCGCGTCGTCTGTACGGCGTTCGAGCAGTGCCATCCAGGCTCCAACGATGTCATCCACCTGGTCTCGATCCTCAAGCACTTTAAGTTGCTCGTCGAGGGAACAGCCGAGGAGCGCTCGGCGCAGGTCACGCGTGGCGGCGTATCTGTCGAGAGCATCTCAACACCCAGTCTACGCGCGCGCTGCGTTGTCGACGCCCCGCTTTACGTCTGCGGCGAAGCACTCGACATCGACGCCGATTGCGGAGGCTTTAACCTTGCGTGGGCCTGGCTCTCGGGCATTCGCGCTGCAAGCAGCTTGTAGCCGCGCAGTCTATAATCAAAAACGCATTCGGGCCGTCTGGGATACCGGACGGCCTCTTTCTTGCCTCTAAGGAGACCTCGATGATCGAAATCACCCAAGTCAACGCGTCGCTCGATGAAGCCGGCGATGAAAATGCCTGCCTCATTGTTGGCAAGCGAGTCGCCAAGCGCATCCTACGTTGCAAGGACTCCGAGATCAAGTCCATCGAACTCCACCGCAAGTCAATCGACGCTCGCAAAAAACGAGACGTCCATTTTATCCTGAGCTTTCGTGTTGAGCTGACTAGTCCCCACCTCGAGCGAGAAGCGGTCGACAGCATTGCCGAACGTGACCGCTCGCGCGTACGCGCGATAGAAGACGATGAGCCTTCATTCCCCTCCCCCGTCTCCGACGCACCTCAAGAACGCCCTGTCGTTGTCGGCGCCGGATGCGCCGGCCTTTTCGCTGCGCTCACGCTCGCCAAAGCAGGTCTTAAGCCCTTGCTTATCGAGCGCGGCGACCCGGCATTTCGCCGCTCGCAGGCGATCGACCTCTTTCTAAAGGAGCGCATCCTCGACCCCGAGAGCAATATTCAGTTTGGTCTGGGCGGCGCGGGGACCTTCTCGGACGGCAAGCTCAATACGGGAACAAAAAATCCCGCCCATCGCCTTATCCTCGAAACCTTCGTCGAGGCGGGTGCGCCCCGCGATATTCTGTGGGATGCCAAGCCGCACATTGGCTCCGACATCCTTCCCACGGTTGTCACCGCTATATCCCAGCGCATCGAGCAGCTCGGAGGTGTCGTCCGTTATCGAACGAAGCTCGTCGACATTCGCATCGACGTGTCTGGCGCCATCACCGGCATTGATGTCCAATCGTCCCAAGACGCCGCTTACGAGTCAATCGAGACAAAGCACCTCATCCTCGCCTGCGGGCATTCTGCTCGCGATATTTTTGAGCTCCTTAAGGACCACAACGTGGCCCTCGCACAAAAGACCTTTGCCATGGGCGTTCGCATCGAGCATCCGCAACGCGACATCGACAGAGCCCAATATGGAGCCTCGGCGGGACATCCAGCGCTCGGGGCAGCCCCCTACAAGCTCGTCGCCCATCTTCCCAACGGCCGCAGCGTGTTCTCGTTTTGCATGTGCCCCGGCGGGCAGGTTGTCGCCGCCTCTTCCGAGCAGGGCCACCTGTGCGTCAACGGCGCCAGCCTCAATGCCCGCGACGGACGCAACGCAAACGCCGCCCTGCTCGTTAACGTCACGCCTGAGGACCTTCCCAACGATGACCCGCTTGCCGGCATCGAGCTCCAGCGTGCCTGCGAGGCGGCCGCCTATCGCCTGGGCGGTTCCAACTGGAACGCACCGGCACAACTCGTCGGAGATTTCCTCGCAGGACGCGCCAGCAAGGCGCCCGGAAAGGTAAAGCCCACCTATCCGCTCGGTGTGACCTGGACGGCAATTGACGAAGCCCTGCCGCAGCATATCGTCGAGTCGCTCCGCCTGGGACTTCCCCTACTCGGAAAAAAGCTACGAGGCTACGACCGCCCCGATGCCGTTCTTACCGGCGTGGAGACTCGTTCGAGCTCACCGGTCACTGTCACTCGAGACCGAACGTGCCATGCCGTGTCGACCCCGGGCCTCTACCCTTGTGGTGAGGGAGCTGGATATGCCGGCGGCATCATGAGCGCGGCCACCGACGGCATCCGTTGTGCTGAAGCCCTGATCGCAGACCTCTAACGCACAAATTCCAGCGCGCAAAAGACATAGGCCCCGAGCTCCACAGGGAACTCGGGGCCTGTTCGTTATTTCTTAAACCGTGCACCCTGGCGTTTTCTGCCCGATGCGAACGTGGAACCCTTGCGGGCCTGCGAGCGTAAGCGCTCGATCGTCTCGTCCTCAGACGCACCCTCGAGCATCGCCCGAATCTGAACGACAGCATCGCGCAGGCGCGCCGCCTCCTCAAAGTCCATAGCGGCAGAAGCGTTACGCATATCCTCTTCCATGGTTTCGACGATCCGCACAAGCTCGTCATGCGGCAGTTCTTCCAACTGCTCCGCAAGTGTCTGCTCGGGCGCCACCGTTTCCGGCACACCGCCCTCGCCCGACTCATCGGGCGTATAGAATGCGCCATGGCCAAGAGAGTCGCCCTTCGAGCGTCCCTTGGAGCCCACATTTTTTTCGGCCTCGGCAATAAAACTTGAGATGTCGTTGATGGCCTTGCGCACTGTCTTGGGCACAATGCCATGCTCTTCGTTATATGCCATCTGAATCTCGCGACGGCGCTGCGTCTCGTCGATGGCCTCTTTCATCGAATCGGTCACAACGTCTGCATACATGATGACTTCGCCATCGGCGTTACGGGCTGCACGGCCAATCGTCTGAATCAGCGAACGGCGGTTGCGCAAGAAGCCTTCCTTATCGGCATCGAGAATTGCCACCAGTGAGACCTCGGGAAGATCCAAGCCCTCGCGAAGCAGGTTGATGCCAACGAGAACATCGATCTTGCCCTCGCGCAGCGTTCGCAGGATCTCGATACGGTCCATTGTCGCCGTATCAGAGTGCATGTAATTGACCTTAATGCCCGCATCAAGTAGATGGTCGGTCAGGTCCTCGGCCATGCGCTTGGTCAACGTGGTCACCAGCACGCGCTCCTTGCGGGCAACGCGCTCGCGAATCTCGTCCTCAAGATCGTCAATCTGACCGCGAACTGGACGCACGTCAATCTTGGGGTCGAGCAGGCCGGTCGGACGAATAATCTGCTCCACGTCGTTTTGGCTCACCCGCAGCTCGTAGTCGCCCGGCGTGGCCGAAACATAGATAAACTGGGGGATCCTTGCCTCAAACTCATCGAAACGAAGCGGGCGGTTATCGAGCGCCGAGGGCAGGCGAAAACCGTGTTCCACCAGCGTTACCTTACGCGAGCGGTCGCCTTCATGCATGCCGCGGATCTGCGGCACCGTCACATGGCTCTCGTCGATGATACAGAGCATGTCCTTAGGAAAGTAATCGATCAGGGTAAACGGCGGCTCACCCGGTTTGCGACCGTCCAGATGACGCGAGTAGTTCTCGATGCCGTTGCAAAAGCCCATCGTCTCGAGCATCTCAAGATCATAATCGGTGCGCTGCTGCAGACGCTGCGCCTCGAGCAACTTGTCGGTCGCCTTGAGCTCCGCCACGCGCTTCTCGCACTCTTCGCTGATCGATTTCAGAGCCGCCTTGACCTTCGGCTTCTCGGTCACGTAGTGCGATGCCGGCCATACGGGGATGGCCTCGTACTCACGAAGCATCTCTCCTGTGACCTCATCGATCTCGGCAATCAGCTCGACCTCGTCGCCAAAGAACTCAAACCGCAACGGATGCTCGGCATAAGGCGGATACACGTCGACAACATCGCCGCGCACGCGGAACGTGCCGCGCGCCAGGTCATAGTCATTGCGATCATATTGAATGTCGATAAGTGCATGGATAAAGTCATCGCGCTCGAGCGGCACCTTCTTGTCGACGTTTGGAGCCAGACCCGCATAGTCCTCAGGAGAGCCAATGCCATAGATACACGAAACCGATGCGACAACGATCACATCGCGTCGAGAGAGCAGTGACGCGGTCGCCTGATGGCGCAGCATCTCGACCTCTTCGTTAATCGAGGAGTCTTTCTCGATATATGTATCGCTTTGCGGCACATACGCCTCGGGCTGATAGTAGTCGTAGTACGAGACAAAGTAGACCACAGCGTTGTTGGGAAAGAACTCTTTGAGCTCGCTCGCAAGCTGAGCGGCGAGCGTTTTATTGGGAGCCATGACCAGCGTCGGCTTCCCCAGGGCCTCAATAGTCTTAGCCATCGTGAAGGTCTTGCCCGAACCAGTCACGCCCAGCAAAACCTGATAGCGATCTCCGTCCCTCACACCCTGCACAAGCGACTCAATGGCCTTAGGCTGAGAACCTGCAGGCTCATAAGGAGATACAACCTTAAATGGCACCTCAGAGCCCTCAACGCCAAAACGTTTGAGCTCTCCTCCAACACGCTCAACTTCAAATTCCGCCATGGATACTCCTAACTCATATATCTGCAGTATACGCAGGCGGCAGGCATAGTCCTATACGAACCGATCGGGATAGAGGGTCTTATAGCGAACCCAGGCATTATTGACACGAATCAGATAAGCCTGAGTTTCAGGGAAGGTAATCGCATTATGGAGTGACGTGTTCTGCTGCGCCCATCCGTCGACATTGCCCATACCGGCGTTATAGGCGGCAATGGCACTGTCAGTCGACCCGTTGAAATAGGTGAGAAGATACGAGAGGTATGCGCAGCCAAACTCGATATTCGTAGCCGGATCGTTAAGGTTGTCGGCCGAATACTCGTCACCGTCGACAAGGCCCTTGGCGATCATATCCTGAGCAGTCACGGGCATCAGCTGCATCAATCCCTGAGCACCCTGATTCGATTCGGCCTTGGGATCCCAATTCGATTCAGACTTAATGACAGCGCACACCAGATACGGATCCAGATTATGCGAAATACTGGATTGCTTTACATATGCCTCGTAGTCAATCGGATACAGCGGCTTAAAGAAAACAGCAGGAGCATACGAGTAAACGAATGAGATTAGGCCGAAGACAAAAACGGCAGCCAGCGGCATAAGGCGATACCACGTAAGGAAACGTGTCTTAGGCATCGGCCTCCTCCTTATCCGCAGCGTCTATAAAACCATGGCATGCAAGCCATGAGTCAAGCTGCTCAAAGAGCGAATTATCGCCTGAGGCATTATCAATCACCGTTGTAGCGAGATTGCACAGCGCAGACTCATCGGGCTGACAAGCAGAACGGGCATCGAAATCAGATGGCTCCATGCCACGTTGAATAGCGCGCTCGCGACGTACTGACAAAGGGGCGCTGATGACCAGAATTTCATCAGCCAAGCCAAATGCATCCTCAAAACCAGTCGGAGCAGAAACCTCGACCACCGCAAAGGGATAACGGGGAGATGAAACCGTACAACAAACCGGATCGAGAATCCTCAGTGACAGCTGCTCAATGAGAACGGGGTGCACAATGCTATTGAGCCTCGCAACCGCATCAGGAGAAACAAAAGCTCGAGAAGCGAGGATGTTACGGCGAACGCCACCCTCCTCGTCCAAAATATCCCAGCCAAATTCTTCCGCGAGGGCATTGACGATATCGGAGCCTGGCACATACAGCGATTTGGCAAGCTCGTCCAGATCGATAAGCATGGCGCCATGAGATTCGAGATAGCGGCAGGCAGTCGACTTACCCGAAGCAATATTGCCCAAGACAAAAACGGTAAACATCAAGTCCTCCCTAACGCCAATGGGAGTTATTATCGCGCAAATACAAAAGAAGGACTCAAAATACAGCCAAACAGTAAGACAAGCTAAAAGAAGGCGAGTTCTTGTATTACAGCTCTCTATAAAACGCAAAAAAAGGGGGAGGCCGCGAGGCCTCCCCCTTCTCAGTCCAAGCGTACGGCTCGGTGCCGTCCACCGGTCAGCGGCGCCCTGGCCTCCCACGGG
>CAJMAZ010000062.1:0-8652 GCA_905211535.1 uncultured Collinsella sp. | reverse complement strand
TTCGAGCTTGCCCTCGAGTGATGCCGCAATCTTGGCGCGCACGTCTTCGCCGGCCTTAAGGCCTTCGAGTCCCTCAAAATGGGGCGTCAGCGCGCGTGGATCGATATCGATGGGCACGGAGCCCCGCAGCTCCGTAACGGTCTCGTTGCCCAAGGCGTCGACATCCACATATTCGATGGCAAACGCATGGCCCGAAGCCGCCACGTTGAGTACATTGCTGCTGTCGACGAGGCGGAAATGACCCTCGCCAACGGTCTTGCCATCCTGGAATGAGACATCGCTCAGCGAGTCGCCGTACGTCATGCGCATGCGGGTCGGGAGATAGTACGGGAGATAGTACGAAGCCGTCTGCTTGTGCTCCGTATCGTAATTGCGCTGGTAGATGCTCCGGGCCAGCGCCGCATCAACAAAGTCGGATGCGATGATGCCAATGTGCTTGAGGTAATCTGACTTTGTATCGTCGATGCCGCTGGGATTGATGTACGGGCTCTTATACAGATGCTCGTTGACTACTCGTGCCGAGGTAAAAGGATTGCCTCCGTGCGACAAGCCCGTGCAGCTGGTGTAGTTGATAGACCAGCAACGCTCCAGGACTTTCTCCTTGGCCCCGTTATCGTCCTCGACATCTACCTCGTTGCGCGTGCGCCCGGTCGTTTCCTTCAGCGCATTATCGACCCAGCTGAGCTTGTCGGTTCCCGTGAGTTTGTACTTGTCCTGGGCGTATACCTTGGTGCAATAGGGCTCTTTGTCGCCTGTTTCCCCCGCGGCTTCAAAGCCCCGCGCGTCTTGGACGAGACACATAGTGGCGCTGTCGGAGTGAGCCTTGATCTTGTCATCCCATTCGGTAAGGTCGAGGCCCCACGTGTGGCCGCTTACGCTGTCGCCGGCGAGCCTAAATCGACGTAGCAGGACGATTTTTCCGCGCACCTCGCCCAGTGTGGGAACGCGGCTCGACGTATAGAACAGTTTGGGGTTGTCGTCCAAAACCTTGGCGAAAGCCGTCGTAACACTGTCGTCGGTGGCTTCGTCGTTGCCTCGTGATACAAGCATGATGAGCGCTTCTGTCGGGTTTTCGTTCAAAAACGTTTTGAAGTAGCCTATGACATCGGAAAGATGCATAAAGTACGCGTCTTTTTTGAGCAGGTAGTAATCCCCGTGGTCGATGCCAGGGTTGTCGCCCTTTCCGAGCCGGATATCAAAATAGCGAATGCCTTCGAGCAGCTGCGTGGGAATGTAATCCTGCTGGCATTTTACTTGCGAGGATTGGGGCTCAGTGTCGTTGTCCACGCTACAGGTGCCCGAATCATGCGTGCCTGGGATGCTCAGCTCGTCGAGGTACTTGTTGTCTTCGACGTATTTCATCCAACATGGTCCATCGACGTAGCTGCTATACGTTTTCCAGTCGATGCTGCTAACTGTGGCATTGGTCTTGTCCATGCTGTAACCGACAAGCTCGAGCTCCCACGGAATGCTCTTACTCTTATGGCAGATCTTATTGTTGTCCTGGTCTTTGCCATCCTTTTCTATGGCCAGGTACTTAATGTCTTTTTTCTCGGTTTCTTTCTCGACCGTGCGGTCTCGGATGATATAGGTTCCGTTTGATTGCCGCTCGAACGCAAAAGAGCGGCTGGGCTTGTTGTCATACTCGCCGCTCCATACGTGGATGACCTTTCCATCTTTGTCCGAGTCGCCATCGACCGACCAAATGCTGTAGCCCGTCTTCTTGTGCTCTTCGAAATTGAGCAGGGTGCGGATGGCATACCAGTTTGTATCGTCATTCTTGGTCGTTACGTTCTCAAGGATGAGCTTGCTGGACGTGCCGTCATTAAACAGGTGGCAGACGTTGCCGATGACGTTGCCGTCTTCGTTGACGCTCGCGGTACGAAAATAGCCCGCGGGGCGAAGGCGAATGACGAAATTGTCGAGGCTGACTGCCGCTGTGGCGGCGTCGTCTGCAAATGCCGCTCGCAGGGGAATGCCCGGTACTGCGGTTTCGGACAGGCTTGCAAGTGGCGACAACGCGGCGAGTCCAAGGCCCAGCGTAAACGCTCGGCGACTGATGGCATGGTGTTCGGTCATAGTTCCTCCGTTCGCAGAGTGCGGTTATGCGCTGGTTTTGGTCACTATACTGCCCAGATGTTTAAAGACGCCGGTTTAATTGTCTGTGCGGCGCTATAAATCGGCGGGCGGACGTGTTGGGGTGCTTGCCGTTTTCGTACTGTTGTCACATTTGTGGTGGTTCCGGCGTCCGGCATCCTCGCGTTCGTTGGCTACCGGCATAAGAAAGGGAGGGTCGGTTTACCGGCCCTCCCTGGGTACGAAGCGCTGGGTACCGTCGCTTGTTTGCACTGCGCCCGTGTTTCCCGCTGCGCTCGCCAGTCGCTTAACGCTTGATCTCGATATCGTCGAGCTTGACGTCCATGGCCTCGGTCTTGGCCTCGGCGATGTCATCGGCAAATTCCAGGGACTTCATCATGGTCTCGACGGCGTCCTTGTGCTCCTCGATGTTGTCGATGCGTACATACACGCTGCCACCGTCAACGTCGGTGAAGTACTCGGTCGTCACGCCGCCCGAGTGCGTAAAGTAGGCGCTGCGCCAGGTCTTGCCGTTGTACTTAACGGGATCGCTCTCGGTCCATCCGGAGTTGGCCTTCCACTTTGCCTCGTAGTCGAACAGTTCATCGGCGTTCTTGTCAGGATCGAAGACGGGGATGAAGCGGTCACTGGCATGCTCGCTCTCGGTGAACTTAAACTGGGACCTGTCGGCGGTATCGCCTGCAACGTCCGTGATTTCGACGCCCTCGGGCACCTCGACTTTAAACCAAATGAAGTCAGTCCTCATATCCACGGCTGGCTTTTCCGCTCCACCGCCACCGCCACCGCCGCTGCCGGTAGCGCCGCCGCTGCCACCGCAACCCACCAAGGCAACCGCGGCAAAGAGACTGATGCAGAGGATGAGAATCGCAAAGGCCTTCTTTTTCATGGTCGTGTCCTCCTCGATCTGTAACCGCCCATGGATTACCTGCCTTTACTGTACGCGCGAGCGGCTCGCTCGGGTGGGCCATGTGTCCCATTCTGAGGGCTGGAATTGCGCCGACAAGTGGCAATATGCGCGGGTCCAAAAGAGGGGAGGGCCGGTGTTGTCGGCTCTCCCCGGGGTGAGGTGTCCGTTGTTTTAAAGGGGCGCGTGTACGCGGGCGTTGCCCCAACAGGTTCCTTGTTTATAGATATGCCCCAGTTTGTGACGTCCGGAAGTCCCGAAAGGCGGGCCATGTTTCCCATGTTTGCGTTGGCATGGCCTATCGTGTGCCATAGAAATCCGCGATGGCCAGGTGCGCTGACGCTCGAGTACTTATGGGCTAGACTTAGCACCATTATGTGATCGATGCGGTCGGTCGGTGGTTGCCACCCGACCGATGTATATGACTTGAAGGTGCGTGCGTATGAGCCAAGAGATGATGGACAAAACCTGCCGCGGGTTTGCCGAGGCGCTTGCCGCGCGCGAGCCGGTTCCCGGCGGTGGCAGCGCGAGCGCCTTTGTGGGCGCGCTGGGCGCCTCGCTGTGCGGAATGGTTGCCCGCTTCGGTGCGACCAATCCCGCGCTTGCTGATCGTGCGGATGACCTGACGCGTGCGTTTGCCCAGGCAGACGAGTTGGCGCAGGAGCTTGTGGGTCTGGTCGCCGAGGACGTTCGTGCGTACGGCCAGGTGTCCGCTGCGTACGGTATTCCGCGTGAGGACCCGGCCCGACCGGCTGCGATTCAGGATGCGCTGCACGTGGCCGCCATGCCGCCGTATCGCATTATGGATGCCTGCGGGCGCGCACTGGCGCTGCTCGAGGACATGGCGGACAAGGGCTCCCGACAGCTGCTGTCCGACGTGGCGTGCGGTGCCGTATTCTGCCGCGCCGCCATGCAAGGCGCGAGCCTGACGCTCTTTGCCAACACCACATCTATGAAAGACCGGGTGCGTGCCGAGGAGCTCGAGGCGGCGTGCGATGAGATGCTGGATACGTGGCTGCCGCGCGCCGATGCGCTGGCGCGCCGCGCCGCCGATGCAGCCAGGAAGAGGGGATAGCCATGGCCGAGCTGCTTAAGGGTGCTCCCGTTGCCCGTGCTTTGACCGAGGAGCTCGTTGCTCGCTGCGTTGCTTTGCGCGAACGCGGCGTTGTGCCGACGCTGGCCATTGTTCGTGTGGGCGAGCGCGAGGACGACCTGTCCTACGAGCGCGGTGCCCTCAAGCGCTGCGAGAAGGTTGGCATTGAGGCTCGCGGCGTTTTGCTTCCTGCCGATGTTTCGCAGGATGAGCTGCTGGCGGCTATTAGGGACATCAATGCCGACCCCGCTGTTCATGGCTGCCTGATGTTTCGCCCACTGCCCGCTGGGCTTGACGAGGATGCGGTTGCCGCGGCGCTCGATCCCGCCAAGGATGTTGACTCCATGACGCCGGCTTCGCTGCTTACCACGCTTTCGGGGCGCGGCGAGGGTTTTGCCCCCTGCACAGCTGAAGCCGTGCTTGCTTTGCTGGATCATTACGGCGTTGAGCTGGACGGCGCCAAAGTTGCCGTGGTCGGACGCTCACTGGTAATTGGCCGCCCCGTTGCCGCCATGCTTACGGCGCGCAACGCAACCGTGACGACGTGCCATACGCATACGCGCGATCTTGCCGCCGAGTGCTGTGCTGCTGACATTGTGGTTGCCGCCGTTGGACGCGCGCGCACGATTGGCGTGGATGCCGTTCGCGAGGACCAGACGATCATTGATGTGGGCATTAACTGGGATGAGGACGCTGGCAAGCTGGTGGGTGACGTCGATTTTGTTGCCGCGGAGCCGGTTGTTGGTGCCATCACCCCCGTGCCGGGCGGCGTGGGCGCCGTGACAACGGCGATTCTCGCCAAACACGTGATCGAAGCGGCCGAGCGCGCATCGATATAGGCGTTTTGGGCTGTTTGAGGGGTTGGCTATATACCACGTGGTCAAAAAGCGCTAAATATGAGTACTGTTGCCAAGATAGTCACATATATTTTACGTCTTTTGGGCTTCCTAACGATATTCATTCTCGTTAGAAAGCCCATTTTATTGAACCTATGGGGAATAACGCTGCCTCGCTTTTGGACAAATAGGGATTTCCGGCACTCATTACAAGGAAATTTGCTGCTACTAAATTGGTGACAGTACTCATATTTGGCATTTTTTGACCACGGGGGCTGCCGAGGCCGTGGTTTCGCCCTTTTTGCGTCGAAGCGATACACTGTTGCCGTTTGATTTCTTCGCTCAAGGAGGATGCACATGCCGTGCACAACGATTCTGGTCGGTAAGAACGCGAGCTACGACGGGTCGACGCTTGTCGCGCGTAACGAGGACTCGTCCAACGGGGTGTTTGAGCCCAAGCGTATGCGCGTGGTGCATCCCGACGAGCAGCCGCGCGTCTACACGAGCGTCCTGAGTCACCTGACCGTTGAGCTGCCCGATAACCCCATGCGCTACACGAGTGTCCCCGATGTTGTCCCGGGCCACGGCATCTGGGCCGAGGCCGGTTTCAACGAGCTCAATGTGGGCATGTCCGCAACCGAGACGCTCACCACCAATGAGCGCGTTCGCGGCGCCGACCCGCTCGTGGACTACGTGCCCGCCAAGGGCAACGAGGGTGAGGACGGCTATGTGCCGGCGCAGCCTGGTGGCCTGGGCGAGGAGGACATGGTGACCCTGGTCCTGCCGTACGCTAAGTCCGCCCGCGACGGCGTGCGTATCTTGGGCGACCTGCTCGAGCGCTACGGCACCTACGAGAACAACGGCATCGCCTTTAGCGACGTGGACGAGATCTGGTGGCTCGAGACCATCGGCGGTCACCACTGGATCGCCAAGCGCGTGCCTGACGACGCCTATGTGACCATGCCCAACCAGCTGGGCATCGACAGCTTTGACCTGGATGACGCCGAGGGCGCCCAGGCCGACCACATGTGCTCCGCCGACCTGCGCTCCTGGATGGTCGAGTGGCATCTGGACCTGACGCCGGGCGTCGAGGGCGACGGCCCGGCTGCGGTCTTTAACCCGCGCGAGGCCTTTGGCTCGCACAGCGACAGCGACCACGTCTACAACACGCCGCGCGCCTGGTACATGCAGCGCTGCCTCAACCCCAGCGACGTGTGGGATGGCCCCGACGCCGACTACACGCCCGAGAGCGACGACATCCCTTGGAGCCGCGTGCCCGAGCGCAAGGTGACCATCGAGGACATTAAGTACGTGCTTTCGAGCCACTACCAGGGCACGGAGTACGACTGCTACGGCAGCAAGGGCACGCCCGCCACGCGCGGCGCCTATCGCCCCATCGGCATCAACCGCAACAGCCAGCTCGCCGTGTTGCAGCTGCGTCCCTATGCGCAGCCGGCCTATCGCGCCGTGCAGTGGATGGCCTTTGGCTCCAACTCGTTTAACGCGCTGGTTCCGCTGTACGCCAACGTCGAGACCATGCCCGAGTACTATGCCGACACGCAGGCTCGCGTGACGTCCGAAAACTTCTACTGGGCCAACCGCCTGATCGGTGCCCTGGCCGACGTCCGTTTCCATGAGTGCGGCCGCGCCGTGGAGGATTACCAGGAGAAGGTCGGTGGCATGGGCCACAAGCAGATCCATGACGTCGACGCTGCCGTAGCCGTTCTGCCCGAGGCCGAGGTGCCTGCCGAGCTTGCACGCGCCAATGAGGCCTTTGCCGAGCGTGTTCGCGTAGAGACCGATGCTCTACTGGGCAAGGTGCTCTACACCACGAGCTGCGCCATGAAGAACTCTTTTGCGATGAACGACAACGTGAGGTAAGGGTTTTCCGTCGATCGAATAGCGCTAAAACGCTTTGTCGCTTTCGCTCAATCTTGGGTACAAGAACGCCAATGCAGTTGTTTGTGATTGGAGACAACCATGGTTATGAAACTCGATCAGCTTGTTAACGGCGCCATTAACGTGGGCTTTGGCGCTGCCGCCGTTGCTGTCGAAGGCGGCAAGAAGGTCCTCGACGACCTTAACACCAAGGGCGAGCAGGTCCGCAAGGACACCGCCACCCCCGATATCGCCCGTAGCGTGTCCGACATGTTCGAGCAGGCCGGCGGTACCATCTCCGATCTGACCGAGCGCTTGGGCATGCAGGGCGAGACCGCGGCCCAGCGCGTGCTCGACGAGCTCATCCTTGCCCGCGTCCGCGTTATGACCGCCCCCGAGCGCACGGCCTTCCTGGCCCATGTGCGCGACATCGTCGATTCGGTCGAGGACAACGTGACCTCGGTGCCCGTCGAGTCCGTTGAGCCCGACGATGCGAAGGATACCGAAGAGGCCGAGTAGCAGCGCAGATGGCAGACTCCACCACCGATTACAACAATCTAGATCCCTTGGGTGACGAGGCGGCGGTTGTCGATGAGGTCGACGCCGCCGTCTCGGGCGCTCGCAAGAAGCCGCGCGCTGTCGATATGGTGCCCGAAGAGCCCGACGCGATGGCGCCGGACGAGGAATACCAGCTCACGCCGGCGGGTCGTCGCGAACGCATTGGGCAGATTGTTCGCCTGGTCAAAAAGTACCGCGTGTGGGATAACCTCACGCCGGTTCGTTTGCGCCGCCTGCTCGAGGAACTCGGCCCCATGTTCGTCAAGATGGGGCAGATTTTGGCCAACCGGTCCGAGATTCTGCCGCAACGCTTTTGCGACGAGCTGCGTCGTCTGCGCTCCGACGTGGAGCCGGTGCCGTACGAGGTCGTACTCAGTTGTCTGGAAGAAGAATACGGCCTGCGCCTGGGGGAGATGTTCGATGCGATCGACCCCAACCCGCTTGGTAGCGCATCGCTCGCGCAGGTGCACCGCGCTCGTCTGGTGACCGGCGAGGACGTGGCCGTCAAGGTGCAGCGCCCCGGTGCGCAACAGGTTATGGCGCAGGACATCGATATCATCCGCTCGGTGGTGCGTATCGTTTCCAAGTTCGTCAACACCGATCAATTCGTTGATCTGCACGGCGTAGTCGAGGAGTTGTGGACCTCGTTTCGCGAGGAGACCAACTTTTTGGCCGAGGCCAAAAACCTCAACGACTTCTACGAGTTCCATAAGAGCGTTCATGGCGTGACGTGCCCTAAATCCTATCTGGACCTGTGTACCGAGCACGTGGTGGTTATGGACTACGTCGACGGCATTTCGATCGCCGATCCTGAACGCTTGGTGGCCGAGGGCTATGACTTGGAAAAGATCGGTGCCGCGATTGTCGAGGACTACTCGACGCAGGTGCTCGATGACGGCTTTTTCCATGCCGACCCGCATGCGGGAAACATCATTCTCAAGGACGGCATCGTCTACTTTATCGACTTGGGCATGGTCGGACGCATGTCGAGTCACGATCGCGGTATCGTCAAGGACATGATTTTCGCCGTGGCCGAGGGTGACGTGCCCAAGCTCAAGGATTCGCTCATGCGCTTTGCCGTGACGCGCGGCGACTCTGCCGAGCTCGACCATTCGGCCTTTTTGTCCGACTTGGACTTTATCGTGGCTGACTTTGCGGGCCTTGACCTTAAAGACTTGGATATCGGCGAGTTTTTGACCTCGCTGCTAAACCTCGCGCGTAAGAATGATGTTGAGCTGCCGAGCGTGGTGACGATGTTCGCCCGCGGCATGGTGACGCTCGAGGGT
>CAJMAZ010000061.1:0-9175 GCA_905211535.1 uncultured Collinsella sp. | reverse complement strand
AGGCGATGATGGCGGAGGAGCTCAGGTACTCCTCGACGTTGGCGGTGCTCACGCCGCCGGTAGGCATAAAGCGGTGACCGACAAACGGAGCGGCGAGGGCCTTGATGGTGTTGAGACCACCATACTGGGACGCGGGGAAGAACTTGGTGACCTTGAGGCCCAAGTTCTCGGCGGCGGTGACCTCGGAGGGGGTTACAGTGCCGGGAAGGACAGGCAGGTCGATGTCGATGCAGTGCTTCACAACGTCCTCGTTGTAACCCGGGGAGACGATGAACTTGGCACCGGCGGCGCGGGCCTGCTCAACCTGCTCGACGGTCAGGACGGTGCCGGCGCCAACGCACATCTCGGGCTCGGCCTCGGCCATAGCGGCGATGCACTCGGCGGCGCAGGCGGTGCGGAAGGTGACCTCGGCGGACTTCATGCCGGCTGCCATAAGAGCGTGGGCGAGCGGGGCGGCGTCCTCGACCTTGTCGAGCACGACGACCGGCACGATACCCAGGGACTCAAGCGTGGTGTAGAACTGATCGAACATGATGTTCCTTTCGATGTGTGGCGCGCATGGGCGCGTGATTGCCAAATGTGCTGGTCAGGAGCCGATTTTGGATTGGTTATCGGAGGCACTGCTTGGGGTTCAAGCAATTCCAAAACCGGCTGCTCGACCAGTCATGTAGGGAATGCCAGGCAAAACCGGAATGGGACTGGTGGTTTTGCCCGGCCGGAGGAATCGGGGAGCGGGCCGCAGGGGTATGGGATTGGAAAGCTGCGGCCCGCGGAATGGAGACGGACTAGCGCGCGACGCGGGTGCCACCGTCGGCGGCTGATGCCACGGCTGCAATCTCGCCTGCGGTCACCAAGTTGGAATCGCCCTTGATGGTGAGCTTGAGGATCGAAGCCGCAATCGCGTAGTTGACGGCATCCTGCGGGTCAAAGTCGTTGATGAGGGCATGGACGAGGCCGGCGTTGAAAGCGTCGCCGGCGGCAACGCCCTCGAGCACGTGTACGTCGTGAGCAGGGGAGAACCAGTGCTCGCCACTCTCGGCGTCAAAGAGCATGCCCATCCAGATGGAGCGCTCGACGCAGGAGATGTTGCGAACGACCGAGGCAACCTTTTTGCAGCCGTACTCGGCGCAGATCTGACGGGCCATCTCGACATAGGTGTCGCGCTCCTCGATGCCGTGGGCAAGGGAACCAGAGACGCAGGTCATGCCGAGGCCGGCGGGCGCATCCTCGTCGTTGGCGATGCAGATGTCGACGAGCGGCAGGAGTTCCTTCATGGTGGCCTGCGACTTCTCGGGCGACCACATCTTGCCGCGATAGTTCACGTCGCACACGGTGGTGATGCCCTTGGCGCGGCAGGCGGTGAGTGCATCCTTGCAGGCGGCAGCCATCTCATCGGAGACGGCGGGGGTCACGCCGGAGAAATAGAAGACATCGATGCCCTTGAGGATCTCGTCCCAGCCAAAAACATCGCGCTTAGCCATGTTGATGGCAGAGTACTTGCGGTCGTAGACGCAACCGTTACCGCGCTGCGAGGCACCGACCTCAAACACATAGGAGCCAAGGCGGTCGCCCTGACGCACGACGCGCGTGGTGTCGACGCCGTAGGCCTTCAGCGAACGCAGGGCGCACTCGCCCAGACGGTTGGCCGGGACAACGGAGACGTAAGCGGCCTTGTCGCCCTGGTAGGCCAGGGAAAGCGCAGTGTTGGCCTCGGCGCCGCCGTAGCGGACGTCAAACTCGGTTGCCTGCTCAATACGCAGGTGGTCTTTGGGCGAGAGTCTCATCATGATCTCGCCGAAGGTAAGAACCGTTTTACCCATGGTCGCGCAGCTCCTTTTACTCGTGCGTACACCTTTGATATGGCGTTGGCACGCAGGTGCCAAGACGGTAGGGTGCGTCTTTGCACCTGCGTGCCAACGCTCGCCGAAATCGGTTTACGAAATCGATTTCGTTTCGAGTTGTAGTATACTCACCTACAGCGTTTTGCAAGCGAGATTTTTAAAAAAATGCCTAAAATGGCTCAAACCGCCGACAAATGGGAAATGGGGTGCGTTATGGCGCAGATGAGAATCAAGGACATTGCCGCCGAGGCGGGCGTGAGTCCGGCCACGGTCTCGCGCTATCTCAACAACCGCCCCGGGCAAATGACCGAGGAAACCCGCGCTCGCATCGCAGCGGTTATCGAGCGCACCGGCTATCGCCCGCGTGCCGCCGCACGCAATCTGCGCAGCTCGCGCACCAACCTCATCGGCGTGATCCTGGCCGACATCGCCAACCCGTTCTCGAGCGCCATACTCGAAGGACTTTCCGCCAGCGCCGCCGCTCGCGGCTGCTCGCTCATGACGGCCATTAGCGGCAACGACCCCGCCAAGGAAGCGGAGTCGCTCACCAGACTTATCGATGCCGGCGTGGACGGCCTGGTCGTCAACACCTGCGGAGGCAATGACGAGGCGATCGCCGCGGCAGCGGGACGTCTGCCTGTTGTGCTGCTCGACCGCGACGTTGCCGACGGCGGCATCGATCTGGTGACATCTAACAACCGTGAGCTCGTCGCCGGCTTGGTAGACGAGCTCGCCGCTGCGGGCTGTGAGCGCCTGTGCCTGCTCACCGAGGCAAGCGACGACAGCCCCGTCCGTCGCGAGCGCGCCGAGGCCTTTGCCGACGAGCTTTCGCGACGCGGCCTTGCGGGCGAGGTCGTCACCTTGGCCGACGGTGGCGCCACGGGTGTCGGTCGCTTGGACGAGACCATCCGCGGCTATGCAGGCAAAAAGCTTGGCCTCATTGCTGTCAACGGCTTGGTCTTCCTGCGTCTGACCGAGGCGCTAGCACAGCTGGGACCCTCATTGCCGGCTGGCCTCAAGATCGCGACGTTTGACGACTACCCCTGGAACCACGTGCTCTTTGGCGGTGTGACCACGGCCGCGCAAGACACCCTCGCCATTGCCGAGCGCGTAGTCGAGCGCCTCTCCGAGCGCATCGACGTTGTTACCACCACCGTGGGCGAGGCCGCAAAACTCGCCCCCAAGCGCATCGAGATCCCCGGCCACATCGAACACCGCGCTTCGACCTCGCGCTAGTCTGTGTGATAATATATAGACAATGTCATACAGGAGGTATCCATGGCTGCGTCTGTGCTGAGTGTGCGAGTGGACTCGTCAATTAAAGACTCATTTGCCGAACTGTGCGAAGAGCTTGGCATGACTTCGTCTGTTGCGGTCAATATGTTTATGAGGCAGATGCTGCGCGAGCGCTCTCTGCCGTTTGTTCCTTCACTTGGTAAAAGCTCTGCGAGCGAAAGCGCCGCGACGGGCATTTTGGATACTGCCCAGATTGAGTCCGCCGTCCGCGAGGCGGCCAGCTCGATTCCCGCCATCAAAACCGTGATTCTTTTTGGTTCGTATGCCCGCGGCGAGGCGCATGCCGATAGTGATATTGACTTGCGCCTCGAAGTCGATCGCGAGCAGGGCTTTGGTCTTTTCGCGCTGTCGGCATTTGGTGAGGCGGTGCGCAAAGAAACCGGGAGGCAGGTTGATCTCGTCTCTAGTGATCATCTTGATGACGATCTTGCCGCGGTAATCGAGCGCGAAGGAGTGATCCTTTATGATCGCGCGTAAGTCAGACAGCCTGTTCGCGCACGTTTTTTGAGCGCTTGATACGCTTTAACCCTGCGGAAACATTTTTCTGCGATAGTATCTGCGATATAGACCAGTCGAAACCCGCCCGAAAGAAAGGGGAGCGACATGAACCAGCAGAACATCGATTACGTACTCCGCTCCGTAGAGCAGCGTGACATCCGCTTTGTGCGTCTGTGGTTTGTCGACATTCTCGGCCGCCTCAAGAACTTTGCCATTAGCCCCGAGGACCTCGAGGTCGCTTTTGAGGAGGGTATTGGCTTTGACGGCTCCGCCATCGAGGGCTTTGCCACGCCCGAGGAAGCCGACATGCTGGCGTTTCCCGATGCTTCGACCTTCCAGATCCTGCCGTGGCGCCCGAGCCACAACGGCGTCGCCCGCGTGTTCTGCGACGTGTGCACTCCCGATTGCAAGCCCTTTGCCGGCGATCCACGCGATGCCCTGCGCCGCATGTTCCGCAAGGCCGAGAAGGCTGGCTATCTGCTCAACGTGGGCGCCGAGCTGGAGTATTACTACTTCCCCGACGAGCACACGCCCGAGCCGCTCGACAACGTGGGCTACTTCGATCTTTCGGTGAGCGATGCCGCCCGCGACCTGCGCCGCAACACGGTCCTTACGCTCGAGAAGATGTCCGTGCCCGTGGAGTACACCTTCCACGCCGCCGGCCGCTCGCAGCACGGCATGAGCCTGCGCCACGCCGAGGCCCTGAGCATGTCCGACGCCATCACCACGGCCAAACTCATCATTAAGCAGCAGGCCTACGAGAGCGGTTGCCACGCATCCTTTATGCCCAAGCCGTTGGCAGGCGAGGACGGCAGCGCCATGTTCCTGTGCCAGTCGCTATTCGACCACGACGGCAACAACGTTTTTTGGGGCGAGGACGACGAGAAGTACCATCTCTCCGATATCGCCAAGCACTACATGGCCGGCATCCTGGCGCACGCGCGCGAGATCAGCGCCATCACCAACCCCACGGTCAATTCGTACAAGCGCATCACCACGGGCGGCGACTCCGTGCCGCAGTACGCCACGTGGGGCCTGCGCAACCGCGCGAGCATGGTTCGCATCCCGGTCTACAAGCCCGGCAAGCAGCTGTCCACGCGCATCGAGCTTCGCAGCCCCGACCCCATGGCCAACCCGTACCTGGTCAACGCCGTCACGCTGGCGGCCGGTCTGGACGGCATCGAGCGCAAGCTGGAGCTCCCGCCCGAGGCCACGGCCGAGACGCTCAAGCTCACCGACCGTCAGATGGTTGAGGCCGGCTACACGCCGCTGCCGCGCTCGCTCAAAGAGGCGCTCGACGTGTTTGAGGACTCGCAGTTTATGAAGGATGCCCTCGGCGAGCACATCCACAGCTTCTTCCTCAAAAAGAAACGCGACGAGTGGCATAAGTTTGAGTCTACGATCACCGAGTGGGAGATCAAGCACTACCTGGCGAACTCCTAATCGTGCTGGCTTGTTCCAGTACGATTGAGCTCATTTCTTTGGAGGCCGATATGTCCGAAAAGAGTGCCCTGTTCATGGCGCGCACGACGCGCTTCCACGAGTTTGCCCGCAGCTTGACGACCACTCTGGGTGTCGAGGTGAGCTTGGCAACCCCCGATTCGCCGACTGCGGCGCACGACTTTGACCTGCTGATCCTCGATTCCGACGGCATCCGTAGCGACCGCATCGATCAGATTGCCAAATGGCTCGACGACCGCGGTGGCGTCCCCATGCTGGTGATCGTTGACGACGAGGCGCTTAGCACCCTGCGTCTGCCGAACCACGCGCATGCCGACTTTGTATGCCCCACGGCGACGCCCAACGAGCTTAAGGCTCGTGCGCAGCGCCTGATGGGCGAGGAGGAGACCGTCACCGCCGACGATGTGCTCAACATCGACAACCTTGAGATTAACCTGGCTACCTACCAGGTGACGCTCGATGATGAGCCCATCGACCTGACGCTGATGGAGTACTCGCTGCTGAGCTTTTTGGCGACGCACCCCAACCGTGCCTACAGCCGCGAGGTGCTGCTGCACCGCGTGTGGGGCTTTGAGTACTGCGGCGGCACGCGCACCGTCGATGTGCACATTCGACGCATCCGCTCCAAGGTGGGTCCGCAGATCGCGGCGCACATCACCACCGTCCGCGGCGTGGGCTATCTGTTTAAGGACTAGCAAGTAAATAGAGGAATGTGAGGGTACCGGAGATTTCTCCAGTACCCTTTTCTCATTTAGGGCGAAAAGAAGACCTTTCACCGATTAAAAGTGTGTCAGTAAAAACAATATCAAACGTATAACACTATCTAGCAAATATCATTTAGTTACCTGCCAAGGATTTGTATAAACAGGGATATGTTGTTGATGCGAGCAAAACGATTTCGGGAATGATAACGCCAACGCAAACAGAAGTTATCAAAGAGACGAAAACCTACGCATGCGCGTTTCGGCAATGTTTTCTCTGGGAGGCTCCGGTCAAATGGCAACGGGCGCGCAATGGCAGTTGTGGGCTATGTGGCAATGCATAACACATACTCAAATGCCAAGAAGTACCTGCTTGTGGTTTGGAACGGATGGATAAACCGGCTGCAGTTTCTTCCATATGACGTATCAATTTACACGGCTCACGACGGAACATATTGCAAGGGGTGATTGTACTCGTGAATGGCGACAAGTTCATTAGAAGGGCAATACCCCTATTGGTTCTTTTCCTTGCCTTGGTCGCTGCAGTGAGTTTGTCCCTGCTAGGGGCGACTAATGGGGGAGAAAACGACACGGTTGTCGCGATCGAAGTTCGCACTCTAACGGATGTTCATAACGGGCAATTTGAGGCGTTGATGCCAAGTGGTTGCCGTAAAAAGATCGATATGCGTCGCAAGTCAAGTTCCGGATATGTTGCAGGGTTGAAGGCAGGTGAAAAATGGATTCTAGGTTTTGTAGAAGAAAAGGAACTTGACGGGACTGTTCTATATCCCCATTTTGCCGAGAAAGCCAAATCAAGTAGACAAGGGGAATGAAGAATGATTGATAGGAAGCAGTTCTGAGGCCTGATGGCAGGAGTTCCCATTTTGATGCGAGCTGAGATGGCGGAAGCCGTGGAGCTGCCGGACGCTCGGAAGCGATTGACGCTCGTGGTTGACACGGTGGTCAGAGATGAAAATGGCAATGAAAAAACGCGAACAAGAAGCAGAGAGACTTTTTTCACGCCAGAGAGCGAAGCCGTGAGTTTTGCTATCGACTGTTGTATCGAATAGACAAAATGGAATAAAACGAATTGACCTACAGACAAGGTATTACTTAAACAAAGCTGAAATCTTGGCATCTAGTGCTCGGGACTGCCCAGCTTGGGGTACAACTCAACGTGAACAATGATGGCCCGCCACATGTTTGGCGGGCCTTTGGTTATTTGACGAAAGGATCGCAGCTATGAGCGAGTACGATTCCCAGCGTCCCCAGGATGCGGGCAACGCCGGCGAGACCCAGCAGCAGCCGCGCGTGCAGGTGGAGTCGACGCCTGCCGACAGCAACATTCCCTACGTGCAGGCCTACGACACGCAGACCGGCAAGCCGCTGGGCGGCCAACAGGTTGTAAACAAGCACACAGTGGTCAAGACCAAGACCAAAAAGCTGCCGATCTTTATTACGGCACTCGCCGGCTGTGCCTGCGGCGCCCTGCTGGTCATTGCGCTCATTATGAGCGGCACGCTCAATATCGGTGGCGGCAAGAATGCCGTGACGGCGGGCGCTTCGGGTTCATCGACGCAAAAGATCACCATCGACTCCGAGGACACAACGCTGGCCGAGGCCGTTTCTGCCAAGGCCCTGCCCTCCGTGGTTTCCATCACCGCCACTTCGAGCGGTAGCCAGAATGGCTCGCTTTCGCAGTCTGCCGACGAGTCGGACAACTCGGGCAGCGTCGGTTCGGGTGTGGTGCTCGATACCGAGGGCCACATCCTCACCAACAACCACGTGGTCGACGGCTACGACCAGTACGTGGTGACCATGGACGACGGCACCACCTACGAGGCCGAGTTCGTGGGCAACGACGCCTCGAGCGACCTAGCCGTCATCAAGCTCAAGGACGCCGACGCCTCCAAGCTTACGCCGATCGAGATAGGTGATTCCTCCAAGCTCAACGTGGGCGAGTGGGTTATGGCAATCGGCTCGCCCTTCGGCAACGAGCAGTCTGTCTCCACCGGTATCGTCTCGGCGCTCTACCGCTCCACGGCCATGAGCTCTACCAGCGGTAACACCATCTATGCCAACATGATCCAGACCGACGCCGCCATCAACCCGGGCAACTCCGGTGGCGCGCTCGTTAACGACAATGGTGAGCTGGTGGGCATCAACTCGCTCATCGAGAGCTACTCGGGCTCCAGCTCGGGCGTGGGTTTTGCCATTCCGGTTAACTACGCCAAGAACATTGCCGACCAGATTATCGACGGCAAGACGCCGGTGCATCCGTACATGGGCGCTACGCTTTCGAGCGTCAATGCGCTCAACGCCCGCACCAACAAGCTGAGCACAGACAGCGGCGCGTATGTGGCGAGCGTCGTTGAGGACGGTCCTGCCGCCAAGGCCGGCATTCAGGAGGGCGACGTCATCACCAAGCTGGGCGACGACGAGATCACGAGCGCCGATGGCCTGATCATCGCGCTGCGCAGCCACGAGGTGGGCGAGAAGGTCGAGATTACGCTCATGCGCGGCAAGGACGAGAAGAAGGTCACGGTTGAGCTGGGCTCCGACGAGGAGCTGCAGAACCAGCAGCAGGACGACAGCGCGACCGACACCGGCAACGGCGGTATTACCGACGAGCAGCTGCGCCAGTATCTGGAGGAGCTGCTAGGCCAGCAGGGTCAGGGCTACGGCCAGGGCTATTAACGAGCCGTATCGCACATATCGAAGGATGACGATTCCAATACGGACGACACCAAAACCGGCATCGACGGCTCCATGGACGATTCGGATTCCAAATAGGCCCTGTTAGTTGAGCTACTTCTTTGCCGGTGTCGTATACGAAACCGCTATACCCGCGGCAATTGCCATGAGACAGCTCACGATGGATCCGAACTCATACTTCAAAACGTTTGTTGCGGTCAGGGCGATAATCAACACAGTCGCAATTTGCAGAATTATCATTATTACGAAGAGATTGATTCCTTGTTTGGCCGAAGTCGCTGAGTGAGTTTGGCTTTGTTGATTCAGGTTGTAGCTGACAGCAAAAGCGATCAGTTCGCTTGATACGGGGCCGACTACATAGAAAAAGATTGCGTCAATGAAGCCTATAGTGTTGTAAGTGTTGTAAGTTGTTTCGCCGGAAAAAACAGCGTATAAAGCATATCCAAATCTTGGCTGATTCATGTATGAGTAGGAGAAGACCAAGAGCGTCAATATTGCTACTACCAGAAGTGCATTCAGGATAAATCGTTTGCTTTTCATCGATCGCTCCTTCCGGGTGACTCTTATATGTAATTCTACAACAGCCATTATTTTTAAAGAATATGACTGTCCTAAATAACGTGCCTTGATTATCGACTTTATCCGAACACCTCCCACATTCAT
>CAJMAZ010000060.1:0-9208 GCA_905211535.1 uncultured Collinsella sp. | reverse complement strand
ACCCCCAGCCTTGTGCGTGTAAAGCACCTGCGCTAACCGTTGCGCCAATCGCCCGTGCGGAGAGAGTATAGCAAAACAATCGCCCCATTCACCTCATATCCATTAAAGGTAACCGGCGCGTGTCACAGCGGAGCTGATTCAGTTGAGATTGCCTGAACATTCCGCCCCTCTTTACACCCTCGGGTATACTCAAAAGCTACTGATTCGATTTGATGCCCAGCAACAGCAGAGGGGATAGTATATGTGCGGTTTTGTCGGTTTTGTCGGTGGGACGGATAACCAATCCGAGGTGCTCACCAAGATGATGGACCGCATCGTCCATCGCGGTCCCGACATGGGCGGTCAGTTTATCGACGGCCGCGTTGCCCTGGGCTTCCGCCGCCTGTCGATTCTCGACCTGACCGAGGCCGGCGCTCAGCCCATGGCCAATGAGGACGGCAGCGTCGTCATTGTCTTCAACGGCGAGATCTACAACTTCCAAGAACTCCGTTCCGAGCTCGAGGCCAAGGGCTACAAGTTCCACTGCGGCGCCGACACCGAGAGCCTCCTGCACGGCTATGAGGAGTGGGGCGAGGCCGTCCTCGATCGCCTGCGCGGTATGTACGCCTTCGTCATCTGGGACAAAAAGAAGAACAAGCTTTTTGGCGCCCGCGACATCTTTGGCATCAAGCCGCTTTACTACTATCCCATGGCCGATGCGGGCGACGGCGCTCCGGGCGTGCTCTTTGGTTCCGAGATCAAGAGCTTCCTGGACTACCCGCACTTCCACAAGGCGGTCAACAAAAAGGCCCTGCGTCCGTACATGACGCTGCAGTATTCGGCAACCGAGGAGACCTTCTTCGAGGGTGTCTACAAGCTGCCGCCGGCGCACTACTTTACCGTCGATATCCCGACCGGCAAGATGAACATCGAGCGCTACTGGGATTGCGATTACTCTGCCGTCGAGAAGCCGTTCGAAGAGTATGTCGATGAGCTGGACGAGGTCGTGCACGAGAGCGTCGAGGCCCATCGCATCGCCGACGTCAAGGTCGCGTCGTTCCTCTCCGGTGGCGTCGACTCCAGCTACATCGCCGCTTGCCTCATGCCCGACAAGACCTTCTCGGTGGGCTTTGACTACAAGAACTTCAACGAGACCAACTACGCCAAGGAGCTTTCCGATAAGCTCGGCGTCGAGAACGTTCGCAAGATGATCACCGCTGACGAGTTCTTCGGTGCGCTCGAGGACATCCAGTATCACATGGACGAGCCGCAGTCCAACCTGTCTTCCGTGCCGCTGTGGTTCTTGGCCGAGATGGCCCGCAAGGACGTCACCGTCGTGCTTTCGGGCGAAGGCGCCGACGAACTCTTTGGCGGCTACGCCTACTACGAGGACACGGTCCCGGTGCGCAAGTACAAAAAGATGGTGCCGCTGCCCATCCGCCGCGCGCTCGGTAACCTGGCGCTGCATATGCCGTACTTCAAGGGACATAACTTCCTGGTCAAGGGTGCCGAGATCCCCGAGAAGTCGTTCCTGGGACAGGCTCTGGTATGGCCGGAGCGCGAGGTCGATGGCGTGCTCAAGCCCGAGTACAACACCGGCGATGGCGCCTTCGAGCTTGCCGCTCCCATCTATGCGCGCGTGAAGGGTCAGCCCGAGCTGGTCAAGAAGCAGTACCTGGACATGAACATGTGGCTCCCGGGCGACATTCTGCTCAAGGCCGACAAGATGTGCATGGCGCACTCGCTGGAGCTGCGCGTGCCCTTCCTGGACCGCAAAGTCATGGAGTTCGCCGAGCACATTCCCGACCGCTACCGCATCAACGAGAACGGCAACAAGCAGGTGCTCCGCCACGCTGCCAACAAGTCGCTGCCCGATGAGTGGGCCACCCGTCCCAAGGTGGGCTTCCCGGTGCCGATTGTCTACTGGCTGCGCGAGCAAAAGTGGTACGACTATGTCAAGGAGTACTTCACCGCGCCGTGGGCAAGCGAGTTCTTCGATACCGACGAGCTCATGCACCTGCTCGATCTGCACTTTGCGGGCAAGGGCGATTTCCAGCGCAAGATCTATACGCCGCTCGTGTTCTTGGTGTGGTACAAGCGCTTCTTTATCGACGAGGACCAGCCCGCTGTTCGGGCTGCCTAGCCTCGGCTTACGAACGCCTGCGCGTAACGGCTCCTCCGGGAGCCGTTTTTGCGTGGGTGCGTTTCAGTTACTATAAAAAGCGTCCCTGCCAAATGGCTGAGAAAGGTGAAAGATGCACCATTCGGATTCCGCGACCGTAACCACGGTCGATACGCTTGCCAAGCTGCTCGATGTGTGCGGCGAGCTGCGCGCATCAGAGCAGGTTGACGAGCGTGCTGTGACCGGCTGCTCGTTTGATTCGCGCGCGGTCTCGGCAGGTGACGTGTTCTTTTGCAAAGGTGCTGCCTTTAAGCCCGCGTTTTTGAGCATGGCGCTCGATGCGGGCGCCGTCGCATTTGTGTGCGAGGAGTCGCTGGTCGAGTCTCTGGAGCCGCTGGCGCAGGAGAGCGGTGCTGCAATGCTGGTTGTTGATAGTGTTCGCACGGCCATGGCCCTGTTGCCGCCGGAGGTCTACGACCGTCCCGACCACGACGTCAAGATCGTGGGCATCACTGGCACCAAGGGTAAGACCACGGCCGCTTTTATGCTCCAGTCCATCATCAAGGCGGCGGGCGAGTCCTGCGGCATGATCGGCTCGGTGAGTACCGACGATGGTATCGAGTGCTACGAGAGCACCAACACCACGCCCGAGGCCCCCGAGGTCTGGCGCCATATCGCCAACTGCCGTGAGTCCGGCCGCCAGTCCATGGTCATGGAGGTCTCGAGCCAGGCGCTCAAGTACCAACGCGTCGAGAATCTGCCGTTTGACGTGGCGTGCTTCCTCAACATCGGCCGTGACCACATCTCGCCGATCGAACACCCCACGTTTGAGGATTATTTTGAGAGCAAACTCAGGATCTTTGACCAGGCAAAGACCGCCGTGGTGAATCTGGGCACCGATGAGGTTGACCGTGTGCTAGAGGCAGCGTCGACGGCCGAGCGCTTGGTGACCGTTGGCGTCGAGCATCCCGAGGCAAGCCTGTGGGCGAGCGACGTACGCATGGTCGGCTTTAGCATCGAGTTCAACTTGCATGGCCTGTGTGCCGACGAGTCCGAGGCGGGGGAGAAGATCCTGCTGGGTATCGCGGGCGACTTTAACGTGGAAAACGCGCTGGTCGCTATCGCCGCCGCGCGCGAGATCGGCATCGGTATCGATGCCATCAAGAAGGGTCTCTCCAAGCTGCGCGTGCCGGGCCGCATGGAGGTTGTGGAGTCGAAGGACGGTCGCGTGATTTGCGTCGTCGACTACGCGCACAACCAGCTTTCGTTCCGTTCGCTTTTCTCGTCGGTCAAGCGCGCGTTTCCCGCTAGCCCCGTCATTGCGCTGTTTGGCGCTGCCGGCGGCAAGGCCCAGGAGCGCCGCGAGCAGCTTCCGCGCGAGGCCGCACCATATTCCGACCTGATGATCTTTGCCAATGAGGACCCGGCTCACGAGGACCCGATGAAGGTCTGTCGCGAGCTTGCCGAACATGTTCCCGACGATACGCCGAACAAGATCATCCTCGATCGCGAAGCCGCTGTGCATGCGGCGTTCAAGGCGGCGCGCGAGGAGTACATCAACCCCGATGCTCCTACCATTGTCTTACTGCTGGCAAAGGGTGACGAGGAGCTCATGCACGTGGGCGACGAGTTCGTGCCCATCGAGAGCGACCTTTCGTTGGCCAATCGCCTGATCGATGTTACCCAGTTTGACTAATGAACCATGATGGCGGCGGCGCCCTGAGTGCGCTGTCGCCATAAGCGTGTTCCCTCAATCAAAACATGCCGTCCAAGTCCAAACCCTTCTACGTAAACGGAGTAACCATGTCCCACAACACCCTGCCGACCGTTGCCGAGCTTTCGGGCGAGATGCGCGAGCGCTTGGCCAAGGTCAAGTACGTCTTTACCGACCTGGATGCCACGATGCTCGCACCCGGCTCGTGCGTGCTGCGCGACAACGACGGCAACCCCTCGACCAAGCTCGTCGAGGCCGTCGTGGCGCTCGCTCGCGCTGGTATTCAGGTGGTTCCCACCTCGGGCCGCAACCGTACCATGATCCACGAGGACGCGCGCGTGCTCGGCCTCAACTCCTACATTGGTGAGATGGGCGGTCTGGTTATGTACGACCTCAAAGCCAACGATTGGGAGTATCTGACCGGTGACATGCCCTACGACCCCTCTTGCGGCCTCACGCCGCACCAGGTGATCGAGCAGACCGGCGTGTGCGAGAAGATCCTTGCCCGCTGGCCGCACAAGATCGAGTACCACAACGACATGTCGACCGGCTACAAATACCGTGAGGTCACCGTCGGCATGCGCGGCGATGTGCCCGACGATGAGGTCCAGGCCATCCTGGACGAGGCCGGCTGCGGTCTGATCTGGGCTTGCAACGGCCATCTGACTCACCTGTCCAAGCCGACGACGCTCGAGCTCGATCGCGTCGAGGACGGTCGCGCATTCAACATCAACCCCGCGGGCCTCAACAAAGGCGTCGCCATTGCGCGCTTCTGCGAGCACCTGGGGATCGAGCGCGAGGAGACGCTCGCGCTCGGCGACTCCGAGTCCGACTTCTACATGGCCGATCACGTGGGCACGTTCTGTCTGGTCGAGAATGGCCTGACGAGCGCCGGCGCGCCCGAGTTCCTGGCTGCTTGCGAGAACGCTTTCGTTACGCGCGGCAAAATTGTCGATGGTTGGGCGGCGACGGCAGAGCTGCTGGTCGCGGCGCGTTCGTAGCGCGTCGCCGCCGCACTTGGACATGTCTTTTCGAGAGAGACTGGTGAGGTAATGTCCGATATCGAGAATCCGGCAGGCGACACGCGCCCGATTGGCGTGTTCGATTCTGGTTTGGGCGGTCTGACGGTTGCGCGCGCCATCGCGACGGCGCTGCCGCACGAGTCCGTTTACTACTTTGGCGACACCAAGCGCTGCCCCTACGGCACGCGCACCGAGGATGAGGTGCGCTCGTTTGCGTTGCAGGCGGGTCGTTGGCTTTCGAAGCACGACGTCAAGATTATGGTCATCGCCTGCAACACGGCGACCGCTGCGGCCTTGCGTCTGGCCCAGCAGGTGCTCGACGTTCCCGTGATCGGTGTGATCGCGCCGGGTGCCCGTGCGGCAATCAACAGCACGCGTACGCGTCGCGTGGGCGTGCTCGCCACCAACCTCACTATTCGCTCGGGCGCCTACACGCGTGCCATTCAGGACCTGGATGCCGGCGTCGATGTATACGGCTGTCCTGCCTCGAGCTTTGTCGAGGTTGTCGAACACGAGCTCGCCTCGGGTGCACATCTGCAGGAACAGTGGCTTGAGAACGAGGACATCTTCGATACGCCTGCCGTACGTGCGCTGGTGGGTGCCACGGTTGAGCCGCTGCGCGACCACGGTATCGATACCGTGGTACTCGGCTGTACGCATTTTCCGCTGTTGGTGGGACCTATCCGGCATGCGCTGGGGCCTGGGGTGCGCGTCGTGAGTTCCGCCGAGGAGACCACGCGCGAGCTGACCGATATCCTCACGCGCCGCGAGCAGCTGGCGGGCGACGCCGCCGAGCCGCAGCATCGTTTTGCCACGACGGCCGATAACATTGCCGAGTTTGCGGTGGCAGGCAGCTTTATCTTTGGTCAGCCGCTCAAGAGCATCGAACATATCGATATCGATGAGCTGAAATAGATGTAAGGCAGCCGCCAAAGCCTTCGCCACATCTTTTGCGGAAAGGAAATTTCTATGGAGTACATGCAGGTCAACCGCGCCAACGGTCGCGCCGCCAACGAGTTGCGCCACGTTAAGCTCACCCGTGGCGTCATGAAGCACGCCCACGGCTCGTGTTTTGCCGAGTTCGGTGACACGCGCGTGCTGTGCGCCGCCACTATCGAGGAGGGCGTGCCGGGCTGGCGAAAGGGAGCTAAGGCCGGCTGGGTGACCGCGGAATACGCCATGCTGCCGGCGTCGACCGGCAAGCGCTGCAAGCGCGAGCACGCCAACCGCAAGGGTCGCTCCATGGAGATCGAGCGCCTCATTGGCCGCAGCCTGCGTACCGTCGTCAACATGAAGGCGCTCGGCGAGTACACCGTTACCGTCGACTGCGATGTGATTCAGGCCGATGGCGGCACGCGTACAGCGAGCATCACCGGCGCCTGGGTGGCGCTGCACGACGCCCTCGCCATGTGGGTCGAGGCGGGCAAGATCGAGCGCATCCCGCTTATCGGCCAGGTGGCTGCCATCTCCATGGGCGTTGTCGACGGCAATACGCTGCTTGACCTCGATTATTCCGAGGACAGCCATGCCGAGGTCGACATGAACCTCGTCGCCACCGAAACCGGTGAGATGATCGAGCTCCAGGGCACCGGCGAGCAGGCGCCCTTCGACCGCAAACGCCTCAACGCCCTGCTCGACCTGGGCGACAAGGGTATCGCCGAGCTCATCGAGCTTCAGCGCCAAGCCATCGCCTAACCTGCCAAAAAGGGACAGGTTTATTTTGGTAGGTTTTATCTGCTGAAATGCTGCGTTGAAAGGTCCGATCGCCTGAGAGGGGAGAGGTCAAGTGCCCAAACGCCCCTCACGCGGCTTGCTATAGAGACAAGGAGGCCAGTTATGGCACTTGAGAAGATCGACATCGACACCCTCGACCCGGCGGCGACCATCGTCGTGGCAACCGGAAACGCTCATAAGCTCACCGAGATCGAGGCCATTTTGGGCAAGGTCATGCCCGAGGTTCGCTTTGTGGCGCTCGGCCAGCTGGGCGATTTTGAGGACCCCGAGGAAAACGGCACGACGTTTTTGGAGAACGCCATCATCAAGGCGCAGGCTGCGGTTGAGGAGACGGGCCTTATGGCCATTGCCGACGATTCTGGCTTGGTCGTTGATGCCCTGGACGGCGAGCCTGGCGTGTATAGCGCGCGCTATGCGGGCGTGCACGGAGACGATGCCGCCAACAACGCCAAGCTTCTCGTGAATCTGGAGGGCGTGGCCGACGAGGACCGCACTGCGCGCTTTATGAGCGTCGTCGCGCTCATCGACACGGACGGTTTGGTCACCTATGGCGAGGGCGCCTGCGAGGGCGTTATCGCGCACGAGGGCCGCGGCGATCACGGCTTTGGCTACGACCCGCTGTTCCTGCCGGTCGACACGCCGGGCAAGACCATGGCCGAGCTGACGGCTGACGAGAAGAACGCCATCAGCCATCGTTTCCACGCGCTCGAGCATCTGTCCGCAAAGCTGACGGGCGAGGAGTAGACCGTGCGTGCGGTGGTGCAGCGCGTGCTCAACGCCGGCGTGACGGTCGACGGCGAGTGCGTGGGCCGCATTGGACGCGGCTACCTGGTGCTGCTGGGTGTTGGCCATGGCGATACGCGTGCCGAGGCCGACAAGCTGTGGGGCAAGCTCCGCGGCCTGCGCATCAACGAGGATGAGAACGGCAAGACCAATCTGGCGCTTGCCGATGTCGACGGCGAGGTGCTCGTGGTGTCGCAGTTCACGCTGTTCGCCGATTGCCGTCACGGCCGCCGCCCATCGTTTACGGATGCCAGCGCCCCCGATGTCGCCAACGAGCTCTACGAGTACTTCCTGACGCTCGTTCGCCAAGACGTCGAACACGTGGCGCACGGTATCTTTGGCGCCGACATGAAGGTCGACCTGGTCAACGACGGCCCATTCACCATCGTCTTGGACACCGACAACCTTTAGGTTACGCGGTTAAGTAGTCAATTTGGGACGGGGCTTATTTAGCTACTTGCGTATGACGGCAGCAGGGTGCTATAGTATTAGAGTTTTGTCTATCTTAGGGGTATTATCCCCTTTTTGAATTGCACCTTCTGGAGGCCCTGTTCATGGAAGAGATGGAAGTCAATCACGTCGACGACATCCACGAGAAGCTGACCGATATGGTGGGCGATCGCGTCAAGGTTAAGGCCAACATGGGCCGCACCCGCGTTGTCGAGCGCATGGGCACCATCAAGAGCGTCCACCCCGCCGTCTTTATCGTCGAGGTCGACGAGCGCCGTGGCCGCAAGTCGCGTCAGTCCTACCAGTATATCGATGTCCTCACCGGTCAGGTCGAGCTGTTCGACCCTGAGAGCGGCGAGCATATCTTTACCCCGCTCGGCAATCAGCTCGAGGAGCACTAACGGTGACCGATTGGTCCCTGACCCTTTCCGCGCCGGCAAAGATTAACCTCTACCTGGGGGTTCATACCGAGCGTGATGACCGCGGCTACCACAAGGTCGATTCCCTGATGGCAGCCGTCGGTCTTGCCGATATCGTGACGGTCGCCCCAGCGCAGGAGCTGACCGTCCAGACGGTTCCGGCATCCGACTTTCCCATGCAAAAGAATACGGCGTATCGTGCCGCGCTCGCTATGGCCGAGCATTATGGGCGCGAGGCCAATATCTGCGTGACGATTGAGAAGCACATTCCGCTGTGTGCTGGCCTGGGCGGTCCTTCGACGGACGCCGCGGCGGTCATTGTTGCCTTAGCGGAGCTCTGGGACATCGACCGCGCCGATGCCGCGCTCGACGAGATCGCCCGCGGCATTGGTGCTGATGTTCCCTTCTTCTTACACGCGAGCCCCGCATTCTATGTGGGTGGGGGGGACGTGTTGGCAACCGAGTATCCCGCGCTGCCCGCAACGCCCGTTGTGCTGGTCAAGCCGCGCGAGGCGAGCGTTTCAACAATTGAAGCCTATCGACGTTTTGATGAGAACCCGGTACCGGCAGACAAGCCTGGCGCGATCGCTTCGGCCCTGCGTGCCGGGGATGCCGAGACGGCATACGCGCTCATCCAGAACAATTTGGGCGTCATTTCTGCGCAAATGGAGCCTCAAATCCAAACGGTTCTCGACTGGTTGCGTGCGCAGGACGGCACGGTTGCCGTGGATGTGTGCGGGTCGGGCGCTTGCTCGTTTGCCATTTGCGACACCGTCGCCACGGCATCCAATCTCGCGGCATCCGCTCAGCAAAATGGCTGGTGGGCTTGCGCAACGGAGCTTATTTCCGACACGGTTCGCATCGAAGTGCCAAAGAAGTAAAAATTTCTCTAGCACATGGCGGAAATCTTTGTTACTATAGTCGAGCTAACGGGTTGTGGCTCAGTTTGGTAGAGCACTGCGTTCGGGACGCAGGGGTCGCTGGT
>CAJMAZ010000059.1:0-9658 GCA_905211535.1 uncultured Collinsella sp. | reverse complement strand
ACGCAAATCACTCCACCACTCCGTCCGCCGCCCTTGAGCCCGCCCCATTGAACCAATCACGGAGCAACCGATGTCATGGGCCACGGTAGCGAGCGGCGGCCGGGGCGAACAAATTGGCATGAAAAGGGGGCGGCATAGACCTTTTGGTCATGCCGCCCCCTTTGAATGACAAGTTGTCGCCCCGGCCGCCGCGCAGCGTCGACTAAGTTACAGGCCGAGCATAGGCTCCAGAACGAAGAAGTATGCGAGCACCACGATACCCAGGACAATGCGGTAGACGCCGAAACATTTAAAGTCGTGACGGCGGACGAAGCCCATGAGCCACTTGATGGCGATGAGCGAAACCACGAAGGCGACGATGCAGCCCACGCCCAGGATGGCGACCTCGTTGGTGCCGAAGGTACCGCCCTTAACGAAGTACTTGACCAGCTTGAGCGCGCTCGCGCCAAACATGACGGGAATGGCCAGGAAGAACGTGAACTTAGACGCCACCGAGCGTGTGCAGCCCAGCAGCAGGCCGCCGATGATGGTGGAGCCGGAGCGCGATGTGCCCGGCACCAGCGACAAAACCTGGAAGCAGCCAATGCCCAGCGCGGTCTTCCAGCTTAGGTCCTCGAGCGTCGCAACGGAGCCAAAATCGAGGTCTTCGTCATCGTTGTCCGAATCCTCGGCGGCAGCCGCAGCAGGCGCCGCAAAGTGTGCACCGGCGGGACGCCCGCCCGCCACCACGGCACGCGAACCAAACGAACCGGCAAGAGCGGCCTGGTCGCGCTTGTTCGCGCGCCAGTTCTCGATCACGATAAACAGCACGCCGTAGACGATGAGTGCCAGCGCCACGACGGGAGCGTTGTAGAAATGCTCCTCCATCCAGTCGTTGAGCGGCAGGCCAATCGCCGCAGCGGGAATACAGCCGAGCACAATCTTGCCCCACAGTACCCATGTGTCGCGACGGCCCTCCTTGCCCTTGCTGGGCGAGAACGGGTTGAGGTCGTAGAAGAACAGCACGCAGACAGCCAATATGGCGCCAAGCTGAATCACGACCAGGAACATGTTCCAGAACGTCTCGCTCACGTTCATCTTGACGAACTCGTCCACCAGGATCATGTGGCCCGTCGACGAAACGGGCAGCCATTCGGTAATACCCTCGACCAGGCCCATGAAGGCAGATTTTAGAAGCTCGATAATATCCAAAGGGACCCCCTCGTTTAACACCCGCCGATAGATGTTTCTGCGGACGGTGCGGGCGATGTCCCATTATCAACCGTTGGCGACGCGCACATGCCAACCCTTACCAAAAATCTTGTCCGTTCAC
Organism: uncultured Collinsella sp.; assembly: GCA_905211535.1. Taxonomy (GTDB): domain Bacteria; phylum Actinomycetota; class Coriobacteriia; order Coriobacteriales; family Coriobacteriaceae; genus Collinsella. The sequence continues at coordinate 8,346 of CAJMAZ010000059.1, read as the reverse complement.
AGAATTGCAGGCGGTCAAACCGAAATCCTTGGGTATAACTGCAACAAGATAAAGTGTCCGGCGGCCAACGCGCCCGCGCCCGCCCGATGCACGAGCCCCGCGCCCGTGCGATAGACCAAGGAGGAAACCATGAACGAGGGCTACACCAAGGTATTTGTTTCACTCGACGGTACTGAGCAGCAGGATTTTGTGCTCGCACGCGCCATCAAGGTGGCCGCAAACAACGGCGCAAAGCTGATTATCGGTCACGTGATCGACTCCACAGCGCTCGAGAGCGCGGGAGCTTACCCGGTCGACTTAGTCAACGGCTTGGAGGAGGCCTTTAACAACTCCATCGCGAAGCAGCTCGAGGAGGCCAAGGCTAATCCCGATATCCCAGAGGTCGAAGTCATGATTCGCGCCGGTCGTATTCGTGAGACGTTGAAGGACGAGATGCTCGACGTGGTCAAGCCCGATCTGGTGCTCTGCGGTGCGCGTGGTCTGTCCTCGATTAAGTACGCACTCCTGGGTTCGATTTCGACGTTCCTGCTGCGTAATACGGATTGCGACATTCTGGTCGTGAAGTAGGTTCCTTCCCGCCGGCGCAAGGCCTGCGGGGTTATCACACCGACGTCCTCGCCGCTTCGCGGCTGCGGGATGTCGGCTTAGATAACCCCTCCCGGCCTTGCGCCTTCGTCACCGTACTTCAGCGAGTTGGCTGATAAAAGATGGCGTGCCGCCCCGTTGGGGCGGCACGTTTTGTTTGGAGCGGACTTCTGCCGTGTGCGCTACTCGAAATATTGGAACTTGTTGGTTGAGAAGGCGAACGTGACGACGAAGCCTTCGCCCGGATCCGATGCCGCGGTGACGTCGATGCCCATCTTGGAGCACAGACGCGCCACCAAGTAGAGGCCGATGCCCGTTGCGCGCTTGGTGGTGCGGCCGTTGTCGCCGGTAAAACCCTTCTCGAACACGCGCGGCAGATCGGCCGCGCTCACGCCGCAGCCGTTGTCCGCGACGGTAAGCTCGATGCGCTCGCTTGCCAGGCCTTCGTCCAACAACGCGCCCGAAAACACGATCTTCGCGCCATCCTCACGCGCATATTTAATGCTGTTCTGAATGAGCTGGCCCAGAATAAACTCGAGCCATTTCTCGTCGGTAAAGACCTCAAAGTCGAGGTTCTCGCACATCGGAGCCACGTGCGCCGCGATGAGCTCACGCGCGTTGGCTTTAATGGCATCCGTCACCAAGGTCTTGAGATCCCAGCGGCGAATCAGGTAGTCGCGCTCCACAACTTCCGAGCGCGCATAGTACAGCGCCTGGTCGATATAGCGCTCCACGCGGGCAAGCTCGCGTGCCAGGTCATCAACACGCGACAGATCGTCTTCGCTGCCGTCCAAGTTTTCCAAAATCAGATGAGCTGCCGCCAGGGGCAGCTTGGCCTCGTGGACCCAGCTCTCGATATAGTCGCGGTAGTCATCGGTCTGACGGCGGCCTTCCGCCACCTCATCGCATGCCGCCTTGCCCACGCGGCGCAAAACCTCGTACTCGAGCTCGCCCTCGGCATACGTCGGACACTGGACCATCTCCTGCACCCATGCGGGGCTTTCCAGCTCCTCGGCCGCGCGCTCCAGCTGATGCAGAAAACGACAACGGCGCGCATACTCGATCACAATGCCGAGCATGCCAAAGACAAAGGACACGCCGACTGCCACGACCACGATGGAAACGGGAGCACCGGCGACCGTCAGCACAAAGCAGCTCAGCAGCACGCCACACGTCCACACGGCGACGGGAAGCAGCGCATCTTTAAAGAATTTACCAAACGACATAACCGGCACCTAGACCGAATAGCCCTGGCCGCGGTGCGTCGTCAGATACCCCTTGATGCCGATTTTTTCGAGCGTGGCGCGTAGGCGGTTGATGTTGACGGTAAGCGTGTTGTCGTCCACGAAGGCATCGGAGTCCCAAAGGTCCTGCATGATGGCCGAGCGCGAGACGATCTTGCCCGCGCGACCCAAGAGCAGCGAGAGGATGCGCAGCTCGTTTTTGGTGAGTTCGGTGCTGGTGCCGGTTTGCGTGTTGGTGACCGTAGAACGGGCGAGGTCGAGCTCCAGTCCCTTGTGAACGAGCGTGCTGCGCTCGCCTGCCGCCGTGGTGCGACGCAGCAGCGCGTTGATGCGCGCCACGAGCACACGGGCGCTATAGGGCTTGGACACAAAGTCGTCCGTGCCGAGCGTCATGGCCATGACCTCGTCGATCTCGGTCGTGCGCGACGTGAGGACGATGATGGGGACCTCGGATTCGCGGCGAACCTCGTGGCAGATATGCTGGCCGTCCTTGACGGGAAGCGTGAGGTCGAGCAGCACCAGATCGGGCGCGGCGGCAAGGATATCGCGCGAAACGTGCTCGAACGACTCACAGGCCTCGACCTCAAATCCGGCCTGTGCAAGGATGCTGGCGAGCTCGCGACGGATTGGCTCGTCGTCCTCAACGATATAGATCAGCGCCATGGATTCCGCTCCCCTCTTGGTTGTCTTGTCCCATTATGACCGCGAAGCCGCAGGTACGCACCTCACGCGGCACCAAGGTGACAGAACTGTTCGCAAACGAAAGCGCTTGGCTCGTCCCTCGCTCGCAACGGGCGCGAGAATCAAATGATTATATAATCCCCGTCCCAGAAAAATCATTTAGCGGCGGGCACGGAGCTTTTCGTAGCCTTCGGCAAAGAAGGCAACCGTGGCGGCGTCGGCCTCCGCGGCGTCCGTCTCGGTTGCGGGAACCACGCCGTGCTCGTCACTCACCAGGAACAGGGCACCCTTGAGCTGCGCGGGAATGTCTACGCGCGTGACCGGGATGTTCTTGGTCTGAGCCAACTGCTCAATGAGCGTCGCCGTGCCACACAGGCACTCGTCCGCCGGTGCCACAAAGGCAAGCTCGCCGTTGTTGACGGCGGCGAGCAGCTCGGGTGCCACGCCGGTCTCATCAGCCTCGGAGCGGGCCTCGGCGGAGCGGGCACGCAGCGCCTTGGCCGACGTATCGGCCAGCGGCTCGTACTCCCCCACCGTCATGGCGGCGTTGCCGTTAACGTCAATCACCAGCATGAGTACGCCGTCGCGCGCGGTGTAATCGCCCTCGGCAAGCGACCACTCAACGTGTTGTTTGGCCCAGCTGAGCATGTTGTGGGTAAGCGGCTCGCCCTGCACCAGGCGCTCGGATAGCGCACGGATGTGGCGGTTGAGCATGGGCACCTTTTTGTTGGACATGCGCCAACGGCAGATAAGCGCGGGCTTGTCGAGCGTGAACTTCTCGACCGCCTCCTGATTGGCGCAAAAGTCCTCGTACGCACGCTGATCCTCGGCATTGCCAAACAGCTCGGCATCATCAATCTGGGGCATGGTCATACCTTTCGTGTTAGTCATTCCGTCCTCTTATACCAAAAAGACGGCCCTCCAAACGGAGCGACCGTCTTTTGCAGAGATTATTTTAGAAGCGAGGCCAGTCCAGGGGACGAGATAACATCCCATCCTCCCCAGTCAACCTAACAGGTCGGCGAGGGTTGCCCAGGTGCCGCAGATTGCCGTGAAAGAGGAGCGACGCGTACTTGGGTACGCGAGCGACGAATGAACGGCAAGGTGCGGTGGCTGGGCAAGCCGCAGCGCCACCTCCCTGCTTAATGGCGGAAATGCCTGGCACCTGTGAAGACCATCGCAATACCATGCTCGTTGCAGGCCTGGATGCTCTCGTCGTCGCGCTTGGAGCCGCCGGGCTGAATGATGCAGGTCACACCATGCTCGGCAAGCACGTCGACGTTGTCGCGGAACGGGAAGAATGCATCGCTTGCGCAGGCAAAGCCGCCCTTCTCCACACCCTCGCGCTCACAGAAGTCCTCGGCGCGCTCGCAAGCAAGCAGCGCAGAATCCACGCGGTTGGGCTGACCGGGGCCCATGCCAATGCCGGCCTTGCCCTTGGAGACCAGGATGGCGTTGGACTTAACGCCCTTGCAGACCTTCCAGGCAAACTCGAGCTCGGCCATCTCGGCGTCGGTGGGCTTGCGGTCGGTGGGGAACGTAAAGGTCGCGGGATCCTCGGTCACGTGGTCGACTTCCTGCACCAGCATGCCGCCGTCGACGGAGCGCAGCTCCACCTGGGCGCCGTGGTCCACGCCGCCGGTAGCCAGCACGCGCAGGTTGGGGCGCTTAGCCATGCGTTCGAGTGCCTCATCGGTGTAGCTCGGGGCGATGATGACCTCGACGAACTGCTTGTTCTGATCGGCAAAGTGCTCAACCAAATCAAAGGGAACCTCGCGGTTGCAGGCGATGATGCCGCCGAAGGCGCTCTTGGGATCGCAGGCGAAGGCGCGGTCGTAGGCGGCCGTGATGTCCTCGGCCACGGCGGAGCCGCAGGGGTTCTGATGCTTGAGGATCACGCAGACAGGCTCGTCGAACTCGCGGACCAGGTTCCAGGCGGCATCGGCATCCAGATAGTTGTTATAGCTGAGCGGCTTGCCCTGGATCTGCTCGGAGCCCACGAGCGGGAACTGCGAGCTCGCGGTATTCTCGCAGCCCTCGGCAAAGCGATAGACCGTAGCCTTCTGCTGCGGGTTCTCGCCATAGCGCAGGTCGTCGACCTTCTCCAGCGAGATCTCGAGCTTGGCAGAGGTGTCCGCCACGTCGCTTGCCTGGGCGGCAAGCCAACGGGAGATAGCCGTGTCGTAGGCGGCAGTGGTCTGGTAGACCTTCACCTGCAGGCGACGGCGGGTGGAAAGCGTGGTGCAACCACCGGTCTCGCGCATCTCGGCCAGGACGGCATTATAGTCGGCCGGGTCGGAGATGACGGTAACGCTCGCGGCGTTCTTGGCGGCAGATCGCAGCATGGAGGGGCCACCGATATCGATGTGCTCGATGGCATCCGCAAAGGTGACCTCGGGGTTGGCGACGGTCTTCTCGAACTCGTACAGGTTGACGACGACCAGGTCGATCAGCTTAATGCCGTGCTGAGCGGCCTCCTGCATGTGCTGCTCGGAATCGCGACGGGCCAGCAGCGCGCCGTGAACCTTGGGGTGCAGCGTCTTGACGCGGCCGTCCATCATCTCGGGATAGCCCGTGAACTCCTCGATGGGGGTTACGGGAACGCCCGCGTCCTCGATGGCACGAGCCGTGCCGCCCGTAGAGATGATCTCGACGCCAAAGTCGTCAACCAGCGTCCGTGCGAAATCGACGACGCCCGTCTTATCGGTAACCGAGATCAACGCGCGTGCGATCTTCACATCAGATCCCATGCAGTCCTCCTGTCTGGTACGCCGCCGTGCTCTGTGAGTCGGTGATACGTCGATCTGCAGCGCTCGCGCAGCGGCATTGAAAATACTGATTCAATGTAGCGCATCGAGCGCGACGTTGCACCCCGCAACGTACGGCTGTGCAGAAAAAGTTTGCGAGCGGGGGTTGCAGGAGCGCCACTGGGCACGGTGAGTTGATGGAACACAGGGGCACCATAATTAGATGCCAATGGCGTGGTAGAACTGTGCTCGATATGTATCCGCAATAGAAAGAGGCACCATGGTCTCGCGGGTTCTCTACCGACCGTTTGATACCGAAGACTTCAACGCCATCGCGCTGATCTTGCAGCAGCTTTGGCACAACAACTCGGATAACGATGAGTACAACCGCCTCGAAGCCGCGTGCGATCTTGCCTACTGCCTTTCTTCCTCGACGTTTTCGCAGGTTGCAGTTATCGATGGCGAGGCGCGCGGTATTTCGCTTGCGCGTGCGGAACAGAGTTCCGGCACCGCCGTTAAGGAGCATTGGATGGATACCGAGCGTGCGCTGCTGTCGCAGATGCGTGAGCTAGAACCCGAGTCGTGCGCCGAGTATCTCTCGTTTGTGCGCGCCACCATTCGAACCAACAACCGTCTGCTCGAGAAAAGCCCACTGCCGCATGACAACGAGGTCACGCTGCTCGCCGTCGACCCTGACGTCCACGGCCTGGGCGTGGGATCGGTGCTGCTCGACGCCGCAATCTCGCATCTGTCCTCGTGCGGGGCGACCAGCGCACACCTGTATACCGACTCCAACTGTTCGTGGAAGTTCTACGAGCTGCACGGCTTTAAGCGCACCGCCACACACCGCGCCAACCGCGAGGAACGCCGCCACGCCATGCCGCGCGAAAGTTTCCTCTACGAACTCGACTTAACAGCCTAAACCCGGCAGCGACACCTAGTCATTTAGGAACGTCCCCCGTGACTAGTCGTTGGGGACAGTCTTCGTAGGTAGCGCATAAAAAAGGGGATGGGCTCCCCCCGACGGCTGTCGAGAAAAGCCCATCCCACAATTTAGGACCGCTAGAACGTTCCGCCGCCGCCTCCGCCGACGCCGCCACCGCCGCCACCGGAAAAGCCGCCGCCGCTGCCGCCGCTCGAGCTATCGGAACTCGAAGCCAGCTCACGGATGCTCTCGTGATACACGTCATCGAACGAATCGAGCGGGGACTGGTTTCCATAGTGATGGTAGTACCACCAGTAGCAGGGGTAATTGTCGTAGAAGCCGTCGGCCTCGCGCACCTCGGGAGGAACAGCCTCGGCAAGCTGACGCAGGACTTCCTTCGAAACGCCCAGCGCCGCACCCATCACCAGAAGTTTATTCCACAGGACCAGATCGCCGGGGACGGCTTCCTTTAGGCGCGTGAAGTCCTCGAGCCAATGCTTAAGCGCCTTGCAGCGAGCCGCCACCTCGGCGCCCTCCGGCGTAAAGCGGCGGAACGTAAGGCCCACGCCAATACCCACCAGCACAATCGGCACCGAGATAACCGCGGCGATAATGTTCGCCTGCGCGCCGTCGGTAAAGAAGATGGATCCCACGGGAACAAAGGCGATCAGAATACCAAGAACCAGGCAAAACACCATTGCAACAATGCCGTCCGAGGCAACGTACTCGCTATCGGCCAGCTTGCCCTTAACGGTGTTCTGATAGTCCTCGAGCTTATCACCCACGGGCGTAGCGTGCTGCTTGACGTAGTGCTGTAGCTCGTCGAACGTGCGCGAACGGTCACCGTTCTCGTCAGGCTTAGCACCGGCAAAGAAGACCTTGAGCACCATGTGGTCAATGCCCTTGGCCGACTTCCAGCCCGCATCACTCACCATCACGCGATACGTCTGCTCTTCTTTTTCACGCCCCAACAGACCCTTCTTGGCCTTGGTCACGGTCGCCTGCTCCAGCTTGATCACACGGTCGTCAGTGAGCTTCATGAGCGTGGCGATATATGCCTGATCGGGCACCTCGTTCCAGCTCATGAGGGCCGAAAGCACGGCGGGATGGTCGGCCGAAGGCACATCGCGGAAATATTCGTCCTGGAAAAGCGGCTTGGGCTTGCGCTTGCGCAGCTTGAGCATAACGATTGTGCCGGTAAAGGCCACCGCCGCAACAACACTTAGCACGGCAAGTGCATTGGCAATCATGCGAGCGTGAGCGCGGCGGGCGTTAGCTTCGTCGGCCCATTCCTTCTCTTCGCTCAGGATCGTTGACATGCGCTCTTCGCCCGAGGCGGCAAGCTGCGGCACCCAGTCGCTGGGGAAGGCGATGCGTGCCTCGGCGAATTCGCCCTGGTGCACGCAGGGAATGGTATAGGTGACCATGGGCTCGTCCTCATCGAGCGATACGTCGCCCGTCAGCGAACCGTGGCCCCATGCGCGGAAGTTATCGCCCTTGACGGCCGCCGTCCCGGCAGCGGCATTTGCGAAGTACACTTCCATCTCGACATCGTCGGAGTCCGCGGACCAGCCGTCGCCCACAAACTTCCAGTAGAGCTCGGCGGTATCGGCCCAGTTCATGACCGCACCGGTCATGGAATAACTCACGTAGTAGATTGCACTGTCGCCGCTCTCGTGAGGGCTGAACACCTTAATCCTTACGCCGTCACCGGTCTGCTCGACCGTGTAGACGCCAGAGTCGCCCTTGTTCGCGCTATCGACTTTGTTAAACGCGGTGTCCTCTTCCTCGACACTCAGCACATCGACGCCCGCCGTGCCGCCCTGCTGGTTGGTACCCGTATTGATCTCCCAAAACACGCCGTTGATGTCGTCATCGAAATCAAACTGGCGCCCCTCGACAACGGTCAGCGATCCATCGGCTTCAACCGTGGCACCGATATAGGTTTGGGTCATGGAATACCCGTCGGCACGTGCAACGGCGGGCAACAGCAGCAGCGCGCACGCGACGAGCGCGCAAATGGAAGCAAATCGCGCAAACGGGCAGCGCTGCCGACAGGTCTTGGCAACGGGGGCGTTCATAGGCACATCCTTTGTCTGTGATACCAGTAGCGTCATTGTCCCACGTTTGCGGGTTCATGTGACGAACATCTAGGTCAGCGGAG
>CAJMAZ010000058.1:0-11183 GCA_905211535.1 uncultured Collinsella sp. | reverse complement strand
TCCGCACATGTGCGGATGAATGTGGGAGGTGTTCGGATAAAGTCGATAATCAAGGTACCAATAAACCGCTTGCATATCGTCTGTTGGCTTGGCACGGTACAATGCTTGTAGCTTTAAATTTATAAATTAGTGGGGTTAATTCATGGCAGAATCTCGTGCGGAGCGTAGGGCTCGTCGTGCTTTGATGGAGGCGGTTGAGGGATCAAAGGAGGAGAAATCTTCTACGAAATCCAAGTCTTCTAAAGCTGCAAAAAGCAAATCGACCAAGAGCAAGGCTAAGACCAAGCGTTCTGACTCTCGTCGAGGCGGGGATAAAGCGCCGCAGGCTCGCTCCAAGGGCTCGCACAAGGATTCGGTTTCGTCTGCGCGTATAGCTGTGGATCCCAAGTCTCCCTGTTCGATCATGAAAGCTTGCGGTGGGTGTACGGCGCTCAATCGTCCTTATAAGAAGCAGCTCGCCGCCAAGCAGGCTGCTATGGAGGAGCTTTTTGCTTCGCTTTGTGAGCGTGAAGGCATTGCTGTAGATCCTATTCGTGGTATGGGTGTCACCCTGGGCGACCCGGGCAAATATCCTGCGCCGCGTGGCTTTCGTCATAAGGCCGCCACTCCCTTTGCTCCCGGTAAGGAGGGCGTTGTCCGTTGCGGTTTCTTTGAGCGCGGCACGCACAAGATCGTTGCCGTACCCGAATGCCCCGTCGAGGCACCGGGCGCCCGTCAGATTCTCAACGGCATCGCACGCGAAGCTGAGCGGCTGCATATTCCCGCCTTTAATGAGGACAAGAATCTTGGTTTGCTTCGCTATGCCGTCGTCCGCTGCGGTTGGCATACCGACCAGGTCATGGTCACGCTCGTGACCGCTCAGCGCGACTTGCCGCATGCGCAGGAGTTCTTTGAGGCTGTCGCCGCACTCAATCCGCACATCGTCACCGTCGCCCAAAACATCAACGGACGTCCCGGCAACGCCATCCTCGGCGAGGAAACCCGCATCGTGTATGGCGCCGAGCGCATGCGCGACCAGCTGCTCGGCTGCGAGTTCGATATCTCCCCCACCGCGTTCTACCAGACCAACCCGCAGCAGACCGAGCTGCTCTATCAGCTCGCGATTGACGGTATGGACCCGCAGCAGGGCGACGTACTCATGGATGCCTATTGCGGTAGCGGAACTATCGGCCTGTGCGCAGCCAAAGCCGCCCAGGACAAGGGCGTCGGCATTATGCTGCTTGGCGTGGAGCGCAACCACGCCGGCATTGCCGACGCACGTCGTAATGCCGAGCTCAACGGCCTCACCCGCAGCGCTTGGTTTATGGCCGACGATGCCACCGACTACATCCTAGATGCCGCCGACAACAACGAGCGGGTCGATGTCCTTTCCATCGATCCGCCGCGCGCCGGCTCTACCCCCGAGTTCCTCGAAGCTGCCTGCGCGCTTAAGCCGCGCCGCATCACCTATATCAGCTGCAACCCCGTGACTCAAGAGCGCGACCTGCATCAGCTCCTCGACGGAGGCTACCGACTGCTCAAGATCACGCCCGTCGACATGTTCCCTCACACCGACCACACCGAAACCGTAGCGGTCCTCGAACGCCGCTAATCCACCGGCACAAGAAAGGGGGCGACCCGCCTGGGCCGCCCCCTTCGCTTGGTTTATAAACTCCGCTACATCCCATTGCGCAGATCGCACACGCCGGCTGCCGCCATCTCGCGCAGCAGCGTCTCGCGATCGCGCGTCACGATCAGATCCAACGGGAAGTGAATCTCGTCGAGCATCTTGCGAGCGTAATCGAGCTTGCCAATGGCCATGCCAATGTGGGCATCGGTCGACACGCCAATGCCCACGCCCAGCTCGGCGCAGCGTTCGGCAATCTTGCGGCATACGGCCCAATGCTCAGTGTCGACACCGTGTTCAAGACTATGGTTGTTGATCTCAATAATCTTGTGCTTGGCCTTAGCTGCCAACAGCACCTCGTCGATATCGAACGGCACGCCCGAACGCCCCGTGTGACCCAGCATGAACACCTTGGGGTGCTCCAGGGCATTGATATACATCTCGGTCGTCTGGGCCAGCGTCGCGCCCTCGGCAATCTGCGGATTATGCACGCTTGCAACCAAATAATCCAAATTACGCGTAACCAAATCGAACAGCGAATGCTGACGGCTGTACGAATCGCCGGCAATATCGAGCGTGACAAGAGTGTCCTCGCCAAACAGGCTTCCGTCCAGCGAAACGATATCGGCCTCGGCACCACGCAGCACCAGCACGCCGCTCCAAATGCGCGGCCAGATATCCTGGTTGATAAAGAACTGGTAACTGCGCAGGTCATTGGGGCAAGCCGTAACCATAGAGCTCAAATGGTCGGCAGATCCGAGCACCTGCAGACCACGCTCTGCCGCCCAGTACACATTCTCCTCAATGGTCGAATATGCATGCGCAGAGAACATCGTATGGGTATGAATGTCACAAGAAAGCAGGTAGGGCATCAGGTCTCCTTATCTGGCACGGCCGTCGCTTATATTCATTGTACGCATAGCCTTCGATAGTCGTAAAACCACTCCATCCCAAAGACACAACGTCCATGACAACGGGGTCCGGCTTAACACCAAACCCCGTTTCACGTAAAACATTGCAGGCAGAGCGCTTTACTTTTAACGATACTCGTCCGCCAACCGTTTCCAAGCGGGTAGCGAATTGACAATCGTTTCGTAACTCACGCAATAACCCAGGCGGAACCAACCCGGCATACCAAAGCTGTCCGAGGGAACCGCAAGCAGCTCATACTTCTTTGCGCGCTCGCAAAACGCATTCGCATCGGGTTCGAGCGCCTTCACCCACAGGTAGAAAGCACCGTCCGGCTCAACGTAGGCGTAGCCGTACTCCGCCAATGCGTCGGTGAGCGCCGTGCGGTTGCGGGCATAGGCATCGATATCGCTCGGCTCATCGATACAATCGATAATCACGCGCTGGAAGAGCGCCGGTGCGCATACAAAACCCAGCGTACGGGCAGCACCTGCAACAGCCGGCATCAGGCGCGCAGCCTGCGGATTGGTGTTGGGAACCAAGATCCAACCCACGCGCTCACCAGGCAGCGACAGCGACTTAGAATACGAGTAGCACACCACGGTGTTCTCGTAGATCGAGGGCACCCAGGGCACCTCGGCACCGTACACGATCTCACGGTACGGCTCATCCGAGATGAGCATAATCGGATTCGCGGGATCGCGCTCGGCGTTGACCGCGCGCAAAACATTGGCCAGTCGCGTCAGCGTGTCGCGCGTATACACGGCACCGGTCGGGTTGTTGGGCGAATCGATAATGACGGCCGCTGTCTTATCGCTAATCGCCTTGAGCACGTTGTCCACGCTCAGCTGGAACGTGTCTTCATCGGCAGGCGCCTCGACACACGTACAGCCGGCCTTCTCAATCCATACGCGATACTCCGGAAAGTACGGGGCGATAACAATGACCTCGTCGCCCGGGTTCGTAACGGCGTTGAGCGCGCAGGTGAGCGAAGCCGCGGCACCCACCGTCATAAAGACGTCCTTGCCCTCATAGCTCGTGCCAAAGCGGCGGTTGAGCGATTCGGCGACAGCTGCTCGACATTGCGGCAGGCCCGGAGCGGGGGTGTAACCGTGCAACTGGTCGCTTGGCAGCTCCAGGGCCTTCTTTATGGACTCCGCCACGGCAGCGGGCGCCGGAACACTCGGATTGCCCAGCGAAAAATCGAATACGTTCTCCGCACCGATCTGTGCCTTGCGCTCAAGACCATAGCTAAAAATCTCACGGATGATGGAGCTTTCCGCACCGCGAGCATACATAGTTTCGTTGATCATCTGTTCCCCTTTCGCATAGGCGCTATTGTACGCTTTAGTCGAGCAAAGTGCCGCAGCAATGCAACCCCAAGTTTATCGGTTTCACCCGTAAGCGGCGGGCAGCCTCCATATCGCTCAAAAGAAAAAGCCTCCGCAGGTTTCCCCGCGGAGGCTTTTGTTACAAGAGCTATTTGTCGGTGTCGACGTCGGCATCGGCGTTGACGGCACGATCATCGCCAGCGTCATCGGATGCCACTTCGGCATCCTCCTGCATGGCCGCCTGCGCAAAGGCCGCGGCATCAGCCGCCAGCTCCTCCTCGCTCATGCGAGGCGCGCGCTTCTTGGTCGGCATGCCGGCCGCCTTGGCATTGCGCTCCTCCTTGGCCGCCAGGATATCGTCCTCGCGCTCAAGGTAGGTGTCCCACTCGTTGTCGAGCAGGGCGTTCACGGCGTCGCCTTCGACGGTCTCGCGCTCAAGCAGCACCTTCGCCATCAGATCGAGCTGATCGCGACGGGCATCCAGAATCTCGACCGCGCGGCGATGGGCCTCGCGCATGATGCGCTGAACCTCGATATCGATGCGGCGCGCCGTCTCCTCGGAGTAATCCTGGTGATCGGCGTAATCGCGACCGAGGAACACCTGATGCTGCGCCTCGCCAAACACTTGCGTGCCCAGCTCTTCGCTCATGCCCAGACGCGTAACCATCTCGCGTGCCATCTTGGTCGCGCGCTCCAGGTCGTTGCTCGCGCCCGACGTGATGTCGTCGCACATGAGCTCCTCGGCAACGCGGCCGCCCAAAAACACCGCGAGCTCGTCAAGCATCTCGTTCTTGGTCTTGAGGAAGTGATCCTCCTGCGGAAGCTGCAGCGTGTAGCCCAGAGCCTGACCGCGACTGACAATCGAAATCTTGTGGACCGGATCGGAGTGCTCCAGGATGTGACCCACCAGAGCATGGCCGCTCTCATGGTAGGCAATCGTGGTGCGCTCGGCTTCGGTCATCACACGACCCTTGCGTTGCGGTCCGGCAATCACGCGCTCCATCGACTCCTCGACCTCGTCCATCGAGATCACGGAACGATGGCGGCGAGCGGCCAGCAGCGCAGACTCGTTGAGCAGGTTCGCCAAATCGGCACCGGTAAAGCCAACGGTCATCTGGGCGAGCTTCTCAAACTTAACGTCCTCGTCCATCGGCTTGTTCTCGGCATGCACGCGCAAGATCTGCTCGCGGCCCTTTACGTCCGGACGGTCGACCGTGACCTGGCGGTCAAAACGACCGGGGCGCAGCAATGCCGGGTCCAGAATATCGGGACGGTTGGTTGCGGCGATCAGGATGACCGACTCGCTTTCCTCAAAACCGTCCATCTCGACCAGCAGCTGGTTGAGCGTCTGCTCGCGCTCGTCGTGGCCGCCGCCCAGACCGGCTCCGCGCTGACGTCCCACGGCATCGATCTCATCAATAAAGATGATCGACGGAGCCTGGGACTTGGCCTCCTTAAAGAGGTCGCGCACGCGGCTGGCGCCGACGCCCACGAACGTCTCGACAAAGTCAGAACCCGAGATGCTAAAGAACGGCACGCCCGCCTCGCCGGCAACGGCCTTAGCCAGCAGCGTCTTACCGGTACCCGGAGGGCCCACCAGCAAAACGCCGCGCGGAATCTTGGCACCCAGTTTGCGATAGCGGTCCGGATCGCTCAGGAAGTCGCGAATCTCCTCGAGCTCCTCGACGGCCTCGTCCACGCCGGCAACGTCCTCGAACTTGACCTTGGGACGCGTAGCCTCGTTGGTCTTGGCATTGGTCTTGCCAAACTGCATGTTCCTGTTATTGGCGCCCATCATCTGGCGCATAAAGTAGAACATGATGGCGATCAGGGCGATCGTCGGCAGCACGCTCATCGCCAAGTCGCCCCAAAAATCGGGGTCGTTAGTGTTGACGATATACTTGGTGTCGGGGTGCTCCGCCATGAGCTCGGCAAGCGAATCGGAGCCGACATAGGTCGAGGAAAAGCTCTTGAGCTCGCTCGTATCGCCCTTGTCCTTTTTTGTCTTCCAGTAATGACCCGCCACGCTTCCGTCTTGAACCGTATAGGTCAAATCTTCGACGCGATCCTGCTTAATGGCGCTGACCATCTCGCTCGTCGCGAGCTTAACGGTATTGCTGGAGCTGGCAAAACCGGAGCCCATATTAAAGAAGGCATAGCCCAGGAGCGCGCAAGCTAAAAGAAAATACAGCCAGCCCGTACGCGTGGGCTTCTTGCCTCCGGGCATCCCCGGAATCTTTGGGTCCCGGGGAGTCTGGGAATTGTTGTCGTTACGGTCGTCGGGCATCTTACGAATAAACCTCCGGTTTCAAAATGCCCAGATACGGAAGGTTGCGATAGCGCTCGGCATAGTCGAGGCCGTAGCCCACCACAAAGGCATCGGGGCAATGGGTTCCAACATACTTGGGCGTGATGGCCGAGACGCGGTCCTCAACGTCCTTCCACAGGAAGGCGGCGACCTCCAGAGAAGCGGGCTTGCGGCTCTCGAGATTCTTCATCAGATACTTGAGCGTCAGACCCGAGTCCAGAATGTCCTCGACGATCAGCACGTCGCGACCGCGGATGTCGATATCCAGGTCCTTAATGATACGCACGATACCCGAGGACTTCACACCGTCGCCATAGCTCGAAACAGCCATGAAATCGATGTTGGTCGGCAGCTCGATCTTACGCATCAGGTCGCCCATAAAGACCACGGCGCCGCGCAGGACCGCAATCAGCACCAGATCCTTACCCGCGTAGTCGCGCGTAATCTGCTCGCCTAGACGAGAGACGATACCGTCGATATCCTCCTGCGTGAACAGAACCTTCTCGATATCCGGATGTTGAGAAGCCATGACAACCCTTTCTTGTGCTTATCGCCCACACACCGCCGTATGGACGCGAACTACACATTCTAGCAGCGCACGGGGTAAATTTACCAGCCCGTGCGCCATCAGCGCGGGAATACCGTCAACGTCGCACAGAATAGCAGGCGTGGGACGCTATTCCGCATCGACCACGCGGAGCAGATATGCCACGCGCGTTGCGGCCGTGCACTTAAAACGCTCGTCCGCGCGAACTCCGGCGACCCACACCACGGCACCCCCCGGCGCCGTCCTCACCATGGGCACGCCGGCGCGCTCGGAAACGGGAATGCGAGCCTCACCCAGCAAGTCGGATACTTTCTTGCTTCGGCCACTCATCCCTAACGGGCACATCACGTCTCCCGGTGCGGGACCGTCCACCCACAGGCGTGCCAATCGCGCCTCGGCAGGGATCTCGCCACGCGAGCCCGCCAGGATCCGCTCACTATCGCTGTCGGCAAAACCCAGGGCAGCCGCGTCTACCAAAGCTGTCACTTCCCCGGCAGCCGCAAGCTCACGGGCGCGGCGCACGATATCGCATCCCGGCTCAACGGCCATCGGCTCTGCGACCAGCATGCGCCCCCCGCCCAACGGCAAACGACCGGGTATGGTAATCCAGTCCGCAACCAGCCCCTCACGAGCCGCCGGCGCCTTAAACGCTAGCATGCCAAACTCGACGCGCGCATCAATTCCCGCCGGAAGCGTGACCGAGCCTGTGCCTTCGGCAACGCAGGAAAGGACTCGCTCCACATGTCGCATCTCTGGACGAGCGCCCGGATCGATGCGTTTGATCGCCAGTCGCACGATGCGCCGCGCGATTACCACCTCGGCCGCAGCAAGGCGTCTGGCATCGAGCACTAGCGCGCCCGCCGCCTCCTTGCGCAGGCAGCTTCGAAACGCCTGTGCCGACAGCTGGGATAGAAACGCATCTTCGTCACCCAAGATCTCACAGGCGGCGCCAATCGTCTTGCACACGCTCGCATTACGCTGTGCCACCACTGGCATTACCCGATGGCGCACGTAGTTTCGCAGATACGAGATATCCTCATTGCTCTCGTCTTCACGCCACGGCTGACCATGTACCTGTAGATAGCCCACGAGCTCGCCATGAGTTAGGTCGAGCAAGGGACGCACCACGATATTCCTCCGGCGAGGAATGCTCGATAGACCAGCGGGCCCCGAACCCTTAATCGCGTTCATCAAAAACGTTTCCGCGCGATCCGAAGACGTGTGCGCGGTGCAGATACGAGCCGCCGTTCGCGGTGCCCCCGTCTGGGCGCAGAGTTCGCGAACATACCTCCGCGCCGCGGCATAGCGCACCTCGCGGGCCGCGGCCTCAATATTGCCCGACTCCCCATCAAAATAAGCGTGCTCCACACACAGCGGTAAACCATATTGCGCGCAGAGCTCACGCACAAAGGCCTCGTCGCCATCGGACGCCTTGCCGCGCAGATGATGGTTTACATGCAGCACATGCAGGCGCTCGCGAGCAATGGGGGCAACACCGCGTCCGTCTTGGATATCCAGCTTTGATGTGCACGCCATAAGAAGCAGTGCCGTCGAGTCCGCGCCGCCTGATACCATGAGCACGACAGGAGCTGCCTGCTGCCTCGTCCGGGTCTCATCGACTGCCCCAGGCACGGCATGGTGTCCGTAATGCTGTGATACCGTTGGCATTCGCTTCCTCCCTTATTCGTCCGCACCCATTGTATCCTTTGGAATCTTATGTCTTGCCTGCACCTTCATATCCTCGGCAGTGGCTCTAAAGGCAACTGCGCACTCATCGAGGGCCCGCAGGGGCTCATTATGGTCGATGACGGACTGTCTCGCCGCGAGACATTAAAGCGCATGGCAGAACTGGGGCTCTCGGCAGACAACGTCTCGGCTCTTCTCATTACTCATGAGCATAGCGATCACATCAAGGGCCTCGATGTCTGGTGCAAGCACTGGCACGGCCCCCTCTTTGCCAGCAGGGGCACTCTTTCGAGCAAAGAAAATCTTTCGCATCTGCCTGTCGAGGAATTCGATCCCGGTGACACCCTATCCATTGCCGGCATCCACGTGCAAACCTACTCAACGTCACACGATGTCATCAATCCAGTCGGCTATCGATTCGACACCCTCGATGATTCCATCGGTTTTGCCACCGACACCGGAGAGCTATCGAGCCAAGCCATGAACACCCTCGAAGATTGTCGAGTCCTCGCACTCGAAAGCAACCACGATGTGACCATGCTGCGCGAGGGAGAATATCCCCGCTTTCTTCAGGAGCGCATCCTGTCTGCAAGGGGACACCTCTCCAATGGCCAAGCCGCCGAAGCCGCGCGCGAACTTGTTACCGAACGCACCGAACAGCTCATTGCCATGCATATCAGCCAAGATAACAATCGTCCGAGCCTTACCGTCAAAAGCTATGCCAAAGCTCTGACCGCAACCCTGGATGACGAGGTCGGCAGCTCCGCAACCCTTCTCCAAGGATCGCGAAAACTCTCGATACGCCCCGCAAGCCAGCATCGGCCAGTAACCATTCAATAGACTGTCCTAGACAGCAAAAGGGGCCGAGAATCGCTTCCCAGCCCCTTTTGCTGTCTTTTAATAGTGCAGAACACCAACGAAGTTAGTCGATGGAGATCTTCGTAACGTTCTTCTTCTCGACGATCTTGGGGACCGTAACGGTCAGGATGCCGTCAGCGTACTTAGCCGAGAGGCCCTCGCTCGAAGCGTCCTTTAGATACACGCCACGCGTCGCGCTGTACGAGCTGAACTCCTTCTGCAGGAAGTTCTTGCCCTCGTTCTCCTCGTCTTCCTCGACATTCACGCTAATGGACAGACGACCCTCGTTAAGCTCGACATCGATATCGTCCTTGGCGACGCCGGTCAGATAAGCCTTGACCTCATAGCCGTCGCCCTTATCCTCAACGTCAACGGGAAACGCCTTGGAAGCAATCGAGTTGTTTGCAAGGTCAGTCATATCATCAAACAGATCGAACAGCGAGCTAGCAGAAGGACGAACGCCAAAAACCGAACGATAAGGAACCATGCTTGCCATGTTTACCACTCCTTTTAAGGACTGCCGAGTCATCTTCTAGGTGACTGGGACTTCTTTTGACGCTCTTATATATGCCCACCCAGTGCTCATATATACATCGGCTATAAAGTTTTTTGAGTCTAGTACTATAAGCATATCTAAGTGTGTTTGACTCAGGTTTTAATAAGGTTAAGGTTCTTTGAACCAGAGCTTAAATAACAAGTATGTTCACAGCTACAAATAGCAAGGGGCTTACAATGAGCGCGTACACGTTGTTGGTAACGAGCTAAAGGGCATCATGGACGACCAAAACCAGAACAAAATGTTTATGCCGACGCAGGGGGAAGATACTTCCACGCAGCCGCCGCGGTTCCATCGCCCCCACATCTCGCAAGAGCCCATTAATGATCCGGAGCCCGAGTATGTGACGAGAAATCGATATCAAACGCTCGAGGATGCCCAAACGGGACGTAAACATATGGGCGTCGCCTCGGGAGACCCTGTATATCTGAAAGACGCACCATTATCTAAAAACAGCGCAGCTAGTGATGAGCCGATGAAAGCATCCGCCACTCATCGACAAAGAGGTCCTCGACCAAAGCAAACCTTGACGCATTCGGCTCGCTATCTCGAAACGCCAAAACAGGGAAAATCAATCTTCGTTTCGACAAGTAAACGACGCAAGCAGCATCGACTGACAATCCTGCTTTTGATCATTGCGGTCATAGCAGTTGCCCTTGTTATTCGATTTATTTTCTTTAAATAAAAGCTCAATACCAAAAACGATAAGATCGTCTGGTGTAAATGAGTCATTTACGCCCGGTAAACGCAAAAAAGGGGGAAGCCGCGAGGCCTCCCCCTTCTCAGTTCAAGCGTACGGCTCGGTGCCGTCCACCGGTCAGCGGCGCCCTGGCCTCCCACGGGCTGACCCCGCAGTACTCTCGGCGCGATGGGGCTTAGCTTCCGGGTTCGGAACGGGACCGGGCGTGCCCCCCATGCTCTGGCCGCTGACCGGTGGGCGGCGCCCACCGTTACGGTGTCCTGGGTCTCACTTTACACGTGCCCTGGGGGCCGCATGGCGCATAGGGGAGGTGACTCGGGGGCATCCTCGTGCCCGGACCGCGCGTGAGCGCTTGTCCCGCGGGCCGCGAGGTGCGGTTCCGGAAGAGCTCGGGCGATTAGTGCGGCTCGGCTGAGGACGTCGCCGTCCTTGCACCTGCCGTCTATCGACCAGGTAGTCTACCTGGGCCCTTACCGGAAGGAGAACTAATCCCTGGAACGGCTTCCCGCTTAGATGCCTTCAGCGGTTATCCGCGCCGCACGCGGCTACCCGGCCGTGCCGTTGGTCGACAACCGGTTCACCGGAGGTGCGTCCACCCCGGTCCTCTCGTACTGGGGGCAGCCTCCATCGATTCTCCTGCGCCCACGGAGGATAGGGACCGAACTGTCTCACGACGTTCTGA
>CAJMAZ010000057.1:0-11964 GCA_905211535.1 uncultured Collinsella sp. | reverse complement strand
TTGGGGCCAGGCCCGATTTTGCCTCTTGACAATGTCCTGCTCATATTAAAAGGGAGCCATGGTCAGCGAGATCCAGCCCTTGTTCTTCAAGCCTGGCAAGTCTGGCTGGAGCACCTTTGAGCTGATTCGTGCCTTTGGCAACCGCGGCGAAAATGTCCCCGGCCTTAACGCCAACACCGACGGCGTCTACGCCATCGGTAGCGAGCGCAACACCGAGATCAACCTCTTCCAGATTCGTCGCGGGTATGACCCCGAAGTCGCTACCATCCAGTGGGAAATGCTCTCCCGCGCCGCGTACTCCGTCGCCATCCCGTTGTACTCCGCTCTGATAACTGAGGTCAGCCCGTACTTCAGCGATCAGACCGTCTCCTTCGATCACTGCAAACAGACTGACGTCGTGTACAACGAGGAGCCCGAGAACTCAATCAACTACGTCCTCATGGACATCAGCTCGCTCTGCTTTGAGAACCCTGACACCCTTGGTATCAGCGTCCGCGCCTACCTCGATGCGCTCCAGAACGAGCTCATCGAGCAGAACAAGGAAGTTGACGCCGCCATGTTGGCCGAGACGACCACCGAGGGCCGCACTGCCCTGGCCAACAAGGCCGGCAAGGCTGCTACCGAGAACACCTACAAGAAGTGCAAGGCCCTGCTCCAGGAGATGCGCGCCTATCAGAAGGCCGAAAACTTCGACCAGCCCTTCACCCCGAGCGACCTGAACACCGAGACCAACGGCCTCAAGGCGTCCATCACCTACGCCAAGGACGCTCTTGCCACCGACCCGGTAACCCCGGATCAGCCTGGCACTCCCGAGCAGCCTGGTACTCCCGAGCAGCCTGGTACTCCTGAGCAGCCCGGTACCCCCGAGCAGCCCGCTAAGCCCGAGCAGCCCACCACCAAGCCCGAGAAGCCTGGCAAGTCGGACACCACGACCACGGTAACCACCAACAAGACGAACACCAAAAGCGGCCTGCCCACCACCGGTGATCGTTTTGATGGCCGCGTGGTGGCTGCATTCGCCATCGCTGGCGTTGCAGTCATCTCCGCGGGCGGTTACTTCCTCTACCGTCGCAATAAGGAGTAACGTCTTAGCTGAGCGGGCAAGGCAGCAATGGCAGCCTCGCCCGCTCAGCCCGCTCTTTTGACCGGCGGGAAACCCGCCTGAAATCTTTTCAAAAAAGATTTCCCCGCACACACTTCGCTGTGCTATAGTGCAGCGCAACAGCAACTAGGTGCGACCGCGCCACGGCATCACGAAAGGAGCCACCAACATGAAAAACACGATGAAGTCTCTCAACAACTGGTGGTGGCGTGATGCGAATACGATCGGTCGACAGTGAGTCCCTCACGCCTGTTTTTGCGCTCTAGGTGATTGGAAGGCCTCCGGTTTCGACCGGGGGCCTTTTTCTATCTCGAGCCCGATCGCATTCGCATCACGCGCCTTCGCTTTTCTCTTGCACTCCCCTTCCGAAAGGATTTTCACCATGTCTCAGAACACCACCGCCACCCAGCCCCGCACCGTCCAGACCGCCGACCGCGGCAAACTCGACGTCCGCGCTCTCGTCCTGCTCGCCATCCTGCTCGCTGCAGGCTTCATCCTCAACTTCACCGTCGGCAAGGCCATCTCGGGCATCTCGGGCGGCATGATCAGCCCCGAGTTCATCATCTCGGCCTTCTGCCTCACCATCCTGGTCGTTCGCCCCAACATCGGCCAGGCGCTCGTCATTGGCCTCATCTCGGCTGCCGTGATCCAGATCACCACTACTTCGCCGTTCGTTGATTTTGCCGCTGAGGGCATCGCCGCCATACTCATGGCCGGCATCGTCAACGCCGCCGGCAAGAACGGTCAGGTCAAGCCCGCGATTGCCATTGTCGCAACTTTCCTGACCACCTTTGTCTCCGGCGTCATCTTCATGGTCATCAAGATGGCCATGCTCGGCGTGGTAAGCGAGCTCGCCGCCGCCATGTTGCCCGTCGTCGCCATGACCGCCGTCTTTAACGCCATTCTGGTCGGCGCCCTCTACCTGCCCATCCAGAAGGCCCTTAGGCTCAACTAACCCGCTCGGCTTTACGAGCCACCCCATCTTGGCGTTCATTCGTCGCTCGCGTACCCAGGTACGCTTCGCTCCTCTTTCGCGCCAACCTGGGGCCCCTCGTAAAGCCTTCTCTGTGCTTCACCACCAAAGACTGTCCCAAACAACTAACTCTCGGGGACGTTCTTAAACGACTAGTCGTTTAAGAACGTCCCCAATGACTATGAAAGGTATCCATGGAAACGATCATCAACGTCGACGATGTCTCGTTCTCCTATGGCACGCAGACCGAACAGGCGCTCAGCCACATCTCGCTCAGCGTGAACAAGGGAGATTTCATCGGCATCATCGGGCCCTCAGGCGCCGGCAAGTCCACGCTTGCCGCCTGTCTGTCGGGTGCCGTGCCCCACCACTACACCGGCACGTTCTTCGGGTCCGTCATGGTTGACGGCCACGACACCTGCGAGGTCTCGCTGACCGACGTGTCGCAAATCGTCGGCAGTGTGCTGCAGGATATCGACACGCAGATGGTCTCCTCGGTCGTCGAGGACGAGATGCTCTTTGGCCTCGAGAACTTTGGCGTTCCCCACGACCAGATCGAACAGCGCGTGAGCGAAACGCTCGAGACCGTCGGCATCAGCGACCTGCGCGACCGCGAGATCGCCACGCTCTCGGGCGGACAGAAGCAAAAGGTAGCCATCGCCGCCATCCTCGCCATGCGTCCGCGCGTCTTGGTTCTCGACGAGCCCACCGCGGCACTCGACCCCGCCAGCTCCACATTGGTCTTCGAGACGCTGCGTGAGGCAAACCGCGCACTTGGAATCACCATCGTCGTCGTTGAGCAAAAGGTCGCCCTGCTCTCGGAGTACTGCAACCGCGTGCTCGTGCTCAACCATGGCGAAATTGCGCTGCAGGGCGAGCCACACGAGGTCTTCGCGCATACCGACGAGCTCCGTGCCATCGGCGTCGACTGCCCTCGCGTCACGCGTATCTTCAATAGCCTCGAAACCGATGGTCTAGTAAGCGGTACCCCTTGCTTGGATGTCGATGAGGCCGAGCGCCTGATTTCGGGCATCGTCGATCCCGCACGCGCGGCTATCGAAGCCCAGGCGCCCGCCGGTTCCCCGCATGCACCGTCGTTGCGCCCTCATGCCAAGGACGCCGAACCCGTACTCACCTTCGACCGTGTTGAGTTTGCCTATCCCAATGGCGGAGCCGCCGTACACGACCTTAGCCTGACGCTCTATCCTGGCGAGCTCGTGGGCATCGTCGGCCAAAACGGCGCCGGCAAGACCACGCTCACCAAGCTGCTCACAGGCCTGCTTAAGCCCGCCTCGGGCAGCGTGCGCGTCACGGGACTGGATACCGCAGCCGTTCCCACGAGCCGCATCGCTCGCGAGGTCGCGACCCTCTTCCAAAACCCCGACCGCCAGATCTGCAAGGACACCGTGCTCGACGAGGTCGCCTTTGGCCTGGAGCTTGCCGGCATCGACCGTGCCGAGGCGCTGCGTCGCGCCCAGCTCGTCATCGACCGCTTTGGCTTGCCGGCCGACGAGGCGCCCTTCTCGCTCTCGCGCGGTCAGCGACAAATGGTGGCGCTTGCCTCCGTCGTAGTGGTTGAGCCCAAGATCGTCGTGCTCGACGAGCCCACGAGCGGCCTTGATTACCGCGAGTGCATGACCGTCATGGAAACGGTGCGCACCATGGCCGAGCGCGGTTGCGCCGTTATCATGGTCTGCCACGATATGGAAGTCGTCTCGGATTTTGCCGAGCGCATTGTGGTAATGGCCGACGGTCGCATCCTCGACCGTGGCCGCACGCACGAGCTATTCTCGAACATCGAACTCATGCAGCATGCCTACGTTGAGCCGCCCCAGGTCATCGAACTCTCGCGCCGTCTGGTATCCTCCGTCTCGCCCGCTTTTGCGAAGGTGAGCGAAGTCACCGATATCGTTCGAATTACCAAGGAGATGGTCCGCCGTGGTTAACGTCATCGACTACATGCCGGGCGACACACTGCTGCATCGCCTGAACCCCGTCGTCAAACTGGGCCTCGCCGCCGCCATCATCGTCGGCATCTTTTTGTCCGACACCTACGTGGCGCTGCTGGGCTTTCTGGCGCTCACGCTCGCACTGGGAGCTTACGCCGGCGTCGTCGACCGTCTGTTCTCGCTGCTCAAGTTGCTGATTCCGCTCGCGCTTATCATGCTGGTGCTCCAGCTGGCCTTTATGCGCGATGGCAACGTGGTGCGGGGCTTTATCACCGACACGGGCCTCATCACAGGATCGAAGGCCTGCCTGCGCCTGCTGGGCGTGGCGTTACCACTCATCCTCATGCTCATGGTGACCAAGCTCAACGACCTTGCCAACGCCTGCGTCGAGGTGCTGTACGTGCCGTATCGCTATGCCTTCACCTTTACCACGGCGCTGCGCTTTGTACCGGTGTTTGGTCAGGAGATGAACGCCATCATGGAGGCGCAGACCGCACGCGGCGTCGAGTACGACACCAAGAACCCCATCAAGAAGCTTAAGCTCATGCTGCCGCTATGCGTGCCGCTGCTTATCTCGAGCGTGGGCAAGACCGACGCCACCGCGCTTGCCGCCGAGCAGCGCGGCTTCTACCTGCGCACACGCGCCAGCTCGTACAAGCGCTACCCCATCAAGGGCCTGGACATCGCCGTGCTCATCGTCAGCATCGCCCTCATCGCCATCGGCTTCCTGTTCTAGTTCACCACCGACAGCAACCGCCCAACGCAAAAGGCCTCGGCTCGCACCAAACGAGCCGAGGCCTTTACTGTTTCACCAGATAAAACCTACCAAAATTAACCTGTCCCTTTTTGACAGGTCGGAAGCTAGAGGCGGTAGGGGGCGCCGCTGCGGATGATGGATTCGCGCACCAGGACATCCATGGCGTCGAGGGTGATCTCGGGCATCTCTCGGTACTTCTGCAGCACCGAGAGCTCGGTGCAGGCCAGAATGACGCGGTCGCAGCCGCTACGGGCGAACTCCCACATCACGCGGTCGAACTTATCCATATCGGGCTCACGTCCGGCCTTCACATCATCGTAGATAAGCGACATCACATCGTTCTGACGTTTCTCGCTGGGATAGACGACCTCAACACCCGCAGCCTTACATTCGCGGCCGTAGACGCCCGCGCCCACGGTTCCGTCGGTGCCCATGATGCCAATCTTGTGCACCGGCTCGGCCGGCATACTCAGGTTGGGATCGAACTCGCACTCCCCCATCACCGCACCGGCCAGAGCATAGCGCACCGACTCACGCGGCATATGGATAATCGGCACCTTCGTAAACGACTGGATCTGGTCGTAGAAGTAGTGCGACGTGTTGCAGGGAATGGCAATGTGCGCACAGCCCAGCGACTCGAGTGCCTGGGCACACTCTTTCATGGTCGCCAGCAGCTTGGCATGCTCGCCGGTCTTAATGGCCAGCGTGCGGTCGGGCATGGTCGATTTGGAGAGCACCACCATGTCGATATGTTCCTGATCGCAGGCAGCAGCCGTATGACGCACCACCTGGTCGTAGTAATACGACGTGGCCTCGGCGCCCATGCCGCCGATAACTCCCAGCTTTTCCATCGCCGCCTCCTTGGTGACGCTTGCGCAATTGCGCGTATCATACCCGCGCCCGCCCGATGTAAACCGGACGGGCGCCGCACTCATCTACTTGTAATACGTCTTGAACAGCTTAAAGTGGCGCAGCTTAGTGTGCCACATGCGCAGCCAGCGGTTAAAGACAAAGTCGCCCTTCATAAACGAAGGGTCGGCGCCCTTGCCTTCCTTGTCCAGGCGATGCACCTTAGCGCGCAGCTCGGGATCCTTGACGTACTTGTCGACGACGCCCATGGGGACGACCATCCACAGCGCCTCGTCCTGAGCCATCACAAACTCCGGCTCAAATGGACGGTTGAACACATACTCGTCCACCACATACTTGGCAACGTTAAAGCCACTGTTAGTGACGTAGTAGTTGCTGCGGCCCTGGCGCGTGTTGAAATCGAAGAACTTAAACGAGCCGTCGCGCTCGTCGTACTTAACGTCAAAGTTGGAATAACCCACAAAGTGAAGGTCCTCGAGCAACTTGCGCACGCCGTCCATGAGCTCGTCGTTGGGCTCGGTAATGATACAGGCATGGTTGCCGACACCGTGGGGCTGATGCTCCTCGAGCAGCACATGGCCCAGGCACATCATGCGCACCTTGCCGTTGCGGTCGGAATAGCTGGTGAGCACGCGCATGTACTCGTCGTTGCCGGGCACGCGATCCTGCAAGATCAGATCGTCGGTGTAGCCGCTGGCATACGAATCGCGAATGACCTGTTCCAGCTCGGCGCGGTCGGCAATCTCATAGGCCTTCTTCTGGCCCTCGAACTCGTGCTGCCACCACATGATGCCGTCAGAAGGCTTCAGAATCATCGGGTAAGGAAAATCGATCTGGTCGAGCACTTCGGCAGGCGCCTCACCCTGGGCATTGAGCATCGCCTTGGTAAAGGTAAACGTGTGCGGATAGGGCACGCCATGCTTCTCGCACAGTTCGTAGAAGATCTCCTTCTTCTGGCACTGCTCGAGCATGCTGTAGGGCGCGTAGGGAGCGACGATGTTATCCGCCAGCTCATGAGCATCCTTGGCTTGAGCCACGAGGGCGACATAGTTGTCGCCACAGCCCACAAGGACAATCGTCTTGTCGGCATGCGCTTGGGCAATGCCGTTGACGGTTTTGAGCATCACGGGCATGGTGTCGATATCCACGTTGGGCGTGTAGTCGATAATCTGGCTGCGGTACGCGGGACCCGTCTGATACTTGCCAAAGACCAGACTCTTGACCTGGTACTCCTCGTAGAAGGCGCGCGCCACCGAATAGGCGTTGATGTCGCCACCGAGCAGCACGGGAATGAACTCGCGCTCTGTAAATTGCAATGCCATGGAAACTTCCTATCATGAACTGCCCACACAACGGGCGGTCTTTGCGCAACTGATTTATTCTAGCGTGCCAAGCCGCCGGCGCCCAAAGCTCCACCGTATCTATGGCAATCGACGTAATCGTCCAGCACGAGGACGGCGCTCACCGTTGTACGACAATGGGCAATGAACCTACCGTTGTTGTAGGATTCAGCGTATTGACATCCTCGAACGAAAGGCGCACACGTGCCCCAAGACCATCCGACCGATAATCCCATCCTCAATGCCGCGAGGCGCGAGCTGGCGGAACGTGCGAAAGCGACCGCTCCCCTGTGCACGGCAAACGACGCCTACAACGGACCCGCCCACATCGTCTCGATCAACACGTCGGAGCACAAAGGCACGCGTAAGTCACCCGTCGCCGACGGGCACGACACCGTCATCGAGCAGTTTGGCCTCGCCTCCGATGCGCACGCCGGGCATTGGCACCGCCAGGTTTCCTTTTTAGCTGCAGAGTCTATCCAGACGGCGCAGACGCGCGGGCTCGATGTGCACGAGGGCGACTTTGGCGAGAACTTCACAACCCAGGGCATCAACCTGCTCTCGCTCCCCTTGGGCACACAGCTCAAGCTTGGAAGCGACGTGATCGTCGAAATCAGCCAAATCGGCAAGGTCTGCCACACACGCTGTGCCATCTACTATCTCGCCGGCGACTGCATCTTTCCCCACGAGGGCGTTTTTGGCGTGGTACTAAAGAGCGGAGAGGTCTACGCCGGCGACGATATCCAGGTAATCAAACTCGGCGACGGCACCTGTTCGTTCACCCCCGCCGAGGCCCTCGAAGAGATTGAGCAGGCTCGCCAGAAGGGCACGCTGTAGTTATAAAACCCCACGTTGAGATGGCTTTTACAGACCAAAACTCCTCTCAAACAGGGCTCTGTAACGTTAAAGTTGAACTCTATGGTTTCTCAACAATTCATCATAACTGCAGGTCAAAGCCAAAGCCTCAAGTTCAACTTGACCCTTTGGGACCTTTAAGGTTCAAGTTGAGGTCGAAAGCAGTAGTAGAATACCGTTCGAACCATAACCTACGATTGATTGCAGAGGGACTGGATGCAGCATTCGAATCATCGCACCGCAGCGCTCATTGCGTCGAAGCCGGCTCGTATCATCACGAGCGCCGCGCTCGCCGTTGCGCTGACGGCCACGCCGATGCTCTCCCCCGTTGCGGCGTATGCCGCCTCGCAGGCAACGCAGGACCAGCTTTCCGCAGCCCAGCAGAAGATCGAAGCCGCCACGAGCGCCTACAACGACGCTCGCACCAAGCTCGATGACCTGCAAAAGCAGGTTGACTCCAATGAGGCAAGCATCGAGGAAATCGAGGCTAAGCTTCCCGAGCAGCAGGCCAAGGCAAGCTCCGCCATGCGCGATCTGTACAAGTATCAGAAGGGCACCAATCCCATCGTGAGCTTCCTGGTCAACGCGCAGAGCCTGGGTGAGTTCATCACAACCTGCAAATACACCAACCAGATCACGAGCTCGAGCGTCGACGAGATCGAAGAGCTCAATAACATGCAAACCGAACTCGAGCAGAACAAGGCTGAGCTCCAGCAGGCCAAGTCTCAGCTTGAGGCGGAGCAGAAAAACGCCGAGGATGCGCTGGCGCAGGCCCAGCAGCTCCGCAGCGAGGCACAGGCAAAAGCCGAGCAGGAAAATGCCGCCGAGCTTGCCAAGCTTGAGGCCGATAAGGCCGCTGCCGCCGAGAAGCTCTCAGGCGAGGGCGTAAGCGGCAGCAATTCCAGCAGCCAGGCCACCAACACCAACACCACCATCGACACCACGGTGAACAACTCCAATGCCGGTAGTTCCGATTACGATTCGTTCATTAATGAGTGGACGAGCCGCATCGACAATTATCTCGCCGGCTCCCCCATGGCAGGCCAGGGCTACAACTTTGCCGTCGCCGCTTGGAATACCGGTGTCGACCCCCGTTGGTCCCCCGCCATCGCCTGCATCGAGAGCACCAAGGGTGCTTATTGCGCCAATTCTTACAACGCCTGGGGCTGGAGTGCACGTGGCGGCGGTTGGCGCAGCTTTGGCAGCTGGAGCGAGGGCATCTCCGCTCACGTTGCCTATCTGGGCGCCAACTACGGCTCCACCCTTACCCCGGCTGCGGCCAAAAAGTACTGCCCGCCCACGTGGCAGGACTGGTACAACAAAGTCGCCGCTCAGATGAACCGCATCTAAGTGCAACTGCAAAGGGCCCCAACGGGGCCCTTTTCTTTTAGGTAGCGGAGGTATCGACGACGCCGGTCGCATTGGCAACCGCGATTATGACGATCATGCATAGGAGCAGCACACCCAATGCCTTGAGCCAGAGTTTCGCGAGTTTCTTGCCACGATAGCTGTCGAGCAGTGCGAATCGCTGACGAAGACGGCGCTTATCGAGCAGCGCAAAATGCATAAGCGCCATAAGGCCGTCGACAAAGAAAAAATACTCGATTATGAGAAGCCACGTAGGGTAGCTTTGGTTTGCTCCCGTGGGGTGAAAGACGGCAAAGTGACTTCCGGCAAAGAACACAAGCAGCGAGAAGCAGACGAGCGTATTCCAAATGCGCCCCAGAGACTCCGGAACGCGAGAGAGCAGACCGCATGCAGCGGAGGCGGCAGGCCTAGGAAGCCCTGCGGGGTTCTGGAGCCCTTGGGGCGTCAGCACTGTCTCCGAGGCCGGAGTACGGACAGGCGCAGGCGCAGGAGGCCGCACGGGGCGACTCAGATCGTATGCCGCGCGCGTCGCCCGTCCCAACGCTTCCGCACTCGCAAAACGCTTGGCCGGGTCGAGCGCCATCGACATGCAGACGGTATCGGCAAGTGGAGTGGGAATGCCGCGCGCCTCGCATTGCTCGCGCATGTCGAGCCCTGGTTTAGGGTCGACTCCCGTCAAGCAGAAGAACAACAGGGCGCCAAGTGCGTAGACGTCGCTTCGCACGCTCGTCTGCCCAAACCCATACTGCTCGGGCGGCGCATAGGGCCGTGTCCCAAACTTGACAGTATCGGCATCGGCGCCATCGCGCCATACGCGAGCGATCCCCAAGTCGATAATCACCAGCGATGAAAATGTCAGGCCGTCATCAGGCGTATAGTTGGCACCTGTCACGATGATATTCGACGGCTTGAGGTCACGATGGATCACCGGCGCCGACGTCTCCCCCGCCATTGCAAAACCGGCGTGGAGCTCGCCCACGGCATCGCATAGGGCAGGATACAATTCACGCGCATAATCGGGGGTGGCTCCCAGACGGTCCACCAGCGCCCCGAGTGTCTCCCCTTCGATGTATTCCATAACCACGTTGAGCTCGTCGCCCACACGACGACAATCGACGATTCTGGGCAGGTGCTCAAAACGCCTGCCTGCCTGCTGAGCGGCAAACAGACGCCCGTACGCCCCGCCGATTTGAGCCGAAGCATCGATGCGTTTACGGACAAAGGGGCCGAGCGAACCACCGCCGGTTCCTTCAAAGTACACGAGCTCGGTTGTTTCAACGGACGAGCGCTTAAGTACACGCTCCACGCGATAGCTGTCATCGCGATCGAGCGACGCCAAGTGCTCGGCAAGCGCTGCGGTCAGCTCGTCATCGGAATATGTTGGGGTCTGAGTTTCCATAGCCTCCATCATAGCGCAGGGCGCAGACACCCCATGGCATCTGCGCCCCGTTCGCTTGCATCGTTGTTCGGCAGCTCCATCGGCTCAGATATCAGCCGCTAACTCACCGTCTCCTCGCCAAAGCGATACAGCTCCTCGTTGACCTTTTGGAGGCTGCATCCGCGATCGATGCAAAAGATGATAATCGCATCGCGACGGTCCTTACAGTTAAGGACGCTTACCCCGGCAGCCGTCAGCGCACGGTTGGTCTCTTTGAGCGTCAGCGCCATCGCAAAGGCAATCTGCAGCACCTTATTGCGGCTCGGATGCCGCGCACCGGTAAAGATCTGATAGCCAAAGGTCTCATTGAGATCGGCCATACGAACCACGCGCGAACGCTCGAGCCCCTTCTCTTGCAGTAACTGCTTTAAGTAATCCGAAAGCGACGGGGCGACAAAGTCGTGTTCCTTGATATAGTCATCGATGTTTGGCGCGTCGAGAAGCTCATTGAGCAACTCTTCGGTTAGCTTTTTATCGGACACGCGGCTTCACCTCCCCCAGTGCATACAACATGCTAGAAACCGCTCACATCCGAGCGCTCCCAACTGGCGACCTGATCGGGAGACACCGTACCCAGCGCCTCGAACTTCCAGGAGCCGCCCGCCTTCAGATGATTGGTGTTTGCAAGAGCCGTTCCAACCTGGTTGCCATCAGCATCATACAGAACATACTCAATCTGAATGTAGCTCTTTTCCTTGTCCGTGTTATTGGTCAGCGTGCCCGTGATCTTATAGGCAAACTGATTGGAAGTGTCTTCAGCCTCGTCAGCAATGGTATACGGTTCTTGCGGTTCATTTTGCTCCTCAGCCCGCTGTGTCGCCTCGGCAGGTTCTGCCGAATCGCTCGCAGACGAATCGGTTGGATTGCCGCCCATAGAGCCCACGGCACCGACGATAACCAGCACCACGATGACGCCTAGGACAATCTTGCCAATCGGCTTCTTTCCCTCTTTTGCCATTATTCATCCTTCCTACGATCCGGCTACCGCGCCGGCACACAGCACATCGTAGGAAGGATTGAATTTGAATTCATTAGCTGAGAGCTAAGGTTGCGGTAAACGGCCAATGCAGCTATCCAGACGCCGAGCAAACGCACTTTGCGTGACCGTCTGCTGGCAGCGCATCAACCCACCGTGACGGATTTCCCGGTAAAGGCACTGATCATCAACAGGGCAAAGAACACCAGGTAGCTGACACTCAGCGGGTACGCAGTGATCAGGAATACGACCCAGCCGACATTGGTTTTACCGTCGGCACGGCGTTGCCCGCGATTGCGGCAGAGCCTAATCGGCACGCCGATGGCAGTGATAAAC
>CAJMAZ010000056.1:0-11990 GCA_905211535.1 uncultured Collinsella sp. | reverse complement strand
CAAGGTATTGCTCGAGATGAGTGAGCTCCGCAGCGTTCCCTGCGAGGACGATGTTGAACTCGGCCCCCTGTCCGAAGAGGTCCTCACCGACCTTGCGCCACTTGCCGAAAATAAGAGCATAGCCCTCAATTGCGCCGGAGACGCCTTAGTAATCGGAAGTGATACGCTCCTCTATCGGCTGGTGTTTAATCTGGTCGAAAACGCCATCCGCTACAGTCGCCCCGGCTCGACTGTCAACGTCTCTATCTGCGATACCGATAGCCACGTGTTCCTGCGGGTCGAGGACCAGGGTCCTGGAATACCCAAACAGTACCGTGAGAGCATCTTCCAACCGTTCTTTCGCCTGGATAAATCCCGCAGCAGGGCATACGGCGGCGCAGGGCTCGGGCTAGCGCTTGTCTGGGAGATCGCAGCGCTTCACGGTGGCGCTGTAGAGGTCGAAGCAAGTTCCGAGAACGGGACCGTGATGCTCGTGACCCTCTCAAAGGGGGCCACCACGTGATCCGACTGCCCAGGGAGTCCCGCACAACATTGCGTGGGGCCCTTTGTCAATGCAATTCGCCCAAAAGAGTAGAAGCTTACTCCCACTCGATAACGGGTGCCGCAGGTAAATGAGGCGCTCGTTTTGCCTCAGTCCGTTCTATCAGGCATTCTCCCATCGCCGTTTGATACTCATTTGGTCCTCACGCCGGCTAATCTGACCACAATTAGGGCAGGGCATACCCCTTCTTAAATCGCTCGTCAAAGGGACAGAAATCGCTATAGACATAGCCGTCAATAAGCGATGAACCGTTCGGTTGGCGTATCTCATGCTGCCGGAACTTCTCGACATAGCCATCGGACTTATCGTGCTCGAAATAGTCGAACTGATCAAGCCATTCGTCGTATTCATCGGCCCGCTTCACGCGCGTTTCATACCTCTTCGCCCATTCAAAAAGAAAAGAGTCGGGAACAGGCGCTCTCGCTAGAAGCGCCGGCCCCTCTTCCAGCTGGACCGGAATCAATCCATATGAAGCCGAGAGCTGAAATAGCGCATGAGCAGCTTGAACAGGACTACCGAAATCGGTAAATACAAGCGCTCCCCTCTTCACCTCAAGAGCGCTGGACAGTTTTTGAAGCGCCGCATATTTCGGCACCCTAGCCCCCTGCTCATACGAACGTAGCGTTGCGAGGGAGAGATCGGCCTCTCGGGCCAAATCCAGCTGGGTCTTTGCAGGGGTACACCGCGCCCTTAGCTCTGGCAGCTTCTTGGACTGCATCCTATTTTGCCAGGGCGTAATCGGCACCCAGGACTCTCGCGGATCATATTCATATCGAAGGGGAAACTGGGACGGATCAAAGTCTGCTGCGTAGTTGTCCTTCCATCTTTCATAGTCGTCTCGGTCGGAGTCGCTCTCGATCTGAGCATACTGAGCGGCCCACTTTTTTAGAAACGCCTTCATGAAGGGCGAGGTCGGCTTGAGCGCAGAATAGTGCTCGTTTGCAACAGGCTCGAATCCGTATGTCGCGGCGAATTGGAAAAAAGCCTGAGCAATCAGATCCGTATCACTGAAGTCGTAATAGTGCAGCGACTCGGCCCGTATTCCGAAAGCGTTCGCAAGTCTATCCAAATGCTCCTCCTTCGGGGCGGACTTCATCAGCTCGTAATTTCTTAAGGCCGATTCCGGGATTCCCGCTGCCTGCGCGGCCACCTTTCGAGTCCATTTTCGCGTCGAACGAAGACGAAGCAGCTTCTGAGACAGCTGCTGCCTTCCCCAGCGTTTACTCGTCTGTTCCCATTCTCTATCGACCACATATGACGACAAAGCTTCCGAAATTGCACCGA
The DNA here is from genome assembly GCA_905211535.1 of uncultured Collinsella sp. Lineage (GTDB taxonomy): Bacteria > Actinomycetota > Coriobacteriia > Coriobacteriales > Coriobacteriaceae > Collinsella. Next base: position 10,165 of record CAJMAZ010000056.1, on the reverse strand, counting down.
CGCAGTCGACGGCAGTCATCCAAATACACCTCCAACAAATAGTTGCCTCAAGTGTACACGTGAAACCTTATGTGTGCAGAAAATGTATTAGATGCGACTTTCGCAGCAAGATTGAAGCCAATTTCTAATTTTTGTAGCACTTAATGCTTTTTTTGGACATAATCAAGACAAGGGGACAACAGGTGTCCCATCCTAGAAAGGAGACTACATATGACACGTCAGCTTATCGGCGCGGAGGAGGTTGCCGAGATCACGGGCATGAGCAAGTCCTATTCGTTCAAGCTAATCAAGACCTTGAATACAGAGCTTGCAGCCCAGGGAATCATGACCATCCCCGGGAAGGTTCAGCGCTCGTATTTCGAGGCACGCCTTCTCTCCGCCCCTTCTAAGCAGAAGGTGGCGATGACTAATGTCAGTTAGCCGCGACAAGAAGCGCGGGACCTGGACAGTCGAGGCTTGGTATCGCAACTCTATGGGCGAGCGTCATAAGAAGACGAAGCGCGGGTTCGCCTCCAAGAAGGAGGCTGTGGCTTGGGAGCGCGACTTCCTCGCCTCCTGCGACGAGCGTGTCGAGGTCACCGTCGAGGCCTTCGTCAAAACCATGTACGCACGTGACATCTACCCTCGACTGCGAGTCGGCACCAGGCTCACCAAGGATGCCATTATCGACAAGTACATCCTGCCCATTTTTGGCCCCATGCGCCTTTGTGACGTCAAGGCTGCGGACGTGGTGCGTTGGGAGAATTGGCTCCTTGAGCAGAACCTGTCGCAGAGCTATCTCCACACCATCTGCAACCAGTTCTCAGCCATCTTCAACCACGCCGTCCGATTCTACCGCCTGCCCCAGAATCCCATGTTGGCGGCGGGAAAGGTCGGCTCCAAGCGCCCCGAGAAGGAGATGCTCTACTGGACCCCTGCCGAGTTCAAGCGCTTCTCCCAGGCCATCGAGGACAAGCCGCTCATCTACCTTGCATTCCTCACGCTCTACCTCTCGGGCTGTCGCGAGGGCGAGCTCCTCGCCCTCCATCCGGAAGACATCGACTTCAATCTCAACGTTATCCGTATCCGTCATTCCTACGCCCGCATCAAGGGCGAGGACGTTATCGGTCCACCCAAGACGCGCGCCTCGAAGCGGGACATCGTCATGCCGAGCCTCCTTCGTGAGGAGCTGCGTGATTATCTGTCGACACATCCCGAGATCGCCCCTACCGACCGGCTCTTCCCCGTCACGAAGCACGCGTTGTCGCATGAGATGAAGAGGGGTTGCGAGCTCTCGGGCGTGAAGCGCATCCGCATCCACGACATCCGCCACTCTCACGTCAGTGCGCTCATCAACAGCGGCTACTCGCCCACGGCGATCGCCGACCGCATGGGTCACGAGACCGCCGAGGTCACGGAGATGTACTCGCATCTTTTCCCCTCGACCCAGCACGACCTCGTGGAGGCGCTGGACGAGGTGATGTCGGATGTCTAGGCCGATTGTGGACGCCAAGGGACGCCGTCGCTGCAAGACCATCGCCTTCCGCATGTCGCCCGCAGAAGCGGACCAGCTCGACCTCCGCGTCGCTTTGAGCGGTCTGTCGAAGCAGGACTTCATCGCGAGAAGCCTGCTGGAAGGCACTTTTACTGTGGTCGCAACCACCCGTATGCGCAAGGCGGTTAAGGAGCGCATGGGACCTGTCGTAGCGGAACTCCGGCGTATCCGGCGCGCAGGAGATATGGACGACGAGCTCGTCGAGTCGCTTGAGACGCTCGCCGCCTTTGCCGGATCGTTCGCGCCCGAGCGCTCCCCTGTGGAGCTTGAAGACGCCCTCATCGCAAACCTGGGTCTGGACGACGGCCTCCCCTACCAAAGCTCGGCCGTCGCCCAAAAACATGAGCCCACACGTAAGGAGGACTCTGTCGATGAATCTTAGCATGATGAATTCCGCCCGACGCCGCGCCGTCTTGCGCGACTACCGCCTCGACCACCCCTTGTCGGAGGAAGAGCTGGTCGAGCGCCTTATCGACACGGAGCTTCGCCTCCGCCGGCTCGAAGCACTTGCCTCCGCCAAGAACCACCCCATCAATGGCCCTCGCCGTCACCATTCTTGTGAGGCGATCTGATGGGCACGCAGAAGCACGACGACGCCCCCGAGCCGCAGTCCCCGGAGCGCCGCTCCCCGCCGACGGTCAACGAGATCGTCGAGGAGCTCAAGTCTCTTCCCCTGAACGTCGGCTACAACCGTCTCGCGAACGAGCTCTTCAAGACTGGGCCCCTGCCCTGGGATACAGATTCGCAGGAACGCCGGTGGCGCGATAGCGACGACGCACGGCTCTTCGCCCTCCTCCAGCAGATCATCTCTCTCCAGAAGGAGAAGTTCATGCTGCTCGCGTTGACCATCGTCGGCGAGGACAACGCCTATGACCCGCTCGTTGCCATGCTCGATACCCTCACCTGGGACGGCATCCCGCGCGTAGGGACACTCCTCAATGTCTACCTTGGCGCGGAGAGGAACGCATACGTCTCGGAGGTCGAGCGCATCTTGTTCTGCGAGGGCATCGCCCGCGTCTACAGCCCGGGCTGCAAGGCCGATTACATGCCCATCCTGTGCGGTGCCGGAGGCATCGGCAAGTCCTCCTTCGCGAGGGGCCTCGCCATGCGCGACGAGTATTTCAGCGACTCCGTGATCAACCTCGGCGACGTCAAGCTCACGGGCGAGCAGAACCGGGGCAAGTGGATTGTCGAGATCCCCGAGCTCAACGGCATGTCCGAGCGCTCCGTCGAGAGCGTGAAGGCCGGGATCACACGTCAGGTAGATGAGTTCCGGGGAGCCTACTGTCGACGGACGGAAGCTTTCCCCCGGCGCGTAGTCTTCGTCGGCACCACGAACGAGGCCGACTTCATCCGCGAGCGGACGAGCGGCGCAAGGCGCTTCCTCCCGGTGCTCTGCGGCATCGAGCGCACGGAGAAGTCCGTCTTCGACGAGGGCTTTCCTACCGCCATCCGGCAGGCATGGGCAGAGGCCCGCACGTGGATGAAGACGGGCGACCCCCGTTTCTCGACCGTCCTCACGCCCGAGATGGAGGTCGAGGCGGCCGCACAGCGCGGACGTTTTGTCGAGGAGGACCCCTGTGTTCAGAAGGTCCTCGCATATCTTCCCGGCAACACCGACCATCCCATGTGCACGTTCGAAATCCTCGACAAGGCCCTCCACCTTGAGAAGACCAAGGCCAACTGCAAGATGGTCAGCCGCATCCTCTCGTCGCAGTGCCCCGGATGGGTTCCGGGCAACAAGCGCCTCTGCCCTCCATACGGCAAGCAACGCTGTTGGGTGTTCCGGGAAACGGATTAGGGCCGATTGGGTGCCGCAGCATGTCGCAGCGGCACCCTGTCCACCGCCCTTCACCTGCAAGACTCGGCAGACGGTGCCGAAGGTGCCATGGATTCCAAAACTCTTGGCCGCTCCTCGGCACCTTCGGCACCACGCAGTCTCTCCGCAGCTAGAACCATCGCTAACCAAGACATTCAAGCGAGTTGCCGGCACCCGTGCGGCACCGGCAGAAAGGAAACACACGATGAAACTGATCGAGAAAATGAAATCGCGCCTCGCCGACCTCCTCGGGACAATCCCCGAGCACAAGGGCGACGCCGTCGACTCCGTACTCTCCCATCTGCTGGAATCCGATCCCGGCCTGAACTTTACGCGAGCAGCGCGGGTCAACGAGCGTCCGGGTTTCACGCGCGTCGTTCGCGCCGGAATCGCCTACTACGCGAAGCGGGAGTGCAAGGTCTTGAACCCGTTCAAGGAAGGCGGAAACGGCGTCTATTTCGTCAAGGGCTGCAACGACGACCCCACAGGCATCTTCTTCACCGACACTTTCAACGTCGACGACGTAGAGTACAGCGATGCCATCGCGGCCTATCTCTTCGCCTACGGAATCCCCCGCGACGATCTCGTCATGGTACCCATTACCTTCTGGCCCAGGACCTACGAGCGCACGCCCGAGAACATCGCCGCCCTCCGCGCCGTCGGTGCGCCCCTCCCGAACGAGGGACTCTAAAATGGCCATCGGAAAAGACGGGTCGAAGGTCATGAGCCTCCGGCTCCCTGACAAGGCATATCGCCGCCTCCACGCCTACGGGGTTTCCAAGGATCTTAGCGACAGCGCAGCCGCCCGCGAGCTCATCGCCGCCGGGCTCGCCTCCGACGGCCTGGCGCTCTACTCCACTGAGCTCGGAACCTATCTGCGCGGCGTCATGCAGCCGCTGCTCGAGCAGCTCGACCACATGCTCGACGAACGCAACGCCGAGCAGGAGGACCGCATCGCGCGCGTCGTGCACCGCGCGACCCGTGCCTCGATCGTCGCAGCCATCGCGGCGGTCGAGATCGAGAAGGGCACGTTCGAGGGCCTGGATGGCGTGAGCGCCTCGGACATCTACGCCGCTTACGACAAGCAGGCCGGCCTCATGCAGCGCGGCATGACGCTCTCGGAGGCAAGGGAGCGTCTGTCCGATGGCAAGTCGTAGCAGCCTCGTCGTGAACGCCCGTGTGCACCTCTCCGGGTCGCGCGGGCGTTCCGCCGTCATCACCAACAACGTCGAGTACGTCGCCACGCGCGAGGGGGCCGACAAATCCGCAACCGTCGACGACCTCAAGCGCTACGAGCTCGCAGAGAGGATGGGACTCATCGGCTACTGCGCCGAGAGGCCCGGGTCGACCGCGCTCTTCGACCAGAACGGGGCCGTCCAGCTCCGCACGGCCCGCAAGGAGCTCGAAAAGGCTGACGGCGCGATTGCTACCGTTGTGCTCAGCGTCCGCAGGGACGAGGCATGCGAGCTCGACCTCGCGTGCAAGGAGGACTGGCAGCGCTTCTGCCGCCGAAACCTCGCGCCGGCACTTGCCGAGGCAATGGGCATCCCCGAGTCCAGCGTCCGTTGGGTAGCCGCCGAGCACGAGAACCACCCGAATTCCAAGCACGTGCACGTTATTGCGTGGTCGTCCGATGGCTCGTTCGATTCGCTCATGGCCCGCAACAGGCTCGACCGGGCAAGAAACGCGCTCACCGACGCGGCCCTGGCCCCGGCGCTCGCGGCCGAGTATGAGGCCCGCGACCTCGCGAGGTCGCGGGCGATCGACGCCGTCCGCCATATCCCCGCCGACGAGATTGGCGTCACTCTGCCTGCGGACGGCCGAATCTCCTACGCGCACCTCCGCCGCTGGCACCCAGATGTCGCCAAGGCCGTCGATGTCGCAATCGCGGAAGCAGGGACGAGGCATCCTGAAATCAAAGGGGCGAGCGCCGCCTACAGCAAGTCCGTGGAGCGTTGCGCCGGCCTCAAAGGCCTCGAAAGCGCTGCGCGAGACCGCTACGTGAACGACGCCATGCAGGAGCTACGCGCGCGCCAGGGCAACGCCCTGCTGAGGGTCATCGCACCCGACCGGACAGCGGGGCCCGAAAGGGAACTGATGAGGTCCGCAAGGCCGGACGGCGGGCCTGCAACGGAGCGCAAGCGCATGAAACCGCTCGTCGGCGAGGTCCGCGCCTGCGTCACCAGTGAAGATCTGGAGGGGGCAAGAGAAGCCGTCCGCGAGCTCAGGCCTATCCCGGAGAGGTGTCTCCGGTCATGTCCGTCCTACGCGCTTTCTATGGCAAAAGCCCCGGTTGCCGTGAGCAGAGCCCTTACCAAAGCGCTCGCATTCGCAACGGAGAACCCCAGAAACAAGAAGGATCTGTCAGATGAGGTCGGTCAGAAAGCCGAGCACGCGCTCGCAAGGGCGCTCGCAGCCGCTGTATCGGCCGCGATCAGGGGCGATGCGGCGGGCATCGTGCTGGAACCGGCGAAAACGATAGTGAAGGGAATGATTCTATGAGCAAGCAGAAGAGTTTCAACATCGACGAGGCCGCGCACCTCAAGCGCTGCGTCGCCTCCGGCGCGATCATCGGGGCCATGATCGCGCTCGTGCTGCTGCCCGCGATATGGCGTTGGTTGAGAGTGTGGATCGTCGGCATGGCAGTGACGCTCGCCAGCTTCGGCACCGCCATGGCGCCCGAGCTGCCCGAGACCATGCTCCAAAACCCGCTCGAAGTCCTGCCGGAGCTGATCCAGGACGATGCTTTCCTCGTGGGATGCGCGGCAACCCTCACTGTCTCAATGGCTGCCGGCATCTGGAACCATCTCGATTGGTCCCGTTGGCTCCACGACGGAACCTGGGTCGGCGGACGCCGCGCGCCCGGCGCGCCCATCCACGGCGACGCGAGGCTCATCTCGGCACACGGCGAACTTAAGCGCCGGAGCGAATCGTGGCAGGAAGGCGGCAAGCCCTCGGGCGGCACACTGGTCGTGGGCGAGATCGGAAAGAGCGTCAGGCTCATCGACTCAGTCCACGCTTGCATCCTTGCCGAGAGTGGCGAGGGCAAAAGCCGTCGAGTCGCCATTTTGTCAGCCTTGGCTAACTTCGAGCAAGGCCGTTCCCTCGTCATCAACGACATCAAAGGGGAGCTCCGCGCCTTTCTCGAGCCGACGTTTGAAAAGGCCGGCACGCATCGCATCGTCGACGTGATGTTCGATTCGCCCGCCTCTTCGGCGCGGTTCGACCCGCTCGAGAGGGCGAAGGAAGCCTTTAATGCGGAGGGAACCGGCGGATGCACCCGCGAGCTGCGGGAAGTCGCGCGCTGCATAGTGCCCGCACCGTCGAAGGGACAGCCGTTCTTTTATGACGGGGCCCGGAACCTGTTCGTCGGCATCTCCCTTGCCCTCATCGAGGGTCCGTCCATCCCCAATGAGGAAAAGACCGTCATGTCCGTCGCCGCGGCGATCTCGCCCTCGGGCGAGAAGGGAGCGCTCGAGCGCGTCGCCGCCCTGGCGGCATCTCTGCCTTCAGGTGACCCCGCACTCCCCTTTCTCGGAGGCCTCAACGGCGAGCACGGAGGCGGCCCGGGCATCGTCTCGACCCTCAGCAATTGCCTGACCGAATACATCGACGGCAACGTGGCGAGGATGCTGCACGACGACGAGTGCGGGCTCGACGGCATCGGCGAGGAGCCCACGGTGGTCTTCGTCTCGTCCTCCTCAGCGACCGGAAACTACAAGCGGCTCGTGCAGACGTTCGTTTCCCAGGCGCTCTCGGCGCTGCGCTCCTGCGCCGGCGCCCACGCCGGCCGCTGTCCCGTAGAGACCGTCCTCCTCCTCGACGAGGCGGCCTCCCTCGGCCGCAACGAACGCATCGTCCAGGACCTCGGTGAAATGAGGTCAGAGGGGATCCGCGTCCTGTGGTTCTGCCAGTCGCTACTTCAATTGCAATCGGTCTCCGGCTACAGCCGCGAAGAAGCCGAGACCATCCTAGACCTCCTCAAGGACAAGGTCGTACTCTCGTGCTCGAACCTCGAAACCGCCCGCAAGCTCTCCGAGTCCATGGGGTCCTACACAGCGGTTGCGCAATCCACAAGCCGCACAAAAGGAGTGAACACTGGCTCGACGGGAACGAGCGAGGGCCTCGTGCGCAGGCCCCTCATAACTCCAGACGAGATCCAGCGCTGGACGGGCCGCGAAACAGGCGCGCTCGTGATCCACGACGGCGTACCTATGGCCTTCCCCAGCCGAGACGTTACCGAAACGTTTGTGGGCGGCATGCTCGGCATGACATCGCCCGAGGCCGAGCGCACGCTTATGGAGCGGTCCATCGCTTCTCGCAGAATGCGAAACAAGGAGGTACCGAGGGTATGGAATGGCATCGTTGTAAACAACATCGCAGCGGCGGGGCGGAAAGCGGCCGACAGCTACGTTCCCGAGGGGTTCTAGCCCCCCCATAATCGCCCGTTACCAGCAAGAACGTCCCATAAGACTACGCGCCCGCACCCGTGCACTACGCGCGGGCGCGGGCCCTTTTGATGCACCGCTCAGGCTTTGACCTGCGCATTCGAACTCGGCTCGCCGAGTTGCGCCGTTCGCCTTCGGCGAAACGTAGTGGAGCCTTATCCTGCACCGCCACTTCGTGGCGGAAAACCGAATCCAAAGCGATGCGTAGCATTCGAGCCATAGCGTCGAAAAATGACGCCAGAAGCCGGCAGCCGAGCTAGCCATCGAACAGGTCTGAATCGAAAAACTCTCTCAAGGAGACGCCGAGCCCGCCTGCGATGCGCTCGATATTCTCGATGGAGACGTTGCGCTTGCCGGTCTCGACTTCGGCGAAATAGGTGCGCGACATCTCGATGGAATATGCGAAGGCCTCTTGGCTCACGCCGAGCCCGGCCCTCAATTCCTTGACGCGAAGCCCCACGCGCATCTTGGGGCCCAGTTGAGTCATCGGCACCTCCTTACCGTCGGTGTCAATGATTCGGCCCTGTTCTATATAAGTCACACCTATATAAGTGACAATTTGAAATACAATACGGGAATCAGAGGATTTCAATCTGGGAGGAAGCACGATGAACATTGAAATCTCTAGGAGGGCGTTTCTCGCAGCGGGACGCCTCGCCGTCATGGGCTCGCTCGGGCTCGCCGGGTGCGGCAAGAGCAGCATCAGCGGCAAGACCCTCTACTACTACTCGGTTTGCGGCAGCGTGGCCCTTGGCAAGGTGTGCGCGAACAAGCCCGGATCCGCGTCGACGATCAAGTTCGAAGAGAGCACCTGGCACTATGTCGGCTCCCAGGAGCTCAGCGGCGATTGGGAAGCCGAGGGCGACGATGTGGTTCTGTCCTCCTCGCAGCTAGGCACCGTTACGCTCGTGAGGCAGGACGACGGGAGCTACGTGCCCTTGGGGTGCGAAGACTACGGCGAGAGGTACTTCGAGGACGAGTCGGCGGCAAAGTCCTACTACGACGAATACACGGCGGCCACGCCCGACAGGGTGAGAGACACACTGGAGAGTGCCACCTGGTCGGTGAAGAACCCGCCCTCGACCCAAACCGTCGCAGAGACGCTCTCGTTCGACGACGGCTCGCTCGCATTCACGAAGGGCGAATACCAGAGGAAGGGCTCTTACACCGACGCCCCGCGCGAGAGCTCATGGCTCGCCTCGGACCATTCCGGCGAATACGAGCTCGACGTGACCTCCCAGTGGGTGAGCTCGGACGGATCGTCGCCGCGACCCTTAATCTACGAGGGGACGGTGACCGTCGGGGGCGAGGCGACAAACTTTAAGCTGTCCGACCGCAGGGGCTCCCTCACGCTAACCCTTTCCTCCGAGTGGAGCGCGGTGGTGTTCGTCAATGGAGATTAGGCGCGACAGGGGCACCGAACCATGCGGAAACAGGCGACTCGTGGCGGCAATCATCACGCAAGCGAAGTCGAAGAGGAAGGCGATAGCGACGGCGGCCGTCCTGCTCGCCGCAATCCTCGCTCTCGCCTGGCCGCACGCCATGCCCATGGGAAATAAAGACGAAGGCAATTCGGCTGCGTCCATGCAGGGAGAAGCCGCGGGAACAACCGAAGAAGACAATGAGACGAGCTCCGTCGCGCGAGGCGACATGAACGAAGTCTCCGGACCGACGACCGAAGACGCCCAGGCTGGGGAAGCCGCTGCGAACGAGAGTAGGACGACGGGTAACGGCTCGAACGTCCCGTCGTCCGGGAAGAGCGGTAAGGACTCCGGCGGATCAGGATCGGGAAACTCCTCCGCGCAGGGAGCCGTCTCCCATCGGCACAACTGGGTTGCCCAGACCAAGACCGTCCATCACGACGCGCAGTACAAGACCGTCCACCACGATGCGCAGTACAAGACCGTCCACCACGATGCGGTTGTGAAGTATGTCAACATTTGCAATAACTGCGGTGCGGATATTACCGGGAACGAAGCTGCTCATATTAAGAACTCGTTGCTTAATGGCGGTAACTGTGGTTCTTGTCATTCAGAAACTCGTACTGTGCAGGCGGCTTATGACGAACAGGTAAAGGTTTCCGATGCTTACAACGAACAGGTTCAGGTAAGTGCGGCATGGGACGAGACCGTGACCACCGGGTACAAGTGCTCGGGCTGCGGCGCCACGAAATAGCCCCCCGCCACCGGATTCCGGGTCAGAGCGTGTATATGCCGGACAGGAGCCCATCGACGGCAAACGCAAAAATCCCAAAACTCGTCACGCACCCTCGAGTTTCCTTAAGCAAGGTTCCAAGGGGCAGCAGCCCCTTGGCGCGCAGGGGTGCGGGGATGGCGCGAGACATCCCCGGGAAACCGGCGTGGG
>CAJMAZ010000055.1:0-12361 GCA_905211535.1 uncultured Collinsella sp. | reverse complement strand
GCTGCGACTGCATGGTCATCGTGGGCGGCAAGAACTCGGGCAACACCCGCCGCCTGGCGCAGATTTGCGCAGACGCCTGCGAGCGCACGTATCACATCGAGGAAGCTTCTGAGCTCCAAGCCGCGTGGTTTACCGACGCTCACCACATCGGCATCACCGCCGGAGCCTCCACCCCGCAAGAACACATCGAGCGCGCCGTCGCGCGCATCAAGGAGCTTTGCCACTAATCATGGACCAGACCGTACCCGCATACGCCGCCGAGGTGGCCGATTACGGGCGCAGCCGCGACCCCGAGCCGGGTGAGGGCGCGCTCGTTAAGAACGTGCGTCCCGAGTCGCCCGCATGGGATGTGGGTATCGAGCCGGGCATGCGCGTGCTTACGGTCAACGGCGAGCAGCTGACCGATATGATCGTGTGGCTCTGGGAGGCCGACGACGACACCGTCGACCTCGAGGTATTCGACCCGCGCGACAACAGCGTCACCCCCGTCGAGCTCGACCGCTTCCCGGGAGAGGACTGGGGGCTGGAGTTCGACGGCCCCATCTTCGATGGCATGCGTACCTGCGTGAACGCCTGCGTGTTCTGCTTTATGACGATGCTCCCCAAGGGCGGTCGCTCAACGCTCTATATTCGCGACGACGACTATCGCCTAAGCTTTTTGCAGGGCAACTTTGTCACGCTCACGAACCTCACCGACGAGGACGTGCAAAACGTCATCGAGCGTAACATGAGCCCCATGAACGTATCGGTCCACGCCGTAAGCCCCGACGTCCGCCGCCGTATGATGGGCCGCAACGCCCAGCGAGGCATGGACGTACTCGAGACCATCATGGCCGCCGGCATCGAGATTCACGCGCAGATCGTGTTGTGCCCCGGCATGAACGACGGCGAGGAGCTGGAAAACACCCTGCGCTTTTGCGAGGAGCACGAGCAAATCACCAGCCTAGGCATCGTGCCGCTCGGCTTTACCAAGCACCAAAACCGCTTTAGCTGGTCATACAGCGACAAGCCCGAGCTGGCGCGCGAGACCATTGCCATGATCCGGCCATACCAGGACCGCGCCTATGAGCGCTTTGGCCGCCACACCTTCCAGATGAGCGACGAGTTCTATCTGGACGCCGGCATCGATCCTCCCGAGGCAGACTTTTACGACGGGTACCCGCAGTACTACGACGGCATCGGCATGATCCGCTCCTATCTGGACGAGACCGACGACGTGCTTACCGCCGACGCCGAGCGCCTAGCCCACGTCCGCGAGGCCATTGCCGCCCGTAGCCAGCGCCTCCTGTGCCTCTCCGGCGCCAGCGCACGCGACACCGTGGCGCGCTTTGTGGAATCGCCACAGGGGCTCGCCGGCACCGTCACGGCCATCAAGAACCGCTACTTTGGCGGCAACGTGGACGTGACCGGCCTCATCGTCGCGTGTGACATTCTGGAGCAGCTACCCCAAGACCTGTCGGGGGTTATGCTCTTTGTGCCTAAGCTCATGTTCAACGCTGACGGCATGACGCTTGACGAGTATCATCGTGACGATTTACTCGCAAGCCTTACCTGTCGCGGCGCCGAGGTTCATGTGGTGTCGACCATGCCGCATGAGCTGCTCGATACCCTGGAGCACATCCTTGGCATTGTGCCTGCCGACTCTACTAATTCCGCTGACCCTACCCATTAAAGGAGAGCAGATGAAACCTATCGTCGCCGTCGTCGGACGCCCCAACGTGGGCAAGTCCACGCTCGTTAACCGCCTGGCCCAGACCTCGGATGCCATCGTCCACGAGTCCCGCGGCGTCACGCGCGACCGCTCGTACCACACGGCCGATTGGAACGGCCGCGAGTTCACCATCGTCGACACGGGCGGCATCGAACCGCTCAAGAGCGATGACGTCTTCGCCACGTCCATTCGCGACCAGGCCCTCGCCGCCGCCGAGGAAGCCGCCGTCATCCTGTTTGTGGTCGACGGCCGCACCGGCGTCACCGAGGAGGACGAGTCGGTCGCCCGCATGCTCAAGCGCTGTGACAAGCCGGTCTTTCTGCTGGTGAACAAGCTCGACAATCCCGACCGCGAAAACGACAGCATCTGGGAGTTCTATTCGCTCGGCATCGGTGAACCCACGCCGCTCTCGGCCCTGCACGGCCACGGCACGGGCGACCTGCTCGACGACATCGTGGCCCTGTTGCCCGAGGAAGAGGACGAGGTCGCCGACGAGTTCCCCGACGCGCTGAACGTCGCCATCATCGGCCGCCCCAACGCCGGTAAGTCCTCGCTGTTCAACCGCATCCTGGGCGCCGACCGCTCCATCGTGTCCAACATTGCCGGCACCACGCGCGACGCCATCGACACGGTCGTCGAGCGCAACGGTAAGCACTACCGCATGGTCGACACCGCGGGCATCCGTAAGAAAAGCACTGTGTACGAGAACATCGAGTACTACTCCATGGTCCGCGGCCTGCGTGCCATCGACCGCGCCGACGTGGCGCTGCTCGTCGTCGATGCCTCCGTGGGCGTTACCGAGCAGGACCAGAAGGTCATGGGTCTTGCCATCGAGCGCGGCTGCGCCATCGTGGTGCTGCTCAACAAGTGGGACCTACTCGACGACGACCGCAAGCGCGAGGCCTGCATGGAGACCATCGACCGCCGTCTGGGCGTTATGGCTCCCTGGGCCCAGTACCTGCGCATCTCTGCCCTGACCGGCCGCAGCGTCGAGAAGATCTGGGCGATGGTCGACGCCGCCGAAAAGACGCGCTCGCAAAAGATCAGCACCTCGCGCCTCAACACGTTCCTCACCGACCTGCGCGAGTTCGGTCATACTGTGGTGGACGGCAAGCGCCGCCTGCGCATGCACTACGTGACCCAGACGGGCGTCAACCCGCCGACGTTCACGTTCTTCGTCAACCACAGCGACTTGGTCAACGACACCTACCAGCGCTACGTCGAGAACCGCATGCGCTCGACCTTCGACTTTGCCGGCACACCCATTCGACTCTTCTTCAGGAAGAAGGAGCAAAAGGATGCATAATCCGATTCTTCTGACCGCCATCTGCGCCGTGGTCTCGTTCTTTATCGGAGCGATTCCGTTTGGCCTGATCCTGGGCCGCGTGTTCAACCACACCGACATCCGCAAGGCGGGCTCCGGCAACATCGGCACCACCAACGCCCTGCGTGTGGCCGGCCCCAAGGTGGCCGCGCTCACGCTGCTGCTCGACTGCCTTAAGGGCGCCATCTGCGTCCTTATCGCGCGTCCGCTCATTGCCGACTTGGGCTATGGCTTCCCCGTGAGCATTATGGCCCCCGGTGCCGCCGGCGACTGGATGCTCGGCGCCATCTGCCTGGCAGCCGTGTGGGGCCATATCTTCTCGCCCTACCTCAACTTCCATGGCGGCAAGGGCATCGCAGTTGGTCTGGGCGTCATCCTCGCCTGGTACTGGCCCATCGGACTTTCGCTGCTGGGCATGTTTATCGTGGCCGTCGCCATCACCAAGTTTGTGTCGGTGGGCTCGCTTGCCGCGGCCATCGGTCTTCCCATCGCTGCCTGCGCGGTCTTTCCGTACAGCAGCCTCGGACTTAAGTTTTGCATGGCGCTGATCGGCATTACTGTGGTGTGGGCCCATCGTGCGAACATCAAAAAGCTCATGACGGGTAAGGAGTCCAAGCTCTCGTTTACCAAGCGCGTCACCGAGCCCGACGATAAGTAGGAGAGAGTCATGAATGTTGCGCTGATTGGCTCCGGCTCCTGGGGAACCGCCATCGCGGGCCTTGCCGCCGCGCGGGCCGAGCGCGTGACCATGTGGGCCCACAGCGAGCAGACGGCCTCCGGCATTAACGGCGAGCACCGCAACCCCCGCTACCTTGTGGGCTACAAGCTGCCCGGCAACGTCGTCGCCACGACGGACCTGGCGCAGGCGCTCGACGGTGCTGAGGCCATCATCTTTGCCGTTCCTTCGACGCACCTTCGCAGCGTGTGCCACCAGGCCGCTCCCTTTATCGCCGCCGATACCCCGGCGCTCTGCCTCACAAAGGGCATTGAGCCCGAGTCCGGCCTGCTCATGAGCGAGGTCATCGCCAGCGAGATCGGCAACGAGTCGCGCGTGGCGGCGCTCTCGGGCCCCAACCATGCTGAGGAAATCTGCCGCGGCGGACTTTCTGCCGCCGTCATCGCAAGCAAAGATCCGCAGATAGGGGAGACCTTTAAGGAACTGCTCCTGTCCACGGCCTTCCGCATCTATCTGTCGCAAGACATGACCGGTGTCGAAGTCTGCGGCGCCATGAAAAACGTCATCGCCATCGTATGTGGCATCTCCGCCGGCACCGGCGCGGGCGACAATACGCTCGCCCTTATCATGACGCGCGGCCTGGCCGAGATCAGCCGTCTGGTGCATGCCCGCGGCGGGCAGGCTATGACCTGCATGGGGCTTGCCGGCATGGGCGACCTCATTGCCACCTGCACCTCGGAGCATTCGCGCAACCGCACCTTTGGCTACGAGTTCGCTCATGGCGTGTCGCTCGACGAGTATCAGACGCGCACGCATATGGTGGTCGAAGGCGCCGTCGCGGCCCGCAGCGTCAGCGAGCTCGCCCGTTCACTGGGCGTAGACATTCCGCTCACCTTTGCCGTGGAGCAAACGCTCTACAACGGTGTTACTTTGGATAGGGCACTCGAGATTCTTACCGATCGCGTCCCTTCTCAAGAGTTCTACGGACTCACCGACTAACGCAGAAAGGCTTCTACCATGGGTTCCATTAAAATCGCTCCGTCCGTCCTTTCGGCCGACATGGCCAACCTCAAGGGCGAGCTCGACAAAATCGCCGGTGCCGACTTTGTGCACTTCGACGTTATGGACGGTCACTTTACCGGCAACCTCACCTTTGGCGTTGACATCCTCAAGGCCGTCAAGCGCTCCACCGATGTACCGGTCGACGCGCACCTGATGGTGTCGAACCCCGACGAAACGGTCGATTGGTACGCCGACGCCGGTGCCGACATGATCACCGTGCACTACGAGGCCTCCACGCACCTGCACCGCACGCTCACCCATCTTCAGCAGCGCGGCGTCAAGGCCGGTGTGGTGCTCAACCCCGCCACCCCCGTGTGCGTGCTCGAGAGCATCATCGACATCGTCGATATGGTGCTGCTCATGAGTGTGAACCCGGGCTTTGGCGGCCAGAGCTTTATCCCCGGTACCATTGCCAAACTGCACGAGCTCAAAGCCATGTGCGAGCGTCACGGCGTTTCGCCCCTCATCGAGGTCGACGGCGGTATTTCATCCAAGAACATTGCCGAGGTCGTCAAGGCTGGCGCCAACGTGCTCGTAGCCGGCTCCGCCGTATTTAAATCCGAAGATCCCGCTGCCGAGGTTGCGCTGCTGCAGAAGCTGGGCAACGAGGCCGCACAGGAGGCATAAACCCTTATGACCGCAGGTCAAAACCGCATACCCGTGAATCTTGACTATGCCGCCTCGACGCCCATGCGCGCCGAGGCGCGCCTTGCGCAGCGCGAATACGACGACAGCGAGCTTGCCGGCGTCAACCCCAACTCGCTGCATTCGCTCGGCCGCAAGGCCGCTGCGCGCCTTGAAGTCGCGCGTCGCGAGATTGCCCGCAGCTTTGGCGAGCGCGTCCGTCCGTCCGAGATCATCTTGACCAACGGCGGTACCGAGGCAAACCAGCTGGCGCTCCTCGGACTTGCCGAGGGCGCCCGTCAGCGCGACCGTAAGCGTAACCGCGTAATCGTATCTGCCATCGAGCACGATTCGATTCTGGACAACCTGCCGCTGCTGCGTGCCGCCGGATTTACCGTCGAGCTGGTGCAGCCCTGCCGTGCGGGCTATATTGAGCCTGCCGCGCTTGTCGAGCTGTTAGGCGACGACGTGGCACTCGTGAGCATCATGGTTGCCAACAACGAGACCGGCGTGGTGCAGCCCATCTGCGAGCTTGCCGCGGCCGCGCATACCGTGGGTGCCCTGTTCCACACCGATGCCATCCAGGGGTATCTGCATATTCCGCTCGATGTCACCGAGCTGGGCGTCGATGCCATGTCCGTCGCCGCCCACAAGATTGGCGGTCCTGTGGCATCCGGCGCGCTCTACGTTAAGACCCGCACTCCGCTGCGCCCGCGCATCTTTGGCGGAGGACAGGAAGCCGGACGTCGCGCGGGCACGCAGGACCTGCGTACACAGCTGGCTTTTGCCGCTGCCGCCCGCACGCTGACGCCCCGTGTCGCTCAGGAGCGCGAGAAGCTGCAAGCCCTTTCCGACAAGCTCTACGCCACGCTTACGGCCCATCCGCGCATTCATGCCACCATGGGTGACTACGCGCATGCCGACCGTCTGCCCGGCATGGTATCGATCTACATTGACGGCATGGACTCCGAGGAGCTCATCATCAAGCTCGACGCCGCCGGTTTTGAGGTATCGGCAGGCTCGGCATGCACTAGCGGCAGCATGGATCCCAGCCACGTATTGAGCGCGATGGGCATCGGTCGCGAGCAGGCATTGGGCGCACTGCGCATTTCCTTTGATGACCGCGTGAATCCGAGCGATCTGGACGAGTTCGCCCAGACGCTGCTCTCGATCGTGGGTGCCGCATGATCGTCGCCGAGCTTGAGCGCGCGCTGCTGGCACGCTATCCCAAGGCGGACGCCGAGGGCTGGGATCACGTAGGACTCTCCGTTGGCGATCCGGCCGCGGAGATCACCGGCGTTGCCTGCGCACTCGATGCGACCGTGGCTAATGTTCGCCGCGCCCAAGAAGCCGGCGCCAACGTGCTGCTGACGCATCATCCCATATACATCAAGGCACCCGAGGCCTTTTGTCCGGCGGATGCCACACGACCCCAGTGCAGCGCGGCCCTCTACGAGGCTGCCCGCTGCGGGGTGAGCATTATCTCGCTCCACACCAACCTGGACCGCTCGCACGAAGCCCGTGTCTGCCTGAGCAAGCTGCTGGGTGCCACACCCGTGAGCTCACTGGAGCACGTGGACGACCCCGAGGCCACCGGCCTGGGCGCACTTGCAACGCTCAACGACCCGTGCACGCTGCGCAACCTTGCCACCCGTGCTGCCACGGCCTTCGGCAGCGACCCGCGTGTGTGGGGCGAAGCCGATCGCCCGTGCCGCACCGTCGCCATTTTGGGCGGCTCCCTGGGCGACTTTGGAGAGCTCGCCATCGCCGCAGGCGCAGATGTTGTCGTGACGGGCGAGGCAGGCTACCACGTGGCGCAAGACCTTACCTTGCGCGGGCTGCCGGTGATCTTGCTCGGCCACGACCGCTCTGAGGAGCCGTTCGTTGATATATTGATGAACTCTGCAGTTGACGCCGGGGTCGACCCCCGTCATGCGATTAAAATACTGAACCCTTGCCAATGGTGGACTGTGACAAAAGGAGAGAACTTATGAGCGCCGGCGCTACGCTACTCAAGCTGCAACAGATCGATTTGGAGCTCGCCCGCAACAAGAGCGAACTTGCCAATATGCCGGAGCTCAAGGAGCTCGCTTCCAAGCGCAAGACCTACGTTAAGCTCAAGACCGAGATGACCAAGCTCTACGCCCAGCGTAAGGATCTGGACATTGAGCTCGACGATCTCAACACCACCGAGATTCAGACCAACAACGCCATCGAGGCTGCCAGGAAGCGCCACGTCGACGGCTCCGACTACCGCGAGGTTCAGGACCTGGAGAATGAACTCGCCACCCTGGCCAAGCGTCTGGACAAGATTGAGCACACCCGCAAGGACGTCGTTGTCGCCCACAAGGAGGCGCTCGACCGCGAGGCCCGCGCGCAGGCAATCATCGCCAAGTTCGAGGAGGGCGTGAAGGCCGATACCAAGGCCGCCCGCGCCAAGGCTGCCGACCTGCAGGCTCAGATTGACGCCGCCACCAAGGAGCGCACCGCGCTTGCCGCTACGCTGCCGGCCGACGTGCTCACCGACTACGAGCGTCTGCTCAAGCAGTTCCGCGGCCTAGCCGTCGAGACCATCCAGGGCAACATCCCCACGGTCTGCCACACCGCGCTGCAGGCATCGTCCATGAGCGACCTCAACCACGACGGTAGCGAGATTACGCACTGCCCGTACTGCCACCGCCTCCTGGTACTCCCGAGCAAGGAAGCCTAGCGATGACCGCGGCATCCAACAATTCAATGCAACTTGAGGGAAAAACGATCCTGCTGGGCATTACCGGCGGGATCGCCGCCTATAAGTCGTGCAATATCGTGCGCCTGCTGCAAAAGCGCGGCGCGCGTGTCAAGGTCGTTATGAGCGAGCATGCCACGGAGTTTGTGGGCCCGCTCACCTTTCGTGCGCTCACCAACGAGACCGTTGCCGTGGGCCTGTTCGACGACCCCTCCGACCCCATCCACCACATTTCGCTGGCGCAGGAGCCCGATCTGGTGGTCGTGGCGCCCGCGACGGCCAATATCATCGCCAAGATGGCCAACGGCATCGCCGATGACCTTATCTCCACCACGCTGCTTGCGACGCCGCGACCCATCGTGATCGCACCTGCTATGAACAACGGCATGTGGAAGGCACCGGCGACGCAGGCCAATATGGCCACGCTGCACGACCGCGGGGTGCACGTGGTTGGCCCCGGCAGCGGCTACCTTGCCTGCGGCGACGTGGACACGGGCCGCATGAGCGAGCCCGAGGACATCGTCGAGGCTGTCTGTGAGGTGCTCAACTCCGCGCCTCAAGACCTGGCAGGTAAGCGCATCGTGATTACCGCCGGCCCCACGCACGAACCGATCGATCCTGTGCGCTTTATTGGCAACCGATCGTCGGGCAAGATGGGCATCGCCCTGGCAGGGGAGGCCGCACGCCGCGGCGCTGTGGTCACGCTCGTGTTGGGACCGGCATCACTCGATGCGCCCCGCGGCGTAGAGTGCGTACGCGTGCAGACCGCCGCAGAGATGCTCCAGGCTGCCCTGAGCGCCTTCCAGACGGCCGATGCGGCCATTTGCGCCGCTGCCGTCGCCGACTATACCCCCGCCACCCCTGCCAACCATAAGCTCAAAAAGGCCAACGAGCGCTTGGATCGCATCGAACTGGTCGAGACGGTCGATATTTTGGCCGAGCTCTCGCGCCAGAAGGGCGAGCGGTGCGTGATCGGATTTGCGGCCGAGACCGATAACGTTGTCGAGTATGCCGAGCGCAAATTGGCTCGCAAGGGCTGCGATGTAATTATCGCCAACGATGTCTCACGCACCGATTCGGGCTTTGGGACCGACACCAACAAGGCCTGGATCGTGAGTACAGCGGGTACGCAAGAACTTCCCGTACTAACAAAACCCCAGCTCGCAGATACAATTTTGGACTTGCTTCAAAATTTATAAAAAAGTTCTTGCACAAGTCTAAAGTTTCGGGTTAATATACTCCCTGTTGCGAGCGAGAGCAGAGCAACAGACAAAAGCTTCGGGACGTGGCGCAGCTTGGTAGCGCACTTGACTGGGGGTCAAGGGGTCGCTGGTTCGAATCCAGTCGTCCCGACCAGAAGTTTGAAGGTCAGGCACCTAGTGCCTGACCTTTTTTGTTTTAAGCAATTGCTTAATTTTGATTAAGCAACAGGGTGCCAAAAATCTACCTACGCGATAATCGCCTTTTGCGGCTACTTGCGCGTTTTGCACACGGTTGAGCCTATTTATTAACGCGATGTGAATCTACATACGCGTAGCTGGTATACGGCCGAGTACAGGCTGTATTTATCGCGGCGATT
The DNA here is from genome assembly GCA_905211535.1 of uncultured Collinsella sp. Lineage (GTDB taxonomy): Bacteria > Actinomycetota > Coriobacteriia > Coriobacteriales > Coriobacteriaceae > Collinsella. The sequence continues at coordinate 2,657 of CAJMAZ010000055.1, read as the reverse complement.
TACACAGATATAGCGACTGTGACGAACAAGCGTGTCGCTGTATTTATTCCAGTAGTTCACTTGATCGGTGGACAAGTGGGCTGTTGCAACGAAACGCAAAGCAGGACGGGCTCTATACGAGGACGCCGCAGAGGTAATGGCGGAGGAGTGCGGCTGGCGCTCTGAGAGCCGCTGTATGACCCTATTTCTCCTCAACCCGAATACCTGTGCCGCGAACCTAAACCGTTCGTACACTTGCCAAAAGAAAAGCCCGCGCAGCCTGTGCGGGCTTAACAGATGAATCTAAAGACAGAAAGATGAATTAGAAGGAGAAAACGGGGAACACATAGGGGACGCCAGTCGCGTTGCTGTAGTCCCAGTCGCCGTTGCCAACGACAAAGCGGAAGCCCGTGGAGGCGCTCGGAGTCACGGAGCGAGTCCAATGATGGTAACTCGACGAAGCTCCGGAGTAGTTCGACGTCGTCACGCCCTTGGACTTGTAGAACTCGTACTGGGTGCCATCGGACTGCATGTCCCCGTATATCTCGGTCGTAGAGAGCAGGAAGACCTTGTCGGTCGTGGCCGAAGGCGTGCCGGCGGTACCGCCGCCCTTGTTGTCGGTCATCTTCTTGACAGACTTCACCTTGGACTGGAGCCCGCTGGGCAGGAGCGACCAGAGGTCACCGCTGTTGAGGCGGCTGCGAAGCTCCGACTTCTCCCAACCGCCAGCGTTGGTGCCGGTTGCGTTCATTCTCTGAGCGCCCAAGACAGTGTTGGCTACCTCGAACGTCAAACCCACCTTGCCGGAACCGTCGGCCAGATCATCGTGGTTGATGCCGACGATGCGGTATTCGAGCGTCTTGCTGTTCGTCAGCTTGACGGACCATTTCGTCCCCGCATTCATAGCGGCCTCGGCCTTTGCGTACGCCGGCGACGCCTCGCCCTTCGCGGCGATGTCCTCGGCGACCGCCTTCTGCTCATCGAGCGTCCAGTCCTTCGCGTCCTTAGCGATAGCCGCCTGGACGGTCGCGGAATCGGCCCCAGCGGAGCCTCCACCAGCCGCACCTCCCTCGATGCCGCCGGTCGTCCCATTGTTCACAGTGTTGCCGACCAGGTTGAACTGGTTTCGGATGGCCCCGGCCACGCCGGGCCCCGCGAACACGATGACCAGGCCGATGACCGCGATGATCAGGACGTACTCGATGATAGATTGCCCTCGGAGGCGGGTATTCCTAGGAGATACCCCCCCCCGAAGGTTAATTGCCGCTGCATGCATATGCGACACTCCCTTCGCATGGGGATTGATATTGCATGCAGAGCGTACGTTAAAGCGAACCGACTAGCCCGTAACGTGCCGCTGAGGCAACGGCGGCACGGGTGCCCGCGCCACATAAACTGCTTGCCGTTTTGTTTCTTCAGACCTACTGCCACGCCTTCGGGAGGATAACGCCGGGGGCGCAGTGATTGAAGTCACTATGATTGGCATAGGTTGGGACATTCCAATCGGAACAGTCGAGGTTTAGATTTTTGCAATAGCTAAACATGCCGAGCATATCCATAACATCTGAGGTCTTCCACCCTGGTCCAAATTTCACGCTTTTCAGCGAGCTGTCGGTGGAAAAAGGAGACGTAAATCGCCGGCTTTCCGCGTCGACCATCCGGAGATGTCAATCTCCTCGACCTTGTAAAGGTTTTTGAGCGCCGAGTCGAATTCGACGACCGAGGACGTATCCCAGCTTGAAATACTGAAGGAAGTCGCATTGCCGCAATACGCGAATGCGTGCTGCAGATTAGTGCAGTTCGACATGTCGAACTTTGCCAGATCAAAGCTCTTGCAGTTCTCCATGTACTGAAAGCAAAATGCCAACGAGTGGATTTCTATGCCATCGTCAATGGCCTTTACGGCCACGATATTATTTCTGTTAGGCCACCAGGGGGCAGTCGTCTTGCCGTCGTTTCCCACGGTCGCGGTGGCGTATCCATTTTCGAACCCCGTATACACCGCCGTCACGCGGCGGCTGTTGAGCATGTCACCGACTCTGGGGACCCCGCGGCGCTTGTAGAACATGAGGCCGTGGTCGTCCTCCGAGTACACGGCGAACGCTATCCCGTGAACGGGGTCCACGATGTCGGCGTCGGTCAACGACCCGTTGCCGCCGCCCGTGCCGCCCGACTCCCAGCTCCCCTTTGAGATTCCGTTGCCGAGCGTCCCCGCCACCGTGTTGAACTGGTTTGTGATCGCCGACGAGACCCACGGTCCCGCGATCAGCACCACCAGGACGATGATCGCGATGATCAGTACGTACTCAACTGTCGACTGCCCCTTCGGGCGGCGGGTAAATCTGGGAGATACCCCCCCCCGAAAGGAATTTCCGCTGCATGCATGTGCGGCTCCTCTCGGATTGCTTTGGCTGATGCTGCAGAGGATAGACGCGATTACTAAGGATGAGTCAACAATGCCGCAGCGGCATTCACACTAAGAGGGTAAGGCGTTCGGAGTGACATCCCGTTCCAAAACGTATACTTGATTTAAGGCGGAGTGGAATGTGGGCGCGCAAGGAGATGCGGAATCGATGAGAGCCTCAAAAAAAATTACTGCAGTGTTATCATCTTTCATCCTCTCTATTCTTCCATTTCTGATTCTATGGGCGGCTTGGTCAGTCCTCCCTGATACAATT
>CAJMAZ010000054.1:0-12465 GCA_905211535.1 uncultured Collinsella sp. | reverse complement strand
ACTTTGGCACCATGATGGTCAAGATGGGCGACGCCGACGGCCTGGTCTCCGGCGCCTGCCACTCCACCGCCGATACCCTGCGCCCTGCGCTTCAGATTCTCAAGACCGCCCCGGGCACCAAGCTGGTCTCGGCCTTCTTCGTGATGTGCACCGACACCCCGCAGTTCGGCACCGACGGCACGCTGATCTTCGCCGACTGCGGCCTCAACATCAACCCGTCCTCTGACGAACTCTCCGAGATCGCCATCGCCTCGGCTCACTCCTGGTCCATCTTCATGGGCAACGTTGAGCCGCACGTGGCCATGCTCTCCTACTCCACCATGGGCTCCGCCGGCGGCGAGGTCGCCAAGAAGGTCCAGGAGGCCGTGAAGTTCTGCAAGGAGAAGGCTCCCGAGCTCGCCATCGACGGCGACCTGCAGCTCGATGCCGCCATCGTCCCCACCGTCGCCCAGCTCAAGGCCCCCGGCTCCTCCGTTGCCGGCAAGGCCAACGTGCTGGTGTTCCCCGACCTCGAGGCCGGCAACATCGGCTACAAGCTGGTCCAGCGCTTCGCCGGTGCCGACGCCTACGGCCCCATCCTGCAGGGCATCGCCAAGCCGGTTAACGACCTTTCGCGCGGCTGCTCTGCCGACGACATCGTGGGTGTCGTGGCCATCACTGCCGTCCAGGCTCAGATGGCTGAGTAGCGCACGCACTCGCCCGAAGGCCGTACGGGCTAACCCCTGAAAACGTCCTCGACCAATGAAACGCCCCCGTTCTGCTCCTCCGGAGCTACGAACGGGGGCGTTTCTGGTCTGCGGATTGTTTTCAGGGGTTAGCCCGTACGGCCTTCTACCGCCACGTAGCAATCAGGGTATCTGGGGTGGACGGCGGCTTGGCTACGAGCTGGGGCTGAGAATCTGAATGGTCGGGCGCCGTTGCTGGGAACGCAGGCGTTGCTGGTGATGATCACTTTGGGACTGGAATTTCCGCTTGCCAGTAAAAAGACCTCCGGAGCTGTTGCTCTGGAGGCCTTTCGTTTACTTGCAAATGCGCGCGTTAGTTGTTCTTGGTCAGACGCTCGACGTCGTGGGCGATCATGTATTCCTCGTCTGTGGGGATGACCATGACCGTGACGGCAGAACCGGCGGCGCTGATGACCTGCGGGCCGTTGCCCACGGCCTCGCGGTTCTTGTTGTTGTCGATGCGCACGCCCAGCCACTCAAAGCAGTCGCAGAAGGCCTTGCGAATCGACCAGTCGTTCTCGCCAATACCGGCGGTAAAGGTGATGGTGTCCACACCCGCCATGGAAGCGATCATGGAGCCAGCCTGCTGCATGGCTTTGTAGGCGAACATATCGAAGGCGAGCAGGCAGCGCTCGTCGCCCTCGGAGGCGCGTGTACGGATGTCGCGGGCGTCGTTGGAGATGCCCGAGATGGCAAGCAGACCAGACTGCTTGTTCATCATGTCATCGACTTCCTGATAGCTGTAGCCGCCCTCGCGCTGGAGGTAGCACACGGTGGCCGGGTCAATGGAACCACAGCGGGTACCCATCATCAGGCCGTCGAGCGGCGTGAGGCCCATCGTGGTGTCGCGGCACACGCCGTCCTCGATGGCGGCGAGCGAAGCGCCGTTGCCCAGATGGCACGAAAGCAGACGGTGGCAGCGCGAACCCAGGATCTCCTTGGCCATCATCCACTCATAGCGGTGGCTCGTGCCGTGGGCGCCGTACTTGCGCACGTGGTACTTGTCGCACACGTCCTTGGGCAGCGCGTAGGTATAGGCGACCTCGGGCATGGTCATGTGGAACGAGGTATCGAAGACGGCGACGTTGGGCAGCTCCGGATACTTCTCGCGGCAATACTCGATTGCTGCGGCCTCGCCGTAGTTGTGCAGCGGAGCAAGCGGTGCCACCTCAAGAATCTTGGCCATAACCTCGTCGTCGACAACTGCGGAATCATCGAAGTGCCAGCCGCCCTGAACGATACGATGGCCAATGCCATCAATCGTAAAGTCGGTCTTCTCGAGCTCCTCGAGCACGCGAGCGATAGCAGAGCGATGATCGGGGAAAGGGACCTCCTCGGTCTGCTTGGCGCCACCGTTCTCGGAGTGGCCAAAGATGCCCATGTCCGAACCGATACGTTCGCAGTTGCCCTTGGCGAAAACCTCGCGGGTATCGGTATCCAAAAGCTGGTATTTAAGGCTTGAGCTGCCGGCGTTGACAACAAGTACGTTCATGAGACTCCTTTGCAGTGCAATAAGGTCGACGCAGACCCCTTAAGGCGGCCGCATTTTAATAAGAAGTTATCACAACTTGATAAATAGCTATCAAGCATATCGCCCAACGAGCACACAAGAGGGGCCGAACGGCGCTCGGTCGTCCAGCCCCTCCCCTCTTGCAATTACTTGCCGTTGACGATGCGCTCGACGTCGGAAGCGATCATGAACTCCTCGTCCGTGGGGATGACGAAAATCTTGACCTTGGAATCCTTGGCGGACAGGCACCAAGCGCCGTCACCACGCAGGGCGTTGCGGGCATGATCCATCTTGACGCCCATAAAGGCCAGACGGTCGGCGACGCCGGCACGAACGGCCGGAGCGTGCTCACCGATGCCAGCGGTGAAGACCAGCGTGTCCATACCGCACATAGAAGTAGCCATCTCGGCAGCCTTGGCGGCAATCTTGTAGACAAACATGTCGAAGGCAAGCTGAGCATCGGGGTCACCAGCGGCGGCGAGCTCCTCGACGTTGCGGCAGTCGTTGGTCTTGCCGCCGGTCACAGCCAAAAGGCCGGACTTCTTGTTCATCATCTCGTCGACCTCGTCGAAGGTGTAGCCGCCCTCGCGCTGCAGGTAGCACACGGTAGCCGGGTCGATGGAGCCGCAGCGGGTGCCCATCATGACACCGTCGAGCGGCGTCAAGCCCATGGTGGTGTCCATGCACTTGCCGTCCTCGATGGCGCACAGGGAAGCGCCGGAGCCGATATGGCACACGACGACCTTGCGGGCCTCGCCGTTGGTCATCTCTGCGACCTTCTTGGAGATGTAACGGTAGCTGGTGCCGTGGGCGCCGTACTTACGGATGTGCAGCTTGTCGCAAACATCCTTGGGCAGGGCGTAAGTCTTGGCGACCTCGGGCATGTTGAAGTGGAAAGCGGTGTCGTAGACCGTGACGTTGGGCAGGTCGGGATACTGCTCCAGGCAGTACTCGATAACGTTGGCCTCGGGGTTGTTATGGAGCGGGGCAAGCGGGGCGACCTCACGGATCTTAGCGAGAACGTCCTCGTCGACGAGGGAGGAATCGCCAAAGTACCAACCACCCTGAACGATGCGATGGCCAATGCCATCGATCTTGACGCCGTTGGCCTCGAGGTCTTTCAGGACAACCTCGATGGCGACCTTGTGGTCGGGGAACTCGATGTTCTCGGTCACCTTCTTGGAACCGTTGGCGGCGTGGGTGAAGGTACCGCCGGTAAAGCAGACGCGCTCGCAGGAGCCCTTTGCGGACACCTTGTGGGACTTGGTGTCGATGACCTGATACTTAAGGGTCGAAGATCCCGCGTTGACGACCAGAACGTTCATGTGTCTCCCTACTAACAGGCGGTGTGGCGCCGCCAGGTTACATACGTTTCAATAATAAACCCAAACGCCCTCGCGCTCGGGTTTATTGCGTTGATATATAAGTTATCGGTGCCTAAATACGCATGGCCTTTGACTTGTAAGACGAAATAGCGCGGGGATATACACCAGGGAAGAAATCCCGAGCGCAACAAGCAATACGACTCGAATGCCCGCAACGCTACTCAACACAGCGTTGAGCAGATAGAAAAGAACAGCACCCACCGCCACCATCTGGCTTTGAACCGAAATCAATGAACAGCGCATCGAAGAATCGGCAGCATTTTGAAAAATTGAGTATTTAATTGGAGCAAATAACGAGTAAGCGACCGTCTGCAACACATAGAACACGGGCAGCAAATTAGCCGGAGTAAGAGGAATCAAAAACAGAGCAGTCAGGGAAAGGCGCACAATGCCGCAAATACACGCAAAACGGCCCTTGTCGACACGAGTAATCGCACTGGGTACAATAAACCCTATGGAGGCGGAAGCAAGGAGCTGGACCGCAATGGTCACGCCTGAAGCGACGGCATTCATTCCGCGACCCGCAAGCAGCAGTGAGAAAAAGTCTTCCAAGGCGACAAAAGCAAACGCCTGAGAACAGTCCATGATGAACGCTGAACGAAGAATGCCATTGCACGCAATAGCGGCACCGATCATCTTCGGGCTAATTCCACGCTCAGGTGTCCCAGCAGTGCCCCCTCTTCGCATCTCAGGAATGCAGACAACGACAACCAACGTCAACACCATTGCGATGATATCTGCCGAAAGACCAATGAGATATGCACCGACAGACGAAATGAAACCGCCCACGCAAGCGGAGATGGCATAAGAGGCATAGAAAACAAATCGCTCAACGACATTAAGTCTTACGAGCTGGTCCTGAGAGACGCTGTCAATGTAAATCGCTTCTATGGATCCGCTCACACATGCAGCGGCAAAACCTTTGAGAGCAAACGCACCGATTAAAAGCAGAGGAGAACGGACGAGGAGTAGGGCGGCGTAGTATCCAAGCATTCCCACAATGCCAACGAGGCCGCTTGTCTTTCGTCCAAACCTGTCAGAAATATAACCAGTAGGAACCTCAAGGATGAACTTGCTCACTTGATATGCAATCATCATGCTAGAAATCGCCACCATCGAGAATCCGACGAATTCAAGGTAAACCGTCAGAAAATACAAAATGGTGCTGAAGTTCGACAGAAAAACGAACGTCATATAAAGCAAAACCGTACGGTTTTTCATGCTCCGCCCTCCAAGAGTCAACAATCTAAATCGGAATCTTGGAAAAGCATGAGGGCAAAGCCGTCAGTCATGTGTTACAAGGCGTCAACATTCACTTGACGCCACGAGGCCAAATGGCCTCACGAAGCGAGATGACGCAATAGGTGAAGAAATACCGTCTGGTGTCGATCGGTCCAGGCGTTTTGTCGATAGCAAAAGTAGATGGGCAAGGCTACGTCATGCGAGCCTTCAATGGAGCACTCGCTCACTTCCAATCCATCTGATGCGAGAGAAGAGCCAGAAAAACTCAATATCAATCCCCCGGCTTGAAGAAACTCAGCCTGCGCCCTGTTTCCGTATTCGATGTCGCGGAAGCGGAAATTAACCAGCTGAGCTTCGGGACATTGATTGATTGCATTGAGACAGGGTGACAAATTAATGGGAACAGCGAGCCTGCCGCCCAGCAACTCACGAACGGTCATAGCACCCACAGATTGATGGCCCGCTGGGCATGAAAGAACCCTGAGCTCCTTTTCACCCATATATTTTGAAGAAAGGACACTGTCCCGTGGTTCCTCAAACGAGATAGCCGCGTCCGAAATTCCAAGTATAAGTGATTCAAAGCATGTTGCCGTTGGCTGATGCCACACATCAAGATGAATCTGAGGGTGCGAGCTTTCAAACGAGTCGTACCAGTTTTCGGAAAAAAGGCGCCCCCGCCCGTGAAGACAGGGGGCGTAAAGACGGAAATGGCCGTCGGGCGAAACGCCGCCATTCCCCGATTGAGCGTACTTTTTGAGATCGTCGACATGCGCCAGGATCACGCGTGCACGACGCGCAAATTCTCTGCCCGCCGGAGACAAAACAGCCTCCCCCGCCGATCGGTCGAGCAAAACAATCTGATACTCAGATTCCAACTTTTTTATTGCCGACGAAACGGCCTGCGGACTCACGTGAACGGCGCGAGCTGCTTTGCGCACGCCGCCATAGTTCGCTACCGCTTGAAGGTATTCGAGTTGAGAAAGCTGCATAGATTACTCCAAAGGCAGCCAAGTCGACGGCCTACGCGCCCTCAGATGAGGTTCTCGCCCAGGTTCTTGCCGCCGAGAACGTGCATGTGGAAGTGCATGACGGTCTGGCCGGCGTTGACGCCCTTGTTGGAGATGACGCGGAAACCGTCCTCCAAGCCCTTGGCCTTAGCGACCTCCTGGATGGCGTGAGCCATGGCGCCCATGGTCTCGGCAGGTACGTTGTCGGCGATGTCACTGTAGTGCTTCTTGGGGATCACGAGCGTATGGACCGGCGCCTGGGGGTTGAGGTCGTCGAAGGCGATGACCTGATCGTCCTCATAGACAACGGTCGAGGGGATCTCGTGGTTGGCAATTTTGCAGAAGATGCAATCACACATGGCTGGTTCCTTTCTTACAGACCAAGGTAATTATATTTGGTCGAGATGCTTAGAACGAAAGGTTATCATCGGTGTTGGCGGCCTCGCCGTCGGCGAGCACGTCGTTGCCGTCGACGTCCTTAAGGAGCACCGAGACCTTCTGCTCGGCATCGGACAGGCGGGTGCGCAGACTCTTGAGGAGCTCGACGCCGCGGGTATAGCTCTCGAGCGACTCCTCGAGCTCCATATCGCCAGACTCCAAGCTGCGGATGATGAGCTCCAGCTCCTGCGAGGCCTGCTTGTACGTAAGCTGCTCAACCGGGGTCTTCTCTGCCATATCTGTTTCCTTTCCTAAAGGTTTATCGCTATGAAACGCGGTCTACTCGACCGTATCGACCGTTGCTGCCACGTTGCCGTCTGCCATGCGCACGCGGATGGCGTCGCCGGGCTTAAAGGTCTTGGCGCTCATAGCTACCCCATCATCGCTGTACGCGATGGAATAGCCGCGGGCAAGCACCTTGAGCGGCGACAGGGCATCGAGCGACGCGGCAGCTCGGCCCAGGTCGGACGCGGGCTTGCTGAGCATCGAACGTCCCTGATGCTCCAGGCGGGAGCTTGCGAGCGTGAGCGCATGGCGCTTGCCATCGAGCCCTGAGGTGCTTGCGACCAAGCGCTCGGGCAGGTGCTCGAAGTTGGAGCGGAAGGCCCCAACCGAACGCGTTATGGCGCCGGACAGGCGATCGGCAGTCAGCGCAAGCTCCGATTCGCGACGCTCGACCATAAATGTGGGGTCGTTGAGGCACGGGCGGCACGCAGCCGCATCGAGCGCATCGCCCAAGCGAGCCGTATAGGTATCCCAGGCACGGCGACCGCGCTGATCGAGCATCTCCAGGTCGACCTGGGCCGACCCAATCATCGATGCCATCGCGGCACCCAGACGCTGATGGCGCGCCTCGAGCACATCGGCCAACTCCGTCATAGCCGGCGCCACCGATTCTGCCGCCGCCGTGGGCGTGGAGGCACGTCGGTCGCTCACCATGTCGCAAATCGAGGTATCGGGCTCATGGCCGATACCGGTCACCACGGGCACGGGACAGGCAGCCACTGCACGGGCAAGCTCCTCGTCGTTAAAGGTCATGAGGTCCTCGAAGGAGCCGCCGCCGCGCACCAGCAAGATGCAGTCGGGCGCCGGCGTGATGGTGGCGGCACGGCGCAGACCCTCAATGAGCTCGGCCGGCGCACCCTCGCCTTGGACCTTAGCGCCCACGCAGACGAGCTCGACGAGCGGGTTGCGACGACGCAATGTGCGCTTGACGTCGTCGATTACGGCACCCGAAAGCGAGGTAACGACCGCCACGCGGGAGCAGAACACCGGGATGCGGCGCTTGCGCGCTTCGTCCATCAGGCCCTCGCGGCGTAGCTTTTCGGCCAGTTGCGCCACTTGTTGACGCAGCAGACCCTCCCCCGCCAGCGAAAACGAGCGAGCGACAAAGCTCATGCGGCCCGTGGCCTTATAGAGATTGAAGCTGCCCTTAAAGCTCACCTGCATGCCGTCGCGCAGATCGAACGTGCGCTTGAGATAGGCGCCCTTCCAGATGATGCAGTCGACGGCCGCCGAGTCGTCCTTGATCTGGAAGTAGCAGTGGCCGCTTCGGGCGTTGGGACCACGGAAACCCGTGACCTCGCCCAGGACACTCAGCTGCGGAATGGCATCGAGCGCACCGGCAGCGATTTCTACCGCCTGGCTCACGCTGAGCTCCTTGCGCTCCTGCTCATCCGAACCGTCAAACTCGGCGGAAACGGCATTGCCGGTTAGATTCCAGCCTGCCACGCAGCCTCCTTTCGTCATCGTGCACAAGGGCTTCGGCCCTGCGCAAATTCAAGTCCAACACATAGTACAGCGCCGCGGGGACACGAATCCCCGCGGCGCCCAGCGACCCAATTTGTTATCGATTGGAGTTTCTGTTGTAGCGAGCCATAAGATAGAGCAGCTGAATAATCGAGGTGAGCGCAGCGGCAACATAGGTAAGCGCGGCGGCCGTCAGCACCTTCTTGGCACCGTTGACCTGCTTGGAACTCATGCCCGACTGCTCAATATATGCCACGGCGCGGCGGCTGGCATCAATCTCGACCGGCAGCGTAACCAGCTGGAACAACACACTAAACGAGAAGAAGACCAACGCGAGGGATGTGAGCCCGGCAATGTTCATAAACAGGCCCAAGAGTAACACGATGGTCCAAGTGTTCTGGGTAAAGTTGACAACCGGCACGAGGGCGGTACGCACTTTCATCATGGCGTAGCCGCTTTGACGCTGGGCGGCGTGGCCCGCCTCGTGACAGGCGACGGCAACGCTTGCGACCGACCCGCCCGAACGGTTAGCATCCGACAGATACAGGTTGTTGTCCTGCGGGTTGTAATGGTCGGTGAGCTCGCCAGCGACACCCTTAATACCCACGGCGTTACAACCGTTGGCATCGAGCATGCGGCGAGCGACCGTGGCGCCCGTATCGCCGTCCGAGCGAACCTTGGACCAGGTTTTGTACGTCGAGTTGATATAGTTCTGTGCGGCAAGGCCAAGCACCGTGCAGACAAGAACAACCAGCAGGTACAGCGGGTCGATGCCAAAGCCGTATCCATAGTAATAAGGCATGCGAATTCCTCCGAATCGAGTTACACGTTGGAGGCATTTTACCCACTCAAACGGCTAGGCTTCCTTACAGCAATTCGATTTTTCCGTCCTTCACCGTCAGCCCCATATTGCCCGAGAGTAGATCGTCCAGGCGCGAGCCCACAAGCTCAAAGCGCCAGCCTTCGCGCAGGCGGCTCTGCTCGGGATGCTCAATATAGTCGGCCAGGTCATCGCGCGAGGCAATGACCGAGGTCGCAACGCCAGAGCGCTCGGCAACCAGGCGGATAAGCGCATACATAAGGTCAGTCACGCTCTCCAGCTCCGGCGAAATCTGACGATGTCCGCGCACCAAGAGCGGCAGGCGATCGTGCGGACAGCTCGCACCGCGCTTGATGGCCATGAGCGCGCCGTCCACGTCGCGCTCCCCCAGCTGATCGGTACTGCGGATGCTACGGAACTCCTCAACACGCACGGGATTGCGCTTGACGAGCGCCAGCAGCGTATCGTCGGACATGACCCACTTGCGCGGGATGTTGCGCCGCTCGGCGCGGTCCTCACGCCAGGCGGCAAGCTCGCGCGCAATGCCCAGCTGATGGCGGCTGCACGAGTTGATGCGCTTGACCTTGCGGAATGCCTCATGGCGGTCGGCGCGGTAGTGCGACTCGTCTGCCAGAGGACGCAACTCGTCGAGCACCCAATCCACACGGCCCAGCTCGCGCAGGCGGCTCATCATCTCGGTATAGGCGACGATCAGGTACTTGACGTCATCGATCGCGTACTCGATCTGTTTATCGGTCAGCGGGCGGCGCGACCAGTCGGTCAGCGACTCGGTCTTGGGCAGCGATACGCCGCAAAACGCCTGCACGAGTGCGCCGTACGAAACCTGCTGGCGCTCGCCCAAAAAGGCGGCGGCCACCTGCGTGTCAAAAATCGGACGCGGCAGCACGCCCACGGTATGGAGCATGACCTCCATATCTTGCGAGCACGCGTGGAAGACCTTGGTCACGCTCTCGTCGGCCATAAGCTCGGCCAGCGGCGATAGGTCGTCGATTACCAGGGGATCGACCGCGACGCTCTCGGCAGGGGTGGCAATCTGAACCAAGCACAGACGCGGATGGAACGTGCGCTCGCGCAAAAACTCGGTATCGACGGCAATCGCGTCGAACTCACGGGCGCGCTGGCAAAAGTCGAGTAGAGCCTGATGTGTGGAAATGTACATATCAACCCATCGAATAAGGTTAGGCCCGAAAAACACGGGTAGGATATCGGCATTGCCTTACAACTATACTCGGTTAGTCACAGAACGGGAACGTAAGTATGCGCTGCCTTATCATCCACAACCCGGCATCGGGCCCCAGCTCAGATGAAATCTACGCATTCACGCACGCCCTCGCGCAGGGCGGCGACGAGGTCGTGATGCGTTTTATCGGCGATGGCATGGAGCCCGAGGACGCCGTGGCGGACGTGCGCGAATTCGATCGCGTGGTGGTCTCAGGCGGCGACGGCACCGTCTCCAACGTGCTCGATCAGATGCGCGGATGCGGTGTCCCCACGCTCGTCTTCCCCTCCGGCACAGCCTGCCTGTTCTTCAACAATATCGGTAATGCCCCCGAGGCAGCGGCGCTTGCCAAGGCTTGCCGCGCCGGTCGCACGGTCAAAGTCGACATGGGCGAGCTCTTTTGGCTCGACGAGAACGGCAACGAGAAGCGCCACGGCTTTATCATCATCGCCGGCTCGGGCTTCGACGCCGAGATCATGATGAAGGCCGCCCCCACCAAAAACGACATCGGCGAGATCGCCTACTTCCTCTCCGCGCTCGCCACGCCCAATCCCACGGTGGCGCACTTTACGATTGAGCATGACGGCATTGTCGAGGAGCTCGACGGCATCTGCTGCATGGCCGGCAACACCTCGGTCATCCAAAACGACATCAACCTGTTCCCCGACTGCCGTATGAACGATGGCATGGTCGACATTGCGGTCATCGAACCCGTAAAAACTGTGCAGCTTCTACCGACTGTGATCACCGCCGCACTCGACCCCGCCGGCAAGGTACTCGGCCGCCCGCAGTTCAAGATCATCCAGACCAAGGAAGCCAAGATCACCTGCACTCCGTCGCTGGGCATGCAGTTCGATGGCGAGATTATCTCCAGCAATTCGGGCGTCTTTGGAGCCCGCGCGCTTCCGCAATGCCTCGACCTCATCGTCGACGAATTCTCCCCGCTCGGAAAATAGGAGGACCCCATGAGCGACAATCCCCTGATCGGCTTTATCGTCATTGTTCTGGCCATGCTCGTCGGCTATGCGATCAACGTGATCCACCGCCGGAAGAAGTAATTCCACATTGGTATGATATTCATCCAATTATCGTCTCCCCCGCTGTTTATGCATTCGCCAAACAGCGGGGGATTTTTCATTTCGGTATTTCCAGACGCTTTATTGAGCTACAGTAATTGCAGAGCGTCTTTATTAAAGTAAAGCTACAAACTGAGTACAATTAACCGTTCATCGCATATTTCATCACGCTTATCGACTAAGTTTCTTTCATAGATGAATATTGTTTCCAGTTCGTTACGCTAATGAGGTGTCTTTATTGGCTGAAGCCCTCTGGCAACGGAGGGCTTTCGCACGCTGGGAGGGAATATGAGGAAAACTCACCCCGTCAACGCGCTCAAAAAGCTTGGCATAGGCCTCGCCTTTGGAGCAGCAACTATCATGTCCATGCCGACCTCTGCGCTCGCCTGCACGCAAATCTACATGGGCAAGAACCTTACGGCCGACGGCAACACGTACTACGGCCGCGCCGAGGACTTTGGCAAGCGCTATCTTAAGCACTACGGCATCGAACCTGCCCACGAACCTGGCTTTAAGTACAGCTCGATTGAATCTGCTTTTGAATACACTTCGAACAAGCCTACCTATCGTTACAGCTATGTACGCGACCACCCCTCCAACTGGATGGGTCGCACCGACGCCTATTCCGAGGCCGGAATCAACGAGAAGGGCGTCTCCTGCTCTGCCACGCTAAGCACTTCCTATAACGAGGAGGCCGATGCAGCAGACCACATCGATGAGAAAGTGGGTCTGGGCGAGTACAGTTACGGCAGCATCATCCTGGGCGAGAGCGCCACGGCCCGCGAGGGCGTCGAGCTTCTCGGCAGACTGATCGATGATCAAGGCGTCTGCACCAACGACCAGATCATCATCGCCGACAACAACGAGACCTGGCTGTTCGCCACACTTTCCGCCCATCAGTGGATCGCCATGAAGCTCGCTGACGACGTCGCGTCGCTCAACCCTAATATCGGGAGCCTCAACTACGATGTCGACCTTGATGACCCCGAGAACTGCCTACACTCCGAGGGCATCGAGTCCATGCCCGTGGAGAAGGGCTTCGCCAAATACTCCGCTGACGGCAAATTCGATGTCGCCCAAACGTATGGCGAAAGCCTCGCCGATTCCGGCGTAAACCAGTGGTCCCGCTATGTGCAAGGCCGCGATTATTTTGGTAGTCAGCTGACCGAAGGCACAGATTACGACATTATCACAGTAAAGAAGGATGGAAAACCTGACCAGACGATATGAGCAGGACATAAAAACATTGAGAGCCCCTGCTGCATGAAAGACC
>CAJMAZ010000053.1:0-12892 GCA_905211535.1 uncultured Collinsella sp. | reverse complement strand
GGTCGCTCTGCGGCGAAAACGCCAACCGCAAAAATCTCCTCACCGGCACGCGCTATCTCAAAGAAACGGGCATGCTGCCGTTTGAGGAGCAGATTCTCGGCTACATCCGCGACACGGGCAACCATGTGCTCTACCGCGTCACGCCCATGTATAACGAAGAGGAACTTGTCTGCCGCGGTGTGCGCCTTGAGGCGCAATCGGTCGAGGACCACGGCAAGACCCTGTGCTTCCACGTGTACTGCTATAACCTACAGCCGCACGTTCAGATCGACTACGTCACCGGCCGCAACCAGGCCTCGGGAGACTAGGGCCGACCAAGCTGCCCCAAAACCTAACATGATCCGTTCTCCTCCGTCCCCCGGGGATCAAAAAGGGGCCGCCCCGGATTGCCCAGAGCGGCCCTTGCATCGGCATGTATGTTGCAGGCAAAACCACACGCTACTTGGCGCGGCCCTCCTCATAGCGCTCGACCAGCTTGGCCTGAACGTCATAGGGCACCTGCTCGTAGCCGGCGGGCTTCATGGTAAAGTCACCCGTGCCGCGCGTGATAGAGCGCAGGCGCGTCGAATAATCCGTCAGCTCTGCCAGCGGCGCCTGGGCAATGACCACGGTGTCGCCGCGCTCATCGGTCTCCATGCCCGTCACACGACCGCGCGATGCCGAGATGTCGCCCATCACGGCGCCGGCGTAGCTCTCGGGGATAGTCACCGTGATTTCCTCGATGGGCTCCAGCACCACCGGGTCGGCATCGGCGCATGCCTTGCGCAGGCCGATGCGAGCCGCCGCGCGGAACGCCATCTCGTTGGAGTCGACGCTGTGATACGAGCCGTCGTACACAGCCACGCGAATGCCCGTGAGCGGGTAGCCGGCAATGATACCGTCCTTCATGGTCTCCTGGACGCCCTTGTCCACGGCGGGGATCAGCGAGCGCGGAATACGGCCACCTACGACCTCATCCACAAACTCATAGCCATCGCTCGTGCCGTCGGGCCCAATGAGCGGCTCAACGCGCAGCCAGCAGTCGCCATACTGACCGGCACCGCCAGTCTGCTTTTTGTGGCGACCCTGGGCACTTGCCGTGCGTCGGATGGTCTCGCGATACGGAATGCGGATCGGCACGCTCTTGGCAGCGACCTTGGTGCGGTCCTCCAGACGGTTGAGCAGCACCGAAACCTGCGCCTCACCAACGGCGGAGATAATGGTCTGGCCGGTCTCCTCGTCGCGGTCGATGCTCATGGTCGGATCGGCCTTGCAGGCCTTCTCGATAAACGTGTAGAGCTTCTCTTCGTCGCCGCGATTCTCGGCCTCGATGGCAATACGGTACTGCGAGTTGGGGAACTTAAACGCCGCAGCCTCGACCTTGCCGGTAATCGAGAGCGTATCGCCCGTCTCGGCCGCCAGCTTGGGTGCCACGATGATGTCGCCGGCATAGGCATGACCAACCTCGGTCATGTCGCGGCCGCACATCACATACAGGTGAGCCAGACGATCGCTCTTGCGCGTGCGGGCGTTGATCAGCTCAAGGCCCGGCTCAAGCGTACCCGTCAGCACCTTGATAAAGCTGATGCGACCCTGCTGCGGATCGGCCAACGTCTTAAACACAAACGCCACCGGACGGTCATCGTCGCTCGAAATCTTGAGCGAATCACCGTCGATGAGCGGCATCTCGCCGTAGTCGGTCGGCGCCGGGAAGTACGTCGCGATGTCGTCCATCAGCGAGTTGACGCCCTGCTCCTTAATGCAATCGCCCGCAAAGACCGGCACAAAGATGCGCTCGGCAATCGCCTTCGACAGCAAGCCCTCAAGCTCCTCCTGCGTCAGCGTCTCCTCGCCTTCCAGGTACTTCATCATCAGCTCATCGTCGGCCTCGGCCACCAACTCGCACAGATGGTCATGGGCTTCCTCGGCCTGGGCACGATACTCCTCGGGAATCTCCGACTCAACGGCTTCGGTGCCGTTGCAGTGGCGCGCCTTCATGCGCACCAGGTCGATGATGCCGTCAAAGTCCTCGCCCTCGCCCCAGGGAAGGGTCACGGCGCCCAGGCGCGTGCCAAAGCGCTCTTGCAGCAGGCCCATCGTGGTCGCAAAGCTGGCCTCGGAGCGCGACAGGCGGTTTACGAACACCGCACGCGCCAGGCGCAGGTTCTCGGCGGCATACCAGAGCTTAACCGTCGTAGGCTGCGGGCCGGCCTCGGCGTCGACCACAAACAGAGCCGTCTCGCAGACGCTCATCGCGGCAAAGGCGTCGCCGATAAAATCGGGGTAGCACGGGGCATCGAGCACATTGATGCGCGCGCCCTTCCAGTCGATCGGCGCAATGGTCGTCGAGATGGAAAACGCACGCTTAACCTCTTCGGGGTCATAGTCGAGCGTGGGCTTGGTGCCGTCGTGGCCGCCCAGACGGGCGGTCTTACCGGAAAGGTGGAGCATGGCCTCGGCGAGTGAAGTCTTGCCCACCCCGCCTTGGCCTACGAGCACCACGTTCCTTACGTTACCGGTCTTGGGAGCACCCATGATGACCTCCTTGCAGGGCCGCGCGCAATGCGCGACGCCAACGGGGAGAGTTCGCGGTCGGTGCCATCCCGGGAGCAGCATGGTCGGCAGCCGAGCCGACTCACCCTCCAAATGTCCTATGCCACCACCCTACCCTCACGGGCGGCTGTCCATGCACACCTTTCGACACACGTATGAATACAGGC
Organism: uncultured Collinsella sp.; assembly: GCA_905211535.1. Lineage (GTDB taxonomy): Bacteria > Actinomycetota > Coriobacteriia > Coriobacteriales > Coriobacteriaceae > Collinsella. The sequence continues at coordinate 10,193 of CAJMAZ010000053.1, read as the reverse complement.
GGCGAGAGGAAAAGACAAGCTTGTGAGGCGATTATTGAACCCCGTCGATACAAACAAAAAGCCGCCACAGACCGTAAGACCTGCGGCGGCTTCGCCTCAATTAATAGTTGAGTAAATACCTGAGCCTATCCCTCGATACGGCTCAAGAACTCACGCGTGCGCTGCTCGTGCGGATGGCCGATAACCTGATCGGCAGGCCCCTCCTCGACAATACGGCCGCCATCCATAAAGACCACGCGATCGGCAACATCGCGCGCAAACTGCATTGCGTGGGTCACGATCACCATCGTCATATTCTGCGCGGCAAGGTCTTTAATGACACGCAGCACCTCGGCCGTCAGCTCGGGATCGAGTGCCGAGGTCGGCTCGTCAAAGAATAAGATTTCCGGATCGAGCGCCAGGGCGCGGGCAATACTCACGCGCTGCTGCTGACCGCCCGAAAGCTCACACGGCACCTTGTTCTCGTTGCCCGTCAGCCCCATTTGCGCAATCAGCTCGTGAGCGCGGGCTTCCGCCTGCTCGCGCGGACGCTTAAGCACACGAATCGGCGCATCGATGATGTTTTTCATCACGGTATAGTGCGGGAACAGGTTGTAATTTTGGAACACCAGGCCGAATCGCGAGCGCGCCCGCTTGGGCACATCGCCCTTCGCATAGACCGCGCCCGAACCCGCATCCGTCGCAACGGCAAGGTCACTAAACGAGAGCGAGCCTCCGTCGAGTGTCTCGAGCAGCGTGGCACACCTTAGCAGCGTGGACTTGCCGCCACCCGAAGGCCCGATAATCGCCACGACCTCGCCACGCTTCACCTCAAGCGAGATATCCTTGAGCACCTCATTGCCGCCAAACGCCTTACGCGCGTTCGATATATTCATTACCGAATTAATCATGGTAGTAATCCAATTTTTTCTCGGCGGCGCCCAGCAGCATCTCGACGACGAAGTTAAAGACCCAGTAGATTAGCGCCGCGATCGCAAACGGCACCATGCTCACCTGCGAGGCGACCAGCGCCTTGGCCGTCGAGAACATCTCACCCACGCCAATGGCAAACGCCAGCGACGTGTCCTTGACCAGCGTGATGATCTCGTTGCCCATCGCAGGCAGAATACGCTTGGCGACCTGCGGCATCATGATATACAGAAACGTCTGCATGCGCGAGTAGCCCAGCACCTCGGCAGCCTCGTATTGACCGCGAGGAATGGACTGCAAGCCCGAGCGATAGATCTCGGCAAAGTAGCCGGCGTAGTTGATGATGAACGCCACGACGCACGCCGTCCATTTGGAATCGGGCGTGAGCGAGATACCGAACACGTAGTACGGGGCAAAGTAGATGGCAAACATCTGTAGCATGAGCGGCGTGCCGCGCATCACCGAAATATAGATGCGCGCGATCCAGCGAAGCGGCGCAATTTTACTCATGCGCATAAACGCCACGGGGATTCCCAGCGGAATCGACCCCAACAGCGTCAGCACAAACAACTGCAAGCTGACCAAGAAACCCTGGCCGAGCATCTGCATCATGACCTGAATAGACATTACTTGAGCACCCAATTATCGAAAGATAGACCATAGCTTGAATACTTGTCGCACAGGTCCTTGACCGTGCCGTCCTCGTAGAGCGCCTTGAGCGACTCGGTCGCGGCGTCGGCCGACTTGGTGTCGCCCTTCTTAAAGCCGACGGCGTAGTGCTCGCTGGACAGCGGCTCATCAAGCTGCGTATAAGCATCGGGCTTGGCGGCAAGCTGATACTGGGCAATCGAAAGGTCGCACGCCACGGCATCGACCGCGCCGCTCTCGAGCTGCATAAAGGCCGTGTTGTACTCGCCGATCGTGTCGAGCGTGGCAAACGTCGCCGCCAGATCCTTCTGGTCACCCTCGAGTACATCCTGCGCAGCGGAATCGGTCTGGGTAATCACGGTCTTGCCGGCAAGATCGTCCCAGCTCTTGATGCCCGCATCCTTCTTTATCACCAGCACCTGCTCGTTGAGCATGTACGGCTCGGAGAACGTGTAGTCGTCCTCACGGCCCTCCATGGTAAAGCCGTTCCAGATGCAGTTGATGGCGCCCGAGTTAAGCAGCGTATCCTTGGCGTCCCAGTCGATGGCCTCGTATTTGACCTCCCAGCCCTGCTTATCGGCAACAGCCTTGGCCAGATCGAGATCAAAGCCGGTGTACTCGCCATCGTCGCCCACAAAGCCGTACGGAGGATAGGACTTATCAAAGCCCACCACGAGCTTCTTGGACTCCGCAGCGCCCTTCACATCCTTGGCCGCGGCAGAGCCAGCAGCGGAGCCCTTGCCGGCACCACCGCCGCAACCGACAAGACCAAGGCCAAGCACCGTGGCGAGCGAGCCGGCTAGACCAACAAACTGACGACGAGACATATCGGTATTCATGGTATTCCCCCTTGATGGCACTTTAGTTAAGTAAAGTGAGTCATGTAACGTGTAGAATCATACACTTTAGTGAGATGGAGTACAAGGGAGGGTTTGCCCGCCGGGTGCCGGGGCAGGGGTTAAGTTTGCTGCTCTACAGTCCTGCTCACGACGGAGAGCACATTAAGTGCTCTCCTGTTCGTGCGGAACTCGCGACAACCTTAATATGTCTCAGGCCCGCCCCCTCCGCGGCACACTGGGAACGTGCCACGCACTTTACCTGCGTAAACAATGTGAGTGAAATATGAATCTCGATGGATACGCCCGCAGCCGTGTATACTAAACAGCTGTGTGTAACCAGGGGAGTATTCTGGCTGGACAAAAATGCCTGCTTAATAGGGTTGTCAGGTAGTTCGGGCGAAATACAAGGCTGGGGAGCACGTCGTGTAAGTAGTGGTCCTCTAGGGGCGTACGCTCGGTGGTGTACGCATTGTCCCAAGACCACGCGAGAGTTGGGATCATATCTTGATCAGCATGATTCTCGGCCGCAAGATTGGCATGACCCAGGTTTGGGACGAGGACGACAACGTCGTTCCCGTCACGGTCATCCAGGCTGGCCCCTGCGCTGTCTCGCAGGTTAAAACTCAGGCAACCGACGGCTATGACGCCGTCCAGATCGGTTTCGGCGACATCAAGGCCAAGAACGTGAACAAGCCCATGGCTGGTCACTTCGCCAAGGCCGGCGTCGAGCCTGTCCGCTTCCTTCGTGAGGTCCGCGTCGAGAACGGCGAGGAGCACAAGGTCGGCGAGGTCGTCACCGTCGCTGATTTCGCTGATGTCGAGAAGGTCGACGTCATCGGTACCTCCAAGGGTAAGGGCTTCCAGGGTCGCATCAAGCGCTGGGGTCAGCGCCGCGGTCCTATGACGCATGGTTCTCACTTCCAGCGTCACCCCGGTTCTATCGGTCAGTGCGCCTATCCTGCGCGCGTCCTCAAGGGCGTCAAGATGGCCGGTCACATGGGTAACGAGCGCGTTACCGTCAAGAACCTTTCCGTTGTCCGCATCGATGCCGAGCAGAACCTCATCTTGGTCAAGGGCGCTGTCCCGGGTGCCAAGAATGGTCTCGTCGCCATCCGTATGGCCTAAGGGCCCAGCCCATTTAGCCCAGCGTCATACCAAGGAGAACACTTAAATGGCAAAGTTTGAAGTAAAGAACAGCGAGGGCAAGAAGGTCGCCGAGGCCGAGCTCGCCGCTGAGGTGTACGGCATCGAGCCGAACATCCACGTTATGCACCACATCGTCAAGTGCCAGATGGCCTCTTGGCGTCAGGGCACCCAGTCTGCTAAGGGTCGCTCTGAGGTTTCCGGTGGCGGCAAGAAGCCTTGGCGTCAGAAGGGCACCGGCCGTGCCCGCCAGGGTTCCATCCGTGCTGCCCAGTGGCGTCACGGTGGCGTTGTCTTCGCCCCCAAGCCCCGTTCCTACGCTAAGCGTATGAACAACAAGGAGGTCAAGCTGGCTATGCGCTCCGCGCTGTCCGCCAAGCTGGCCGATGGCGAGCTCGTGCTCGTCGACGACTACGGCTTCGAGAAGCCTTCCACCAAGGCTGCCGTCGCCATGCTCAAGGCTCTCGGCCTTGAGGGCAAGCGTCTGACCATCATCGTTCGCGATGAGGACGTCAACGCCTACCTGTCGTTCCGCAACATTCCCAAGACGTTCATCATCACCGCTGACGAGGCCAACACCTACGATCTCGTCAACAACAACGCTGTGCTGATGCCCGCTGACATCGCCGCTCACTTCGGGGAGGTGCTTGCATAAATGACCGCCCACGAGATCATCATCCGTCCGATCGTGTCCGAGCGTTCCTTCTCCGGCATGGAGCAGAACAAGTACACGTTCGAGGTCGCCAAGGATGCTAACAAGTATCAGATCAAGGACGCTGTCGAGGAGATCTTCGGCGTCAAGGTCGTTCGCGTGAACACCCTGACGGTCAAGCCCAAGACCAAGCGCGTGCGCTATGTCGCCGGCAAGACCCGTTCTTGGAAGAAGGCCATCGTCACGCTGGCCGAGGGCGACACCATCGAGGTCTTTGGCAACCAGGCCTAAGACTCGCTGCTGCTGAGTGAGCTCATGCCTCCCAAATAGGGGAGGCGGGAGCTCAAGGTTTTGGGCGTATAAAATGGACACGCCCGGAACCGTGTATATGTCCGGTGTCATCGCACCCGAGGCAGAACCTCGAATCCCTGTCTGCGATGGCTAACGGATTCCTATTGAAAGGGATTGTAATGGCTGTAAAGCACCTTAAGCCGACCTCCGCTGGTAGGCGTTGGCAGACGATCTCCGACTTCTCCGAGATCACCTGCACCAAGCCCGAGAAGTCTCTTCTCGAGCCCCTGCCCAAGAAGGCCGGTCGTAACAACAACGGCCGCATCACCACCCGCCACCAGGGCGGCGGCGTGAAGCGTCGTTACCGCGTGATCGACTTCAAGCGCAACAAGGACGGCGTGCCCGCCAAGGTTGCCACGATCGAGTACGATCCGAACCGTTCCGCTCGCATCGCTCTGCTGCACTACGCTGACGGTGAGAAGCGCTACATCCTGGCCCCTAAGGGCCTCGAGGTCGGTCAGACCATCATGTCCGGTTCTGACGCCGACATCAAGCCGGGCAACGCTCTGCCCCTCGCCGACATCCCCGTCGGTACGCTCATCCACGCCGTCGAGTTCCAGCCGGGCAAGGGCGCTGCTATCGCCCGTTCCGCCGGTAACTCCTGCCAGCTGATGGGTAAGGAGGGCAAGTACGCTATCGTCCGTATGCCTTCCTCCGAGATGCGCCGCATCCTCGTTACCTGCCGCGCCACCGTCGGTGAGGTCGGCAACGCCGATCACTCCAACATCGTCATCGGCAAGGCCGGCCGTAAGCGTCACATGAACGTGCGCCCGACCGTCCGCGGTACCGTCATGAACCCTGTCGACCACCCGCACGGCGGTGGCGAGGGCAAGAACCACACCTCTGGTCGTCCCTCTGTTACCCCCTGGGGTAAGCCGACGAAGGGCCTTCGTACGCGCAAGAAGAAGAAGGTCTCGAACCAGCACATCATTCGTCGCCGTAAGAAGTAATTTCGGATACCGAGTTTTAGGAGAAAGCACTTATGAGCAGAAGTCTCAAAAAGGGCCCGTTCGTGGAGACTCGCCTTCTCTCGCGTATCACCGCGATGAACGAGGCTGGCAAGAAGGACGTCGTGAAGACCTGGTCCCGCGCGTCCACCATCTTCCCCGAGATGGTTGGTCACACCATCGCCGTCCACGACGGCCGCAAGCATGTGCCCGTGTATGTTACCGAGTCCATGGTTGGTCACAAGCTCGGCGAGTTCGCGCCGACTCGTACGTTCCGTGGCCACAAGGCCAAATAGGGGGTTAACCGTAAATGGCAACTAAGTCTATTGAAACTGAGGCCACCGAGGTTCGCGCCGTCGCTAAGTACGTGCGTGTTTCCCCCAGCAAGGCCCGCCTGGTGGTCGATCTGATCCGCCGCAAGCCTGTCGCTCAGGCCTTCGACATCCTCCACTTCTGCGACCGCGCCGTCGCCGTGGATGTCGAGAAGGTTCTCCGTTCCGCCGTTGCGAACGCCGAGAACAACAACGGTCTGCGTGCCGACAACCTGGTTGTCGCCGCTGCCTATGTTGACGAGGGTCCGACGCTTAAGCGCATCCGTCCCCGCGCCAAGGGTTCCGCTTCTCGCATTCTGAAGCGTACTTCCCACATCACCGTCGTCGTTGCTCCTCGAAAGGAGGCGTAAAGCTGTATGGGTCAGAAAGTCTACCCCACCGGCTTCCGTCTTGGCATCACCGAGAACTGGCGCTCCCGCTGGTTCGCAGAGAAGGATTACGCTAAGACCCTCGGTAACGATCTCGAGATTCGCAAGTACCTCGAGAAGCGTCTTTCCCGCGCAGCTGTCTCCCGTGTCGAGATCGAGCGCGCTGGCGACAAGGTGAAGGTCATCATCCTCACCGCTCGCCCCGGCGTTGTCATCGGTAAGAAGGGTGCCGAGATCGATACCCTCCGCACCGAGCTCGAGAAGGTCGCTGGCGTCTCCAAGGGCCAGCTCTCCGTCGACGTTGTCGAGATCAAGCGCCCCGAGCTCGACGCCAACCTCGTTGCTCAGTCCATCGCCGAGCAGCTCGAGGGCCGCGTTGCCTTCCGTCGCGCTATGCGCAAGGCTGTCCAGTCCGCCCGCAAGGCCGGCGCTAAGGGCATCCGTATCCAGTGCTCCGGTCGTCTCGGCGGTGCCGAGATGGGCCGTCGTGAGTGGTACCGCGAGGGTCGCGTGCCTCTGCACACCCTCCGTGCCAAGATCGACTACGGCACGGCTGTCGCCAGCACCACCATGGGCGCTTGCGGCGTGAAGGTCTGGATCTACCTGGGCGAGAAGCTCCCGGGCCAGCCTGTTCCCAACCCTGCACTCGAGGGCTCTTCCCGTCCTCGTCGTCGTAACTCCGAGAGGAGGGGTCAGTAGTGCTTGCCCCTAAGCGTATTCTTCACCGCAAGGTGCAGCGTGGCTCCATGAAGGGCCAGGCCAAGGGTAATACCGAGCTGCATTTCGGCGAGTTTGGTATCCAGGCTCTCGAGGCCCATTGGATCACCAACCGTCAGATCGAGGCCGCTCGTATTGCCATGACCCGCTACATGAAGCGTGGCGGTCGTGTCTACATCACGATCTTCCCCGATAAGCCCATCACCAAGAAGCCTGCCGAGACTCGCATGGGTTCTGGTAAGGGTAACCCCGAGGAGTGGGTGGCCGTCGTCAAGCCCGGCCGCATCATGTTCGAGGTCAAGGGTGTTCCCGAGGAGGTCGCTCGCGAGGCTCTGCGTCTTGCCCAGCACAAGCTTCCCATCAAGACCAAGATTGTGGTTGCCAAGAACGCTGAGCAGCGCATCGAGAAGGAAATGGCTGAGGAGGCCGCTCTCGAGGCCAAGTGGGCTGCTGAGGACGCCGCCGCCGCCAAGGAGGAGAACTAATGAAGCCCGCAGAGATTCGTGAGCTCTCGGACGCTCAGCTCGTTGAGAAGCTGAAGGAAATGCGCGCCGAGCTCTTTAACCTTCGTTTCCAGATGGCCACCAGCCAGCTGGACAACACCGCTCGCGTCAACACCGTGAAGAAGGACATCGCTCGCGTCCTCACGGAGCAGCGCGCCCGCGAGATCGCAGCGGAGAAGTCCGCTGTCGCCGAGTAGGACCTAAGGAGAGAACATGACTGATTCGCGTAACTCGCGTAAGGTCCGTACGGGTGTCGTTACCTCCGTCTCCGGTGCCAAGACCATTGTTGTCACCATCACCGAGCGCAAGCGTCACCCCAAGTACGGCAAGATGATGACCAGCTCCAAGAAGCTGCACGCTCACGACGAGGAGTGCACGGCTGGCGTGGGCGATACCGTCCGCGTTATGGAGACCCGTCCTATGTCCAAGATGAAGCGTTGGCGCCTCATCGAGGTCGTCGAGCGCGCTAAATAAGCAGTCGCTCTTACGACTTGTACGTTTCCGAAGATGTGCGTATGCCTGGCTTGCATACCACGGGCCGTATAAAGGCTGCGCACCTCTCTTCGGTTCTTAGTTCGGAGGAACATCTACCATGATTCAGATGCAAACCATGCTGAACGTCGCCGACAACTCCGGCGCTCGCAAGATTCGCTGCATCAAGGTGCTTGGCGGTTCCAAGCGTCGTTATGCAGGCATCGGCGATGTGTTCATCGGTGCTGTCCAGGAGGCTACCCCTGGCGCCAACGTCAAGAAGAAGGACGTTGTCCGTTGCGTCGTCGTTCGCACCGTTAAGGAGATCCGCCGCAAGGATGGCTCCTACATTCGCTTTGATGAGAACGCCTGCGTTGTCATCAACAACGATGGTTCGCCCGTCGGCACCCGTATCTTCGGGCCCGTCGCTCGCGAGCTTCGTGACAAGAAGTACATGAAGATCGTCTCGCTCGCTCCCGAGACCCTGTAGTTAGGGGAGATATATGTATATCAAGAAGGGCGATAAGGTCCAGGTTCTCTCTGGTAAGGATCGCGGCAAGCAGGGCGTTATCCTGCGTGCTCTCCCCGCAGAGAACAAGGTCGTTGTCGAGGGCGTTTCGGTCGTCAAGAAGGCCGTCAAGCCCAACGCTGCCAACCAGCAGGGCGGCATCGTTTCGCAGGAGGCTCCCATCGACGCCTCCAACGTCAATCTCGTTTGCCCCGAGTGCGGTAAGGTTACCCGCGTCGGTCACGAGAAGGACGGCAAGAACAAGCTGCGCGTCTGCAAGAAGTGCGGCCACAAGTTCTAAGCTGCCCGCAACATCAAGTTGCTAGCAAAGGCCCGGATGCCCCACGGCACCCGGGCCTTTTTCTATCCCCACTCATTGGGGACAGACTTAAATGAGTGGCCTTTGTTTGGTGGTCATTGGGGACAGACTTAAATGACCAGTCGTTGGGGGACAGTCCCTATGTGCCGGCAGTTTGGGACGGTCCTTTGATGTCTGGTGCCCCCAGATGGGTGAAGTAATGCAGTTGGCTCTGTCTTTTAGGGCTTTGGTGTTCCGCCTCTTTATGTTTCACAAGAATCGTTGCATGCGCATTTACGCGCATATCCTTGCGCGATAATGCGTATAGCCGCGCAAACATCTGCCAACTACGGCTAAATAATGACCGATAAGCAAATAAACACGCAAACACGAGCAGATACGCGCGCAATTGTGCGAATATAGGGTTGTTAGAAATGAAGGACTTCCGTTAACTCAGGAGGCACATAATGGCAGATTCCAAACAGGCTCCGCTCGACGCCGAAGCAGCCGCTAAGGCGGCGTTTGCCTCGGTCCAGGATCAGCCGTTCCCCAACGATATTTTTACGGCTCCCGAGCTTCGCTGGGCTGTGATCGGGTGCGGCGTTATCGCCAACCAGATGGCCCAGTCTCTCGCTCTTGCCGGCCGCAAGCTTGCGGGCGTCGCCAACCGTACGCTGTCCAAGGCTCAGGCTTTTGCTGAGCAGTATGGCATCGAGAAGGTCTATGAAACGGTCGAGGACCTCTATGCCGATCCGAACATCGACGCGATCTATATCACCACCCCGCACAACACGCATATCACCTACCTGCGAGCTGCTCTGGCAGCTGGTAAGCACGTGCTCTGCGAGAAGGCCATTACCCTCAATTCCGCTGAGCTCGACGAGGCGCGTGCCATCGCCGACGAGCACAACGTGGTCCTCATGGACGCCACTACGGTGCTCCACATGCCCTTGTATCAGGAGCTGCGCCGCCGCATGGATGCCGGCGAGTTTGGCCGCATGAACCTTGCTCAGCTCAACTTTGGTAGCTATAAGGAGTACGGCGACCTGACCAACCGCTTCTACAATCGCAACCTTGCTGGCGGTGCCATGCTCGATATTGGCGTCTATGCCCTGTCCGTCATGCGCTTCTTTATGGCAAGCCAGCCCGCTGAGGTTGTCTCGCTGGGCAACACCTGTGAGACTGGTGTCGACGTTGCGGGCGGCATCGTCTGCCGTAATGCCGAACAGCAGCTGGGTGTTGTGAGCCTCACGCTCCACTCCAAGCAGCCCAAGCGTTCGGTCATTAGCTTCGACAAGTGCTATATCGAGGTCAACGATTATCCGCGTGCCGATCACGCGACCATCGTGTGGACTGCGGACGGCCATCGCGAGGAGGTTCACGCTGGCACCGAGGCCTACGCACTGTGCTACGAGATGGCCGACCTGGAGAAGGCCGTTGCCGGCGATGACTCGAAGCGCGAGCTTCTGGGCTATGCTTCTGATGTTATGGAGCTGATGACCAAGCT
>CAJMAZ010000052.1:0-15092 GCA_905211535.1 uncultured Collinsella sp. | reverse complement strand
CGAGCACACCGGCGTCATAGGGGCCGTCGGCGTAGAGCTGCTCGACCTGTTTGGACGAGGCACCAAAGGTATAGATGTTCTCGTCGCCCACGAGCTCGGCAATCTCCACGTTGGCGCCGTCGAGCGTGCACAGGGTTAGGGCGCCGTTGAGCATGAACTTCATGTTGGATGTGCCGCTCGCCTCCTTGGAGGCCAGGCTGATCTGCTCGGAGATATCGGCGGCGGGGATCACGCGCTCGGCAGCAGTGACGTTGTAGTTCTCGATCATGACAACCTGCAGGTAGGGAGCCACGTCGGGGTCGTTTGCAATCCACTGCGACAGCGTCAAGATCAGATGGATGATGTCCTGCGCGATAGTGTAGGCAGGCGCCGCCTTGCCGCCAAAGATGATGGTGACGGGGTGCTTAGGTCTGTTGCCGTTCTTGATATCGAGGTACTTCCAGATGATGTAGAGCGCGAGCATCTGCTGGCGCTTGTACTCGTGGATGCGCTTGACCTGGACGTCGATGATGGCGTTGGAGGGAATGGTCACGCCCTGCTCGAGCGCCATGAACTGGCGCATGATGGCCTTGGCCTCGACCTTGGTGGCGGCCAGGCGCTCAAGAACGTCCTTGTCGTCGGCGAACTTGGCGAGTTTGCTCAGATCGCCGGTGCTGCGCCAGTCGGTGCCGATCACATCGTCGAGCAGGCTGGCGAGCGCGGGGTTGGCCCCATGGATCCAGCGGCGGAAGGTGATGCCGTTGGTCTTGTTGGAGAACTTCTCGGGATAGATCTCGTAGAACGGGTGAAGCTCGGTGTCCTCCAGGATCTTGGTGTGGAGGGCGGCTACGCCGTTGATGGAGAAGCCAAAGTGGATGTCCATGTGGGCCATGTGGACGGTGTCGTGCTCGTCGATGATGGCGACGCGCGGGTCATCGTGCTCGGCCTTCGCGACCTCATCGAGCTTGACGATAATGTCGGCGATGGCAGGGGAGACCTTCCGCAGGCTGGCGAGCGGCCACTTCTCGAGCGCCTCGGCAAGAATCGTGTGGTTGGTGTAGGCGACCATGGAGCGTACGATGGTCACGGCCTCGTCAAACTCGATGCCATGCTCGGTGGTGAGCAAGCGAATGAGCTCGGGGATGACCATGGTGGGGTGCGTGTCGTTAATTTGGACCACGGCGTAGTCGGCCAGATCGTGCAGGTTGCTGCCGCGCTCGATGGCCTCGTCGATCAGGAGCTGGGCGGCGTTGCTCACCATGAAGTACTCCTGGTAGATGCGAAGCAGGCGGCCCTGCTCATCGGAATCGTCGGGGTAGAGGAACAAGGTGAGGTTCTTGGCGATCTCGGTCTTGTCGAAGTCGATGGAACTGCCGGGGACCAGGCCGTCGTCGACGCTCGTCAGGTCGAACAGGCGCAGGCGGTTCTTGGTGGGCTGGCCGTAACCGGGCACATCGATGTTGACGAGCTTGGAGGTAACGGCAAAATCGCCGAACTCGACGGTGTAGGAGCGGTCATCGTCGACTAGGATGTCCTGCTCACCGAGCCACTCGTCGGGGACGGCCTTCTGCTGGTTGTCGACAAAGCGCTGACGGAACAGACCGTAGTGATAGTTGAGGCCCACGCCATCGCCGGTCAAGCCCAGCGTGGCGATGGAATCCAGGAAACATGCGGCCAAGCGGCCCAGGCCGCCGTTGCCGAGTGACGGCTCGACCTCGAATTCCTCGATCTTGTTGAGGTCGTGGCCTGCGGCGGTGAGCTGGTCCTTAACCTCGTCGTAGATGCCGAGGTCGATCATGTTGTTGATGAGCAGCTTGCCGATCAAAAATTCGGCGGAAATGTAATAGAGCTTTTTCTTGCCGTTGTTGAGCGGGCAGGTGGCAGAGCGCTCCTGCACGAGTTTGACCAGCAGCTTGTAAATGCGACGGTCGTCGAGCTGCTCGAGCGAGGTGCCAAAAGACTGCTCGGCGAGTTCCGTGAGGTTAATTTGGGGCATGTTTTCTCCTGTGATGGGTTGTTTCATGTCTGCAATTCATAAGAAGCCCGCGCGAGGGGATTGGGGTGGCCTCGCGCGGGAAAAGCAAGCGCGTCCGCACGGTGGGGAGGGGCCGGGCGCGGTAGCTCCTATTGAGGAAGCTTGATTTCGGCTTCCGACGGGATGCGGAAGTAGGTCTCGGTCCAGTCGGTGAGTTTGTGCTCGAGCTCGCGGGTGATGGCGCCGTCGAGCATGCGCCAGGTCCAGTTGCCGCCCAGCGTGGCAGGGGTGTTGATGCGCGCCTCGTTGCCCAAGTTGAGCAGGTCCTGCATGGTGTAGATGCACGTGTCACTCACGCTGGCGGCGATGGTGCGATTGAGTGCATCTGCCATGGGTTCGCCGGCCTGCTGATGGGTGTACAGGGCTGCCTGCTCGCGTTGACGCGGGGTGGCCGTTCCCTCAAACCAACCGCGCGCCGTCTCGTTGTCGTGGGTGCCCACATAGGCGACGGTGTTGGCGATGTAGTTATGCGGCAGGTAGTACGAGTTGGTACCCTCAAAGGCAAACTGCAGGATCTTCATGCCGGGGAAGCCCGAGTTATCGCGCATGTCGATGACGCCGGGGGTGAGGAAGCCCAGGTCCTCGGCGATGATGGGCAGCGTGCCGAGCTTTTCCTCGAGCGTCTTAAAGAACTTGAGGCCGGGACCCTGCGTCCACGAACCGTAGGACGAATCGGGCGAGGAGAACGGCACCTCCCAATAGGCCTCGAAGCCGCGGAAGTGATCCAGGCGGATGACGTCGTACATGTCGAGGGCGGCGCGAATGCGGCCCTCCCACCAGGAGAAGCCGTCGGACTCCATGGCGTCCCAGTCGTAGATGGGGTTGCCCCAGTACTGGCCGGTGGCCGAGAACTGGTCGGGCGGCGTGCCGGCGACGCTCACGGGATTGCCGGCGGCGTCGATCTTAAAGAGCTCAGGCGTCGCCCACATCTCGACGGAGTCACGCGAGACATAGATGGGCAGGTCGCCGATGATGAGAATGTCGCGCTCGTTGGCATAGGCCTTGAGGCGGTTCCATTGGCGATCGAAGAAGTACTGCGTCATCTGGTGGTAGAGCATACGCGCCGGATGGTCGGCGCAGACCTTGGCGGAAGCCTCGCCGCGGGTGTGGAGCTCCGCGGGCCACTCCCAAAACGCCTTGAGACCGCACTCCTCTTTGACGGTCATGAACTCACAGTAGGGGATGAGCCAGTCCTCGTTGGCCTGGATAAAGTCATCGAAATCGGCCGGCTTGTCGGCAGCAAAGCGCTCGGCGGCACGGTCGAGAATCTGACGGCGGCCGCCAAAGATAGCACCGTAGTCGACATTGCTGGGGTCGGATCCCAGATACACGCCATCGATATCGCGCTGCTCCAGATACCCTGCCTCGATAAGCTCGGCAAAGTCGATGAAGTTGGGGTTGCCTGCGCGGGCCGAGAACGACTGATAGGGCGAATCGCCATAGCTGGTCGTCGTAAGGGGCAGAATCTGCCAGTAATGTTGTTTGCACGAGGCGAGAAAATCGACGAAGTCGTAGGCATTCCAACCAAAGCCGCCGATTCCGTATGGTCCGGGCAGAGATGAGACGGGCATGAGGACGCCGCTTGCACGCTCCATGAATGCGCTCACCAACCTTCTTGTTGTGGGGTCGGCCTGCCGATGGGTGTGCAGTCCGCCTCCGATGTTCTGATTCGATACGCCTATTGTAAAACATGTTGTTTAAACATGTACAGGCAAGATAAAAAAGTTGGTCGATTTTCGGCGAATGGTTACATGCCATGAAAAAGCCCCGACCTCGCAACGTGAGATCGGGGCAAGAGCGGTATGTAGGTTTTTGCTACTCGGCGTCAGCGAAGCCGTTGGGGTTGTGGCTCTGCCAGTTCCAGCTATCGCGGCACATGTCCGCGATGTCGTACTGGGCCTTCCAGCCCATCATGCGCTCGGCCTTGGAGGCATCGCACCAGTTGGCAGCGATGTCGCCGGCGCGGCGCTCGCGGATCACGTAGGGCAGCTCCTTGCCACAAGCCTTGGAGAAGGCGGCGACGACCTCGAGTACCGAGGTGCCGGTGCCGGTGCCCAGGTTAAAGATCTCGACGCCGGTCTTGCCGTTCATCCAGTTAAGGGCGGCAACGTGACCAGAGGCCAGATCGCACACGTGGATGTAGTCGCGCACGCCGGTGCCGTCGGGGGTGGGGTAGTCGTTGCCAAAGACCTGAACGGCCTCGAGCTTGCCCACGGCGACCTGGGCGACATAGGGCACCAAGTTGTTGGGGATGCCCTTGGGGTCCTCGCCGATCAGGCCCGACGGATGAGCGCCGATGGGGTTGAAGTAACGGAGCAGCACGACGTCCCACTCGGGGTCGGCGGTGTGGACGTCCATAAGGATCTGCTCGATCATCCACTTGGTCCAACCATAGGGGTTGGTCGCGGGCTTCTTAGGATCCTCCTCGGTGACGGGCGGGTTGTCCGGGTCGCCATAGACGGTCGAGGAGCTCGAGAAGATGATGGACTTACAGCCATGGTTGCGCATGACGTCGATGAGCACCAGGGTGTTCTCGATGTTGTTGTGGTAGTACTCGACGGGCTTGCTCACCGACTCGCCGACGGCCTTAAAGCCGGCAAAGTGGATGACGCGGTCGATCTGATGGGTATCGAAGATCTTGTTCATCGCATCGCGGTCGAGCACGTTGGCCTCGTAGAAGGTGAGGTTCTTGGCGGCCTCGTCGCCCACGATGGTCTTGACGCGGTCGACGGCGACGGCGCTGGAGTTGGAGAGATCATCGACGATGACGACCTGGTAGCCACCCTCGAGCAGCTGAACGACGGTGTGCGAACCGATAAAGCCGGCGCCACCGGTAACGAGGACGCAGGTGTCTTTGGGGTCGAGTGCTTTGGACATGTAGTCTCCTATCGAATCAGGAACACTTCTTCAGGGGAGTATAGCGCAGGCAGGGACGCCCAAATCGTGCGCTGTAGGAAAAGCAGAGGACTGTGCTAACGTACTCATCAGAAGAGCTTGCGTACGCATAACCTGATCTTTGGCATTTGCTTACGAGCCGCTGACCTTGTATTTTCCTGCCGTTCGTGGAAATCGTTGGGACGCGCCATATGTACGCTAATATGTATGAGTTGAGCGACATATAAATAAACATGTAACGGAGTACATATGTCACCAAACAGCGATTCCATCCTTTCCCAGGAGCTCTCGCGCCGCACTGCCCTCAAGGCCCTGTTCGGCGCCGCTTCTGCGGCAGTTCTTTTTGGCCTGCCCGCTCGCGCCCATGCGGCGGAGGCTTCCAAAGAAACAACCGATAAACTGAATGCCGCCCAGGCCCAGCTCGACGAGGTTCAGGCTCAGCTCGACAGCATCGCAAATGAGTATGCGGCGCTGGCCAACAAGAATGCCCAGACCCTCAACGACATCGAGAATGTCCAGGGCAAGATTGACGACACGCAGGCCCAGATCGATGAAAAGAAGGCCGAGCTCAAGAAGAAGCGCAATGACCTTTCCGATCGCGTGGCCGCCAGCTACAAGTCCGGCGGCACGAACATCCTGTCGCTGCTGCTGGCCTCTGGCTCGTTTGAGGAACTCGTCGCCAACGCGCACTATGTTGAGAAGATCAACAAGAGCGACCGCGACGCCATCGAGGACATTCAGACCATCCAGGAAGAGCTCGATGCGCAAAAGACCGAGCTTGAGTCGCAGAAAGCCGACTTAGAGAAGCTCAAGGACCAGCAGACGGCTCAGATGCAGGATATGCAGGCCAAGCAGCAAGAAGTCCAGACCGTGCTGAACGGTCTTTCCGACGACGTCAAGGAGCTCATGGCTCAGCGCGATTCCGAGATCCTCGCTGCCGCCCAGGCCGAGGAGGCTGCTAGGAAGGCTGCCGCTGCCGCGGCTGCCGCGAACAAGAACAATTCCTACTCGGGTGGTTCAAGCTCGGGTGGCGGATCGTATGCGCCCGGAACCCCGCAACAGAATGCCGGCTCGGGCAAACAGCAGGCCGTCGTCAACGCGTGCTACTCCACGCCTTCGCCGGGTCAGAACTGGTGCGCGGCGTGGGTCACCAATGTCTTCCGTAACGCCGGCGTTGGCTACTTTGGCGGCAATGCGTGCGACATGTTTAACGCCTGGTGCTATAGCTCCGACCGCTCGGCGCTGCAGGTGGGCATGATCGTGGCCGATTCCTCGCACAGCGGCACGGGTGCTCCGGGCCTTATCTACGGTCATGTGGGTATCTATGTTGGCGGCGGTATCGTTATGAGCAACGAGGGTGCCATTACGTCTAAGTCGCTTGATTCGTTTATTAGCTTCTATGGCACCGGCTCTGGCGTGCGTTGGGGCTGGCTCGGCGGTATTGCGCTGTCGTAGCTGCGGTTTGAAGTAAGTTGGTCCGTGGCTGCCCGAAAGGCATTAGGTTGCCTGCTCGGACAGTCCTGCTCGCACGGAGAGCACATTAAGTGCTCTCCGGCTCGTGCGGAACTCGCGATCAACCTAATGCCTTTCGGGCAGCCACGGACCTCTCGGGTCCAATACGTCACACACCGGACTGGTTTATCTGAATAAATATGGTGAAGGCCCCTTTCGGGGCCTTCTTTTTTAGAGGAATTCGCCTACTCGGTGGACTTCTGGTTCTAGGTCTACGTCGAACTGCTCTTTGACTTTGGCTTGGATGTGGCGGATGAGTTCGTCGACGTCGGCGGCGGTGGCGTGGTCGGCGTTGACGATAAAGCCGCAGTGCTTTTCGCTTACCTGTGCGCCGCCGACAGCATGGCCGCGCAGGCCGGCATCCATGATGAGCTTGCCGGCAAAGTGGCCCTCGGGGCGCTTGAAGGTGGAGCCGGCACTCGGCATGTCGAGCGGCTGCTTGTCCTCGCGGCGCTGGCGGTAGTCGTCCATGTCGGCTTTAATCATCGCGGCGTTGCCCGGGGCGAGATTGAAGGTGGCCGAAAGCACGGTAAAGCCGTCGTCGGCGATGCGGCTCTTGCGATAGCCCAGGTTGAGCTCGTCGACATCGAACTCGATGATGTTGCCGCTGCCGCGGGTGCCGTCGTCGAGCTGGCGAGCGGGTTTGTAGACGCGCACGGACTCCAGCACATCGGCCATGCAGGCACCGTAGGCGCCGGCGTTCATGTAGCAGGCGCCGCCGACCGATCCGGGGATGCCCGAGATGGGCTCCATGCCGGTGAGACCGGCCTCGGCTGCCGCAGCGGCGACATCGGAAAGCAAGGCGCCGGCTGCCGCCGTGACGTGCGTGCCGTCGACCGTAATGTCGGAGAGGCCTTCGCCCAACGCCACGACGACGCCGCGGATACCCTTGTCGCCGACGAGCAGGTCGGAGCCGTTGCCCACGATGGTGAGCGGCAGGTCGCAGCGATAACAGGTGTCGAGCGTGGCGACGAGGCCCTGCTCGGTATCGGGCGTGACAAAGACGTCGGCCGGGCCGCCGATCTTAAACGTGGTGTGCTCGCGCATGGGCTCGCTCATCAGCACGTTGTCCTCGCCGGCAACGCCAGCAAGCGCGCACAGCAGGTCCTCGTTAAAAAAGTCGTTCTCGTGCATACGAATATCCGCCTTTTGGTGGTCGTTGTCATCAATCGATTGCAATATACCCCACCCGGACGGATTTGGTGCGCTGGCGGCGATAAAACAGCCGTCTACCGGATTGGTAAAGTGTTTATCACCGAGGTAGAGGGGCGGTCGCTATACTTTCAAGAGATTGCGCGTAAACCTGGAAGGAGCGAGATGGCCAACAAAGTCACCCTCAAGCAGATTGCCCAGGAGGTGGGGCTTTCCCCCTCGTCGGTCTCGCTTGTGCTCAATAATCGGCCCTGTCGCATCTCGGAAGAAAACCGCAAACTCATCAAGGAGGTCGCGGCGCGCAACCACTATGTTCCTAACCAGATTGCGCGTAGTCTGGTCATGCGCGAGTCGCGCACGCTGGGCCTTATCGTCCCTAACATCGAGAGCCGCTTTTTTGCCTCGCTCGCCGGTAGCCTGGAAAAGCGCTGCCGCGAGGACGGCTATGCGCTCTTCATTACCAGCTCGGGCGGAAGCGCCGATGACGATCTGGAGCTGCTGCGCCAGCTGGTGACGCGCGGCGTCGATGGCGTCTTCCTGGTCGTGGGCGACGAGTTCTCCGACGACCGCGCCCTGCGCGAAGAAGTCAGCCACCTGCCCATCCCGGCCGTAATGGTCGACCGTGCCATTGAGGGACTCGAGTGCGACAAGGTGATGTTCGATCACGAGATGGGCGGCTACATGGCCACCCGCTATCTGATCGAGCAGGGCCACCGTCGCATTGCCTGCTTGGTTAACGCGCGCCGTTCCAATACGGGGCGTAAGCGACTTGCCGGCTATGAGCGCGCGCTGCGCGAGGTTGGCCTGCCTATCGACGCACGTTTGGAGTTTGAGAGCGAGTACTACATTCCGAGTGCCTACGAGGCCTCGGAGGCGGTGCTCGCAACTGATGCCACCGCTGTGTTCGCAAGTTCGGATAACATCGCCCTCGGTCTGCTCAAGCGCTTGCACGAGATGGGGAAGAGCATCCCGGGCGATATCTCGGTGGTGAGCTATGACAACTCGGCGGCCGACGTTCTCTTTGAGCCGGCGCTGACCGCGATTGAGCAGGATCCTGGTGTCCTTGCGGAGCATGCTTTTGGCTGCATGTCCAAGCGTCTTGCCGGTAGGGGCGGCAGACGTGCCGAAGAGGTCGTCCTGGAGCCGGCGCTTATCGTTAAGGGCAGCGTGCTCGAACTTACCGAATGTAGCTAAACGTACTTGTTTGTTTGCATAGATTGCATGCGGAGTGTCTGCTATTTGCCGGCGGGGCCGGAGTGCCTGCCTTGTTTTGAGAAGTTCGCGGAGCCCGCTTCTCAAAACAAGGCAGGCACTCCGGCCCTCGTCCGTGAACTCTTCCGCTGGGCGAGCCATAGACGCCGCGCGCCGATGCGATAAAGCAGTGGCTTGAAATTGGTGCTATATTAAGCATGAGTTGTTTAATGCTAGTACGGGAGGCTGATATGGGGCTGTTCAAGAAGAAAAACCCGCAGGATGCCTTTGATCCCGATGTGTTTACCATCACGGATACGATTTTGGACCCGCCGCGGTTTACGTTTTTGCCGGCTATCTACCAGGATGCCACGCGCCGCAAGTGGGCCGTGCATCAGCGCGGCGGCGAGCCGAAGATTTTTGACTATGCGGACGTGTTGCAGTGCGAAGTGGCCGAGGCGGGCGATCCGGAGGCCGAAGAAGCGGTCTCTAAACAGGAATTTGCCCAGCGTATCCTGGCAAATCCTGCCAAGGCGGCGAAAATAAACGCTGCCAAGCGTAATATGTGTCTTGGTATGGGCGTTGTTGTGGCGGTTCAGACGGGAAAAGACGAGGTTTCCAAATTAGAGATTCCCGTTATGACCGACGAAGTCAAACGCGATTCAAGCCTATATAAGTCGTATCGGAATGTCGCCGAGAAGATCAAGGCCGAATTCGATGCCATGGGAGGGCTGGCCTAATTTTGGCGGCATACGTGTCTGAATGAGGAGCCTGTGCAATGGCAGGCGAATCTTATGCAATTCCCCCCAAAGATCGTGCTGTTGAGGGAATTCTTTGGTATATCCAGCACCATCAGCTTGCCGGCGGCGATCGCCTGCCGGCCGAGCGCGTGCTGTGCGAAGAGATTGGCGTTTCGCGTACGGCGTTGCGTGCCGGTATCACGCGGCTTATCTCGTGTGGAACGCTCGAGAGCCGTCGCGGATCGGGCACGTATGTGTGTCCTCCCAAGCCGCTGAACATCTTCCAGGAAACGTATAACTTTTCCGATGCTGTGCGGACTGCCGGCCTGCACCCCTCTTCTCGTCTGGTTTCCACCGGGACCATCGAGGCGGATGAGGCGCTTGCCGACAAGCTTGGGGTGGCTGTAGGCGCTCCCTTGCTCCGCATGCAGCGCGTTCGACTTATTGAGGGCGAGCCGGCGTCAATCGAGACCGCTCACGTTAACCTGTCCCTGTGCCCATCGCTTCCCGAGCACGATTTTGAGTGTGAGAGCCTTTACGATGTCTTGCTCAAAGAAGGTGGCGTGCGCGTTGAGCATGGACGTGAGCATATCTCCATCTCGCGTTTGAACGTCGAAGAGGCCGAGCTGCTCCAGCAAGAAGAGGGAACGCCGGTGTTCTATGAGAGCTCGATCGAATTTGATAAGGACATGCGTTTTGTGGAGCATTGCAAATCGGTGATTTTGCCCACAAAGTTCCGCTTTGCCGATAACGGCGAAGAGAACGGCATGAGGAGCGTGGCAGGTGAACAATGGCTGAAACAGTAGATGCCACCCCGGTTTATATGCGCATTCGACGCTGCATCGAGGAACGTATCGAGCGCGGTGCATATCCCACGGGTTCCATGATTCCGTCCGAAAAAGACCTCGCCGAGGAATTTGGTACGACACGCTTGACCATCCGAAGCGCTGTCGATGAGCTGGTTCGGCGCGGGCAGATTCGCCGTGTTCGGGGAAAAGGTGCCTTTGTGGCGCAGAAAGTACCTGCTTTTTTTGAACGCACGGTCGGTTTCCGTGAATCGGTCTGTGCTTCGGGCGGCGAGCCGTCCGTCCGTATTCTCGCGCGTTCCAAGCGTTATGCGGGGCCATATTACGCCGACCTGTTTGGCATCGCCGAGGACGACCTGCTCTATTCCGTTCGACGCCTGAACTGCATAAACGGTAGCCCCGTATCGATTGAGACGGCGCTGATTCCCTGCCTGCTGTTCCCAACCATCGAAGATATTGACGTGTCGGTCTTCAGTTTGTACGAGACCTATGAGATGCTGGGCCGAAAGCCAGTCATGGCACAGGAAAAGCTCGATATCGAAGCGCTGGGCGCACGAGATGCCGGCCTCCTTGGACTGGAACAGGGCGATCTTGTTTTGCTTTTGGAATGCGTGAGCTATGACGCGAGCGGTCAGGCTATCGAGTATGTAAAGTCCTTCAATCGTGGCGATACGGGCGGCTACACCTATACGTACTAGCTGGTATTTTGTGAATAACGGCTGGGAAACTAACCAGTTTTGATCGTTGGGTCAGCTGTATATACAACCTTACATGGCTCAAAATCGACCGTTCGCCGATGGGGATAAATTAATCGACAAAGAGGTATCAAAAAGCCGTAACCTGTAACTGTGATTGGTATCAAATACTAATGATTTGTTACGAGGTGAGACGATGAAGATGCTCGATTACGTTCAGCTTGCCCATGTGCGTATGGGGGAGAACCTCGAGCGTTCGTCTGAGCTGGTAGCGCAGCTCGTTGATATTTTCCAGTCCGGTTCTTTTGATGCACTGCGCATCGTTGCTTCGGGTTCGTCGCGCCATGCCGCCGATTGCGCCCGCGATTACCTGCAAGATGCGCTGCAGATGCAGGTGTCCGTTGTGACGCCCGAGGCCTTCGTCGATTTTGAACACACCTATCCGCAGCATGCGCTCAACATCGCCGTCTCGCAGAGCGGCTATTCGACCAATACGATTGCGGCGCTCGATTACATGCGTGCACACGATATGGCTGCAGTTGCGCTCACGGCAAACGTCGAGGCACCCATCAAGGAACACGCTGACATCGTTCTTGACTACGGTGTGGGTGTCGAGTCGGTGGACTTTGTGACTCTGGGCGTCGAGGTTCTCGTTGAGTACCTGGTGCTCTTTGGTATTTACGGCGGTCAGGCGCGCGGAACGATTGACGCCAAGGGCGTTGCTCAGCGTCTTGATGACCTGCGCGAGGCTATCCAGGCTAATGCCGTGATGTGCAAGACCGCCGAGGCATATGTCCAAGATCACATGCTCGAGCTTTCTGAGCACATGCCCGCCATGGTCGTCGGCAACGGCCCCAACTATGGTGTTGCCGAGGAGGCAGCGCTCAAGCTGAGCGAGACCATCAAGATTCCTGCCATGCATCACGAAGGCGAGGAGTTCGTCCACGGTCCCGAGATGCAGATCGTTCCGGGCTATCTGGTGTTTATCGTCGACGATCCGCAGGGGTCGGAGCGTCTTGCGAATATCGCCGATGCGCTATCGAACGTTACGGCAAAAACGGTGCTGCTCACGGCCCATCCCAAGGGTAGGGCTCACGAGGTTGCGGTGCCTCAGGTGGCTCCGCTGCTCAGCGCAATTCCCAATCTTGTGTTCTTCCAGACGATTGCGGCCATGATCGCCGAGCGTCTGAAGTCATGGAACGTGCACCCGTATCTCGATGCCGTCTCCAAGCAAATGGAGGTCAAGGCAGAGGGCTACGAAGAGTCAGTCAATGCGCTTAAGGCCAAAGCGGCTGAGTGTTACGGAATGTAAGCGGGTTTTGATGCCCGTTGGCATGGGGGATGTGGAAACAACCCCAGAAAGGAGAGACAAATGAAGGAAACCGAGAAGATCGAGATCATGCATTTCGACCAGGAGGGCTATCTCGAGGACGGCAAGGCGCTCTACGAGACCGGCAAGAAGATGACCGCGCTCGCCGACAAGGTCGCCGACGAGGGCTACGACGCCGTGTTCCTGATGGGCGTCGGCGGCACCTGGGACGAGCTCATGCAGCTCGAGTACCTCATGAACAAGTTCGGCGACCGCGACCTCGAGGTCTACCTGATCCACGCCGCCGAGTGGAACGTCATGGGCCACAAGCGCATGACCGAGAAGTCCGTCGTGCTCACCGCCTCCGAGTCCGGCACCACCCCCGAGGTCCTCGAGGCCGTCAAGAAGATGAAGGAAAAGGGCATTCGCGTCTACGCCATGACCAAGCCCGAGGGCCCCATCGGCCAGGCTGTCGGCGCCGAGAACTGCGTCGCCATGGCTTCTGACCATGGTTCGGGCGGCTGCGAGAAGGGCTACTACCTCGCCGACTGCTTCGGCCTGCGCCTGCTCAACCGCCGCGGCTGCTTCCCCAAGTTCGATCTGTTTATCGAGCAGACCAAGGACATCTGGAAGGACATGCTCGATATCCGCAAGCGCTTCGAGCCGCGCGCCGAGGAGCTCGCCAAGAAGTACGCCCTGGCCCCCTACACCATGTTCATCGGCTCGGGCGCCCTGTGGGGCGAGACGATCCTGTTCTCGATGTGCATCCTCGAGGAGATGCAGTGGAAGCGCACCCGCTACATCACCTCGGCCGACTTCTTCCACGGCACCCTCGAGCTCGTGGAGCCCGGCGTCCCCGTGTTCCTGTTCATGGGCGAGGACGAGAACCGCAAGCTCGACGAGCGCGTCCGCGCGTTCCTGACCCGCGGCGTGACCGGCGACACCGACATCAACATCATCGACACCGCCGAGTTCGCGATCCCCGGCCTTGACGACGAGTTCCGCGTCATCGTCTCCCCGTGGATTCTGACGGTGCTCGTGACCGACCGCCTGGCTCGCTACTACGAGACGGTCACCAAGCACAACCTCAAGTATCGTCGCTACTATCACCAGTTCGACTACTAAAGAAAACGGGTGCGGGAACGTGCCGGGCTATTGAGAGGAACACAGAATGAGACAGTACATCATCGCCAGCCATGCGCACTTCGCTACCGGCATCAAGGAGAGCGTCGAGCTGCTCTCGGGCGCTCGCGACAACGTCCACGATCTTTCGATGTTCGTCGATGGCCGCATGGACGTGGCCGAGGAGGCCCAAAAACTGCTGGCAGGCATGTCTGCCGACGATGATGTCGTTGTCTGCACCGACCTCTTTGGCGGCAGCGTCAACAACGAGTTCACCAAGATCGTCCAGACGCGTCCCCGCACGTACCTCGTTACCAACATGAACCTTCCTCTGCTCATCCAGCTGCTGTTCTCTGACGAGTCGGCGCCGGTTGAGGAGACGATTCGCGCCATCGTCGCTGCGGACGATACGCGCGTGAAGTTTGTCAACGATCTTTTGGTCGATGACGACGAGGAAGAAGAGTTCTAATCCGCAGCACCTACTGACACGCCGTAAGACGGCACAAGACCTTTGGGGGGTCACATTATGATTCAGCTACTTCGCGTTGACCATCGCCTGCTTCATGGCCAGGTCGCAGTTTCCTGGGTTCAGGGCTTTGGCTCCAACTGCATCTTCTGCGTGGGCGATAAGGTCGCTAACGACCCGGTGTGGAAGACGACGCTCAAGATGGGCAAGCCTGCCGGCTGCAAGCTCGTCATCAAAGATATGGAGCATGCAATCGAAGCTATCAACTCGGGCGTGACCGACAAGTACAAGATGATCATCTGTGTCGCCACTATTGCTGAGGCAAAGCAGCTTGTTGAGGGCTGCCCGCAGATCAAGTCGGTCAACCTGGGCAACACCAAGCCCAAGGACGAGAAGCGTCCCGATGCGCGTCAGGTCTCTCGTCAGATCTTCCTGACCGCGGCCGAGGAAGCCGATGTGCGCGAGATGCTGGATCGTGGCGTTGAGGTCGAGATTCGACCCCTGGCCGATGACCCCAAGGTTGACTGCGCCAGCGTGCTCTAGGCGTTCAATTTCGAAGAGTCTGAGCTCTTCGTAGTTTCCTATTAGGAAAGGGGGATATATGCTTACCCAAGCAATCCTCATCGGACTTATCGCCGCATTTGGTAAGTTCGACTGCCAGCTCGGTACGCTCTATGCGTTCCGCCCCATCGTCCTGTGCCCGCTCGTGGGCCTGGTGCTGGGGGACCTGCAGTCCGGCCTCGCGATCGGCGCCAGCCTGGAGCTGCTGTTCATGGGCTCGATCTCCATCGGCGCCTACGTGCCGCCTGATGAGACGATCGGCGGCGTGCTCGCCTGCGCCTTCGCTATCCAGCTGGGCCAGAGCACCGAGGCAGCCATCGCGCTTGCCATGCCCATCGCCACGCTGTGCCTTGCCATCAAGAACATCCTCAACGCCGCCCTGCCGATCCTGGTTGACCGCGCTGATGTCTTCTCCGGCCAGGGCAACCTTAAGGGTGTCTATGCGATGCACTTCCTGATCGGTTTGACCGGTATCATCATGGCGTTCCTGCTGTGCTCGCTGTCGTTCTATCTGGGTGCTGA
Source organism: uncultured Collinsella sp. (assembly GCA_905211535.1). Taxonomy (GTDB): domain Bacteria; phylum Actinomycetota; class Coriobacteriia; order Coriobacteriales; family Coriobacteriaceae; genus Collinsella. Next base: position 107 of record CAJMAZ010000052.1, on the reverse strand, counting down.
CGCCATCCAGGGCGTGCTTGACTTTATCCCCGACTTTGTCCTTGCCGGCTTTGGCGTTGCCGCCAACATCCTGCCTGCCATGGGCTTCGCCATGCTCGGCCGCCTGG
>CAJMAZ010000051.1:0-15409 GCA_905211535.1 uncultured Collinsella sp. | reverse complement strand
ACCTCGACCTCTTCCTTCTGCTTCTTGTCCTCCTCGGCATGAGCCTCGGCGTCCTTGACCATGCGATCGACTTCGTCGTCGGAAAGCGCGGTGGAGCCGGAGATGGTGATCTGCTGCTCCTTGCCGGTGCCCTTGTCCTTAGCGGAAACCTTGACGATGCCGTTGGCGTCAATGTCGAAGGTGACCTCGATCTGCGGCACGCCGCGGCGAGCAGCCGGGATACCGGTCAGCTGGAACTTACCGAGCGACTTGTTGTCGCGGGCAAGCTCGCGCTCGCCCTGGAGCACGTTGATCTCGACGCTGGTCTGGTTGTCGGCAGCGGTGGAGTAGACCTCGGTCTTGGAGGTCGGGATCGTGGTGTTGCGGTCGATCATCTTGGTCATGATGCCGCCCATGGTCTCGACGCCCAGCGACAGCGGGGTAACGTCGAGCAGCAGGATGCCCTCGACGTCGCCGGTGAGCACGCCGCCCTGGACGGCGGCGCCGTCGGCAACGACCTCGTCGGGGTTCACGGACATGTTGGGCTGCTTGCCGGTCATGGTCTTGACGAGCTCCTGGACAGCGGGCATACGGGTGGAGCCGCCGACGAGGATGACCTCGGTCAGATCGGAGAGCTTAAGCTTGGCGTCGCGCAGGGCGTTGGTGACAGGCTGCTTGCAGCGCTCGAGCAGGTCGCGGGTGATCTTCTCGAACTCGGCGCGGGTCAGCGTGTAGTTGAGATGCAGCGGGCCAGACTGGTTCATGGTAATGAACGGCAGGTTGATGGTGGTCTGCTGGGCGGCGGAGAGCTCCTTCTTGGCGTTCTCGGCAGCCTCCTTCAGACGCTGCAGGGCCATGGGGTCCTGACGCAGGTCGACACCGTTCTCCTGCTGGAACTTATCGGCCATCCAGTCGATGACGCGCTGATCCCAGTCGTCGCCGCCCAGGTGGTTGTCGCCCGAGGTGGACAGAACCTCAAACACGCCGTCGGCGAGGTCGAGGATGGAGACGTCGAAGGTGCCGCCGCCCAGGTCGAAGACCAGGATGCGCTGGTCGGTACCCTGCTTGTCCAGGCCATAGGCAAGAGCAGCAGCGGTCGGCTCGTTGACGATACGCTTGACGTTGAGGCCGGCGATCTTACCGGCGTCCTTGGTGGCCTGACGCTGGGCGTCGTTGAAGTAGGCCGGGACGGTGATGACGGCGTCGGTGACGGTCTCGCCCAGATACTTCTCGGCGTCGGCCTTCATCTTTGCGAGCGTCATGGCGCTCACCTGCTCGGCGGTGTAATCCTTGCCCTCGATGTCGACGACGGCACGGCCACCCTGACCCTCCTTGACCTCATACGGCACGGTCTTGATCTCGGAGGTGCACTCGGAGTACTTGCGGCCCATGAAGCGCTTGATGGAGAACACGGTGTTCTTGGGGTTGGTGACAGCCTGGTTCTTAGCGGCCTTACCCACGACGCGGTCGCCGTCGGCACGGAAGCCCACGACGGACGGGGTGGTGCGGTCGCCCTCGGCGTTCACGATAATGGTCGGAGAACCGCCCTCGAGAACGGCCATAGCGGAGTTAGTAGTACCAAGGTCGATACCAAGAATCTTGCCCATTAGAAATTCCCTCTCTCTTGTGCGTTTGCACCGACTCGGCGGTCTGCCGAACGGTGTTTCGGCTTGTCTTTCAGGATGTAGTGTATCCCCTTATGGGCCGGAATATACAAAATCTAAGTCAATTCATATAAGATTTCTTATTGCTGAGAGTTTAGGTTCGCAAATGCGCAGGTAGACGCACTGTTTGAGTTCTCGGCAAATCTATCGAGATCTATGTAGAGATGACTGAGGTTTGGGTCCGAGGGTGCCTGGGGCTGCCTTGCGGAAAGCTTGTCCCGGTTTGAGCGTGGATTCCGGGTCGCAGTTTCCGTCTGAAGGCTCAACTGGAAACCGTATCCCGTTTTGAGAGCTGATGCCGGGTCGCAGTTTCCTCTAGCGGCCCAACCGGAAACTGCGACCCGTTTTTTGGCCAAATAACGGGATGCCCTTTCCGCAGGCGCGCTCAATAGCTCAATATTTCAAGTCACCTTTAGCTAACATTTACGCAGCTCAACGGCCCCACCTGCACGTTTTTTAGTAAACCTTGGCATACTCGGCGAACGGTATGAAGATGCCGGTCAGAGGGTATTGCAAACGGTCGCTCCCGTGGTATGTTTTTGCCCGAATCAAACCGGCGCGCATCGTCTGTAGCGTCGGTCAACAGAGAGGAAACTACCATGGCTCATCCCGTAATTGATGCCGACGAGTGCATCGCTTGTGGCGTTTGCGTCGACTCCTGCCCCGCTGGCGTTCTGGAGCTCCAGGACGTCGCTACCGTCGCTGACGAGGACTCCTGCGTCGCCTGTGGCGCTTGCCAGGACGCTTGCCCCGCCGGCGCGATCACCGAGATCGTCGAGGAGTAACAACTCCCCCACTTGCACACTCACAAGTACACCGTGCACAAAAAGGAGGCCTCCGCATCGCCGCAGAGGCCTCCTTTTGCATGTGTGCTAGGACAAATCATCCTCGTAGGGCATTAAATCGGCTAGGTAGCCTTTCTCCTTGAGCATCGCCTCGATCTCGTCGAGGGTCTGTTCGTCCTCCGCCGCAATGCGATGGAAGTGATAGCCGCTCGTCACCGTTAGCAGCGGAAAGCTCTTGCCGCTCTCGATATCGCGCAGATAGCGCTCGACATCGCGGCGGTTGCGGATGTCCAGGTCGGCCGTGATCTTGCCGTACACACGATGGTTGACGATCACGTTGAGCACGGCGCCACCCGCGTCGACGATACTCGTGAGCTCGTCGCCCGCCTGCTCCACACTGTGGCGCACCTTAACAAGACGCGTGGGCACGGCGGGGCTACTCGCGGCCTCCTGCAGCACGTAGCCGCGATTGGTCGCCACGATATCGTGCCCATCGGCGCGCAGCAAGGCGATGTCTTGCACGACAATCTGGCGGCTCACGCCAACCTCGCGAGCAAGTGCGCTGCCGGAGACGGGGTCTTTGGCTCCCTCGAGCACGGCCATGATGGCACGGCGACGCTCGCGGGCGTCCATTATTTACCGTCCAGCAGACGCAGGTGCTTAAGCGAGAGGTCGAGAATCGGCGCAGAATGCGTCAACGCCCCCGAGCTAATAAAGTCAACGCCCAGGTCGGCAAGCACGCGGATATTGCTGGCATCCACGTTGCCCGAGCACTCGGTCTTGGCACGGCCGGCGATAAGCTCAATCGCGGCAGCCATATCGTCGTGGGTCATGTTATCGAACATGATGATATCGGCTCCGGCCTCCACGGCCTCGCGCACCATGTCCAGGTTCTCGCACTCGATCTCGACCGTCGTGGTAAACGATGCATGGGCGCGCGCCATCTCAATCGCACGTGCCACGCCACCGGCAGCGTCGATGTGGTTGTCCTTGAGCATGACAGCCGTCGACAGGTTATAGCGGTGGTTGCTGCCACCGCCGATCTCGACTGCAGCCTTCTCGAAGACACGCATGCCCGGCGTGGTCTTGCGCGTGTCGACAAGCACGGTCTTGGTGCCCTCGAGCGCAGCCGCCATCCGATGCGTGTAAGTAGCGATGCCGCTCATGCGCTGCAGGTAGTTGAGCGCCACGCGCTCGCCCGAAAGCAGCACGCGCGCGTCGCCGCGTACCTGGCCCACGTGGTCGCCGGCGTGTACCTCGTCGCCGTCCGCGACATCAAACAACACGGAGCTCTGCGGATCCAGCAGCTCAAAGGTGCGGGCGAATACGTCCAGGCCGGCGATAATGCCGTCGGCCTTGGCGATAAGCTCCACCGTGGCGGGACGCGCCGTGGGGCACACGCTCGCCGTGCTCACGTCCTCAAACGTGATGTCCTCGCGCAGGGCCTGCAGAATCAGATCATCGACGACGAGCTTCATGGTAATGGGATTCATGGTCTACTCCTCCACGGCCTGCGTGCCGGCGGCACGGGCCAAATCATCGATTGCCAGGGTGTCGGCGCTCAGGGCGCGATGACGGCCATCGAGCGCGGGATCGCCCGCCTGCTCCACGGCCAGCGACTCGCCGGTACGCATATACCACGCGGCGCGACGACCCCAGACCAAAGCCTCGAGCAGGCTGTTTGATGCAAGGCGGTTCTTGCCGTGAACGCCGTTGCAGGCCGTCTCGCCGGCGGCGTAGAGCTCGGGCATCGAGGTGCGGCCGTCCTTGTCGACCCACACGCCGCCCATAAAGTAGTGCTGCGTGGGCGTAACGGGGATGGGCTCGTCCAAGATGTCGCGGCCGTCCTCCAGGCAGCGCGCGCGGATATTGGCAAAGTGCCCGGTCACCACGTCGCGCTCGACGGGGGCAAAGCTCAGCCACTCGTGCTCGGTGTCATCCTGCTTCATCTGCTCGCGGATGGCGGCGGCGACAACGTCGCGCGGCTGCAACTCGTCGGTAAAACGCTCGCCGGCGGCGTTGAGCAAAATCGCGCCCTCGCCGCGGCAGCTCTCGCTGATCAGGAACGTGCGACCCGGCTGCGGCGAGAACAGACCCGTAGGATGGATCTGCACGTAGTCCAGGTGCTCCATCTTAATGCCATGCTCCTGAGCGATGTAGCAGGCGTCGCCCGTGAGCTGCGGGTAGTTGGTCGAGTGGTCGTACACGCCGCCAATGCCACCCGTCGCCCAAAGCGTGTGGCGGGCATGGATCTTAAACGGCTTACCGGCATGCACGCCCTCAGCGGCATTTGCCAGCTCGTCGGCGGGGCGAACCGAGTTGTCCTCGTCCACGGCTACGGCGACGACGCCGGTGCACACCGTGGCGCCATCGCGCTCGGCGGTCAGGATGTCGGTCATGGCCACGTGCTCCAAAATCTGCACGTTGTCCAGCTTGCGAACGGCCTGGAGCAGCTTGGTCGTAATCTCCTTGCCGGTGATATCGGCATGGAAGGCAATGCGCGGACGGCTGTGCGCGCCCTCGCGGGTAAAGTTGAGACTGCCGTCGGCCTTGCGCTCAAAATCCACGCCCATCGCTAGCAGGTCGTTGATGACCGAACGGCTCGAGCGGATCATGATATCGACGCTCTCGCGGCGGTTCTCGTAGTGGCCGGCGTGCATGGTGTCCTCAAAGAAGGCATCGTAGTCCGAGCCCTCGGGCAGCACGCAGATGCCGCCCTGCGCGAGCATCGAATCGCACTCGTCGACCGCGCCCTTGGAGAGCATGATCACGCGCGTGCTCGTCGGCAGGTTGAGAGCTGCGTACAGGCCCGCCACGCCGCAGCCGGCAATGACGACGTCGCACTCCATGTCGGGGTATTGTTTGGTTTTCACAGGAATCCTCTCCCTTGTAATGTGGCATAAGGGACTGCCCCTCATGTCACATTGTTCTAGCGCGCTGCGTACTCGAGCATACGGTCGAGCGTGAGCTTGGCCTGGTCTGCCGCCTCGTCCGAGACGCCGATCTGCACCTCGCCCTCGCCCGTCTCCAGGCAGCGCACGAGCTTTTCGAGCGTGATGAGATCCATGTTGACGCAGGTGGGCTGCACCGCGGGGAAATAGAACTTCTTGCCGGTGCCCTGGCAGCGGCGCTCGAGCTCGTAGAGCACGCCGCGGACCGTCACGACGATGAACTCGCTCGCGTCCGACTCCTCGGCATACTTGATGATGCCGGCGGTGGAGCCGATGTAGTCGGCCTCGGCCAGGACGTCGGCCTTGCACTCGGGGTGCGCCAGCACGAGCGCGTCGGGGTGGGCCTCCGTCGCGTCGACAATCTGCTCGACGGTGATGATGTGATGGCGCGGGCAGTAGCCGTTGTTGAGGATGACGTGCTTTTGCGGCACCTGCTCGGCTACGAAGCGTCCCAGGTTTTGGTCGGGAATGAACAGAATATGCTGCTGCGGCAGCTCGGACACGATCTTAACGGCGTTGGAACTGGTGACGCACACGTCGCTCCAGCTCTTGATCTCGACCGTGGAGTTGACGTAGCAGACCACGGCCAGGTCGTCGCCGTACTCGGCGCGCGCCGCGTCGACCGTCTCGCGCTTGACCATGTGCGCCATGGGACAGTCCGCGCCCGGCTCGGGCAGCAGCACGGTCTTGGTGGGGTTGAGCAGCTTGGCGCTCTCGCCCATAAACTCCACGCCGCACAGCACGATGGTCCGCTGTGGCAGGCTCTTGGCAAGCTTTGCCAGGTAGAAGCTATCGCCGACGTAATCAGCCACGGCCTGCACCTCGGGCGCCACGTAATAGTGCGCTAGGATCACCGCGTCACGTTGGGTTTTTAGTTGCTGAATGGCCTCGACGAGCTCTGCGGGCACTAGTGCCGCGCGCTCTGTTGCCGTCGTTGCCGATGCTAGGCCGGCCGCGATATCGCGTGCGAGCTCCGACGCATCCATGTTCGCGCTCTGTGCCATCAAGGCCCCTCTCTTTTGGCGAATCTTGGGGCTTTAGTATGACACCTAGGTTTACAGCTGACAAGACAGCTGTAAACCTAGGTGTCAAGTTGAAATAAAGATTCAATCATGTGGCAGGTCCATTTTCGAACTGGCAAGCTGAGGATAGCCGAGCTCTCGATAGCGCAGGAGGCATCTTTCGCCACCGCAATACCGCTCGGCGCGAGTTGCGCGACGTGGGGCGCAAACGGTCCGCACCCCCGCAAGCGGCGCGTGCCCGATGTGGCAAAATCGAACTACTTAAGGGGGCCGAATGCTCAAGATTATTGCCTGCGACGATGATGTCGCTTTTCTAGATAGACTGCACCGGATGATCGACCGTTGGTCGACCGAGACGGGCACGGCGGTCGATGTTGCACTCGTTACGCGCGGCGAGGACCTGCTGGCACGCCATGCCGCATCGCGCGCCGACATTATCATGCTCGACATGATCATGCCGCTCGTCAACGGCATGGACACCGCCCGCGAGCTGCGCCAATCCGATACCGCCGTGCGCTTGGTGTTTCTGACCTCATCGCCCGAGTTCGCGCTTGAGTCCTACGAGGTCCGCGCCTTCGACTACCTGCTCAAACCCGTGACCTACGAGCGCGTGGCGCAACTGCTCGACGAGCTGTCGAGCCTGCGTCCGGCAACGATTGACGAACTCGTCATCAAGACGTCCTTTGGCTACCATGCCCTGCGCCTATCCGATATCGAATATGCCGAGGCTCGCAACAAGCACGTGGTCTTCCACCTGCGCGATGGCCGCGATATCGAGGCGCTCGAGCCGTTCCGCAGCATCGAGGACCGACTGGCCCAAAACGCGACCTTCTTTAAGTGCCACCGCAGCTACCAGGTCAATCTGCGCAACATCGACCACTTTAACCGCACGGAAATCGTCATGCGCTCGGGCGCGTGCATACCGCTCGCGCGCAGCTGCAAGCAGGGATTCCAAGACGCCTACTTTGCAGTGCGGTTCGAGGGCGGGAGACGCTGATGCTTTCCTCGGCAGAACTGGTGCTTTGGGCAATCCACCATGCGACGACGTTGCTCTTTGGCGTCTTTGCCTCGGCGGCGCTGTGCGGTGTCGAGATCAACCGCCGCCATTCGCTCGAGCTGGTGGGGGTCGGCGCCGTAACCGGCACCGCTTTTGCGATTGCCAACCTCGTCGGCGGTGAGCTGTTTGCCCGACAGGCGTATCCGCTCGTCGTGCATCTGCCGCTTGTCGTCTACCTGTGCGTACGCTATCGCCTGAGTCCGCTGCTCGCCATTCTGGGCGTTACCAGTGCCTACCTGAGCTGCCAGTTTAGCAACTGGATGGGCATCGCCGCATTCGCCGCCACCGATTCGCAGGTCGCGTACTACGCGGCGCGCATCATCACCACGCTCGGCGTCTTTGCCGTCTTGTTGCATTGGGCAAGCGACATTGGCCCCCGCCTGGCGATCAAAAGCCCCACCGAGCTGGAGATTCTGCTCATCCTGCCGCTCGTCTACTACATCTTCGACTACGCCACCAACGTCTATACCACGCTCTTCCACTCGGGCTCGGTGGTAACCGTTGAGTTTTTGGCGTTCGCCCTCTGCGCCTTCTACCTTATGTTTCTTGCCGTCTACCTTCGCGAATACGAGGCAAAGGAAATCGCCGAGCGCGAGCGCTGGATGCTCGCGACCCGCGACAGCGCGGCCATCAAAGAGCTCGAAGCCTGGCGCCAGTCCGGACGCGAGCTCTCGGTTCTCCGTCACGACATGCGCCACTACCTGCGCGGTCTAGCGGCCCTGATCGAAGAGGGCCACACCGATGAAGCGCTCGAGCGCATCGACGCGCTCTGCGAGACCAACGACCGCACCGCCGTGCGCCGCTACTGCGCCAACGAAACGGTCAACATTGCGCTCTCGTCGCTTTCCGCGTACATCAACGCGCACGGCATCACCGCCGACCTGCGCGCCGCCGTGCCCGAAACCGTCCACGTGGGCGATGTCGATCTGTTCAGTGTGGTATCGAACGCCCTGGACAATGCCATCGCCGCGGCGAGCGCCGCCCCCGAAGGCAAGCGATTTGTCGACCTGGACCTTCGCTACGAAGACGGTCAGCTTCTATTGCTGGTTTCCAACACGTTTGGCCGTGCGCCGCACATGGTCGACGGCATGCCCGTGGCTCAGCACACTGGGCACGGCTTTGGCACCAAGAGCATTAAGCTTGCCGTCGAGCGCATGAACGGCAACTGCCAGTTCCGCATTAACGGCGACCGGTTTGAGCTGCGCGCCGTGATGTAGGGGCTGCCGCCAGCCTCGCTACAGCGGTGCAGCCGCCGGGGTCAGCTGCTTAATGTAGGCCCACATGCGCTGCTTGGCGGCCTTGTCGGTGAGCGCCGCCTCAAAACCGTCGAGTGCCAGCACGCGGCGCCCCTGCACATGGGCGACCAGGCCGGGCTTGAGCATGGCGGTGTCAAAGTCATCAATTGCCACAAGCATATCGGCATAGGTCTCGCGCATGACATCGGCCGCACTGTTGTCCAGCAGCAGCACCGCCTCGGGGTCCAAGGTCTCCAGCGCCTCGCGGAACAGGTCGCACGTCAGGGCCTCGCCCGGCGCGACCGCTCCGTCGCCCGCGCCGGCGACGCTTGCCAGCACGCAAAAATCCTCGGGGGCATATCCAATGGCGCCGAGTGCCTTGCGCAACGCGGCGCCATCCGCGCCGGCAGCCAGCTCGCCGCCCGAGCACTCGGCTTCATCCAAATCGCCTTTGACCAGCACAATCGGCGAGCACGCGTTGCCCGCGATACGCACGCCACGGCCCGCGAGCGATGCGAGCTCCTGCTCGGTCGCCTGAGCGATAGCTTCTTTTTTCTGGCTTTGTGACGTGGGCATGCACTCTCCAATCATTTGCGTGCCCACCATTATATAAAAGAGCCGCCCGCGAGTGGTTGCTTTACGAGCCGCTGGGTATAAGCACGGTCGTACTGAGTTTTACGCGGCCGAGCCGCGTCGCATTATGGAGGTCACCATGGCTGACATCAAGCAGATTACCCCCGAGAACTTCGACGCTGTCGTCAACGATAGCCTGCCCGTACTGGTTGATTTTTGGGCCCCGTGGTGCGGCCCCTGCCGCTCGCTCTCGCCCATCGTAGACGAGGTTGCCGACGAGCTGGCCGGCAAGCTGGCTGTGGCCAAGTGCAACGTCGATGACAACCAGGACCTGGCCATGAAGTTTGGCGTCATGAGCATCCCCACGCTGATCGTCTTTAAGAACGGCGAGGAAGTCGACCGTTCGGTCGGCGCCTTACCCAAGGCAAGGCTTCAGGCACTGCTGAAGAAACATCTGTAATACGCTTGTTACCTGTCTGCCGTCCATGAGCGGTTTCGCACCGCTCGCCGGAGTGCCAAACGCAAGGCATGCGACCACGGATAGCATGGTAGACACAAACAGCCCCCAGTGAACGGGTGCGGGTCAGACGGACTCGCGCCCGTTTTCTTATGCGGCGGCGCCCAAGGCGGGCGTAGTAGAATCTGAACCACCATTTCGCCCCGCACAAAAGGAGATTCCCATGCATGACGTCGGAATGAACATGAGCCAGCTTGCCATGAGCGTCAAGCAGGTCGACGACACCATTGAGCTCGCTCACGAGTGGAGCCATCAGCTGCTGCATGCGACCGAGAACTTTGACATGGAGCGCATTGGCGCCAAGCTCGAGGCCGCCATGTCTGCGCTGCACGAGGCGCACGATGCGCTCGAGGGCTACGAGGAGGCCATCGAGGCAGATCACAACTCCGTCGGCTCTGTGAAACTGGTGTAACGTGGCCGAGCACGAGCACGCGCACGATTACGGTGCGGACGACGATGCGAGCTGCCGCTGCAGCGGCTCCAGCTCCGAGCTGGTCCGCTTTTCGGTCACCGCGCCCGACGACCTGCTGCGCCGCTTTGACGAGCAGATCGCGCGCCGCGGTGACGTGGCCAACCGATCCGAGGCCGTACGCGATCTGATTCGCGCCTCGATCGCCAAGGAGCAGATGCGCACACCCGACGAGCAGGTCATCGGTTCGCTCACCATGATCTATGACCACCATACCGGCGATCTGACGCGCCGTCTGGACGAGGTGCAGCACGACTACACCGACGAGATTGTCTCGACCATGCACGTGCATCTGGACCACCACAACTGCCTGGAGATTCTGGCGCTCAAGGGTCGCGGCAAACGCGTCTACGAGCTGGCGGACCGTCTGCTGGGGCTGCGCGGCGTTAAGCACGGCGAGCTCACCTGCGCCGCCACCAAGCAGAGCTTGGGGCTCTAACAGCACACACTTCAATGAAGGGGAGCCACATGCGGCATGTGCATATTCATGTGACGGGCATCGTGCAGGGCGTTGGCATGCGGCCATTTGTGTATCGCGAGGCTATGGCGCATGACATTTGCGGCTGGGTGCTCAACGCGGGCGATGGCGTGCACATCGAGGCGCATGCTTCGGTCGAGGCACTCGACGGCTTTGTCGCCGCGCTGTCGGAGCACACGCCTGCCGCGGCCCGCGTTGAGCATGTCGCTGTTGCAGACCTTGAGCCCGACGCTTGGGATGCCGACGATGAGCATGTCTTTCGTATCGTAGCGTCGCAGGATCAGACCGTGCACACGACGCTCATCTCCCCCGATATCGCCACCTGTGACGACTGCCTGCGCGAGCTGTTCGACCCCGCCGACCGACGCTATCACTATCCCTTTATCAACTGCACCAACTGCGGGCCGCGCTTTACCATCATCTGGTCGCTGCCTTATGACCGAGCGGCCACGTCGATGGATTGCTTTCCCATGTGCCCCGAGTGCGCCGCAGAGTATGGCGACCCGCTTGACCGGCGCTTTCATGCGCAGCCCGATGCCTGCTTTGACTGCGGGCCACATATTACCTGGCGCGAGGCGGCGGGCGACATGGAGCTCGAAGGCTCGGGGGCGACGCCAGCCGTCGGCAGCACGCGCGAAACCAGCGATGCCATTATTGACCGCTGTGTCGAACTGCTGGCCAGCGGCGGTATTGTCGCCATCAAGGGCCTGGGCGGATTCCATCTGGCCTGCAACGCCGCCAATGAGCAAGCGGTAGTCGAGCTGCGCCGTCGCAAGCGCCGCAGCAACAAGCCGCTTGCCGTTATGGTGCGCAGCCTTGCCGATACTGAACGCCTGTGCCGTGTCAACGACGTTGAGCGCGACCTGCTGGCCGGCAGCATTCGCCCCATCGTGCTGTTGCGCCGGCGTGCTGTTGGCGAGGGGGATTCCCCCGACGCTCTTACACTCGCGCCGTCCGTCGCACACGACTTGCCTGAGCTTGGCGTTATGCTCCCCTACACCCCGCTTCAACATTTACTGCTCGCCGCGGCCGCAGCGCGCGGCATGCATGCGTTCGTCATGACCAGCGGAAACCTGAGCGAGGAACCTATCGAAACTGATGACGGCCTTGCTTGGGAACACCTCGTTGCCGCCGGCATTGCTGACGCGCTGCTCGGCAACGACCGCGCAATCCTCTCGCGCTATGACGACTCCGTGGTACGTGTGGTCGACGGCACCGTCATGCCCGTGCGTCGCGCACGCGGATATGCGCCGCGACCGTTGTCGTTGCCGGCGCTCAACGGCACTGCACCCTGCGTGCTCGCCTGCGGCCCACAGCAAAAGGCAACGATCGCATTCACACGCGAGGATGCGAACGGCGAGGCGGCCTGTTTTGTGTCGCAGCATATCGGCGATGTCGAAAACGGCGGGACCTTCGATGCCTGGAACGCCGCGCGCACGCGCTTGGAAAACCTCTTTGACCTGGCGCCTGCCGCCTTGGCATGCGACATGCATCCCAGCTATCTGTCGAGCCAGTGGGCGCGCGAACAGGCGCAGAAACAGGGCATGCCGCTTGTTGAGGTTCAACATCATCATGCGCATATCGCGAGCGTGATGGCCGAGGCCATCGCCGCGGGCCAGCTTACAACCGACGCACGCGTCCTCGGCATCGCCTTTGATGGCACGGGGGCGGGCACCGACGGAACCATTTGGGGCGGCGAGCTCCTTGTCGCCGGCCTTGCCGATTTTGAACGCGCCGCGCACCTGCGCACCTGGGCGCTGCCAGGCGGGGCGGCCTCCGTGCGCGACGCCCGCCGCAACGCCTTTGCCCTGCTGAGCGAGCTCGGCCTGCTCGAGCACCCGGGGGCCGCGGGGCTATTGGGCACCCTCGACGAGCAGACGCGCAGCATCACGGCTACGATGATCGAGCGGAACATCAACAGCCCACGCACGAGCAGTATGGGGCGTCTCTTTGATGCCGCGGCAGCGATTCTTGGAATCTGCGGCAAGGCAACATACGAGGGCGAACCCGCCATAGAGCTCGAAGCCGCCGCCTGGCGCGCGCTCGGCAGTAAGACCGTTCGCCTCGACGGCAATCATACAGGCGTATTCACGCCTGCCGACGACTCCCCCATCTTGGACCCCCAACCGCTCATCGAAACTCTTCTGAATGGAATCGAGGCAGGCGCGCCGGCCGATAGGCTCGCCCTCGGGTTCCACATCGCCATTACGCACGCCACGACCCACATCGCGTACGAGATTTGTGATCGCGAGGGTCTCGATACTGTCGCGCTCTCGGGCGGTGTGTTCATGAACCGGCTTTTGCTTAAGCTCCTTACCCATGAACTCAAAGACGCCGGTCTTGCCGTCTTGGTCCCCCACACTGTGCCCGTCAACGACGGCTGCATCGCCTACGGTCAGGCCGCCATTGCTCGCGCTCGCCTCGCGCAAATCGCATCGCAATAGCTCGCCCTCGCACGCCGCCGCGCTCAACCGTCTCACAGGTGTAACGCGTTTGCTCGTGACTCCCGCGAGCGCTACCATCAACTGATGGGTAATTAGGCGCCTATCCAGCGCAAAACGTATAAAAGGGGAACATTATGTGCCTTGCCGTTCCCGGTAAAGTGGTCAAACGCGACGACGACCTTAAGGCGACCGTCGACATGATGGGCATCGAGCGCCCCGTTTCGCTGCGCCTCGTGCCGACGGCACAGGTAGGCGACTATATTCTCGTACACGCCGGCTTTGGCATTCAGATTGTCGACGAGCAGGAAGCCCAAGAGACACTCGAGCTCGTCAATACCATGACCGAGCTGGCCGAAGAGGACCAGCTCGCCACCAACCCGGCCGAGGCATACTAGTGGCGGCGGCGCAGCCGGTTCGCTCCGGTATCGACTTTTCGGCATTTCGTGACCCTAAGCTGGCTCGCGAGCTCATCGAGCGTATTCATGAGCTTGTCGGCAACCGCAGCATCAACCTTATGGAAGTCTGCGGTACGCATACCGTGAGCATTGGCCGCTATGGCTTTCGCTCCATTATGCCGACGGGACTCAAACTGCTAAGCGGCCCGGGGTGCCCCGTTTGCGTCACCGCCAACCGCGACATCGATCACACAATCGCGCTTTCCAACATGGACGGCGCCATCATCACCACCTTCGGCGACATGATGCGCGTGCCCGGATCGTCCACCTCGCTTGCCGCGCAAAAGGCGGCGGGGCGCGACATCCGCATCGTCTACTCTCCGCTCGACGCACTCGACATTGCCGAGCAAAATCCCGAACGCCCGGTCATCTTTATGGGCGTTGGCTTTGAGACCACAACGCCCACCATTGCCGCCGCTATCCTGGAGGCCGACGCGCGCGGGCTCCAGAACTTCTCGGTCTACTGTGCTCACAAGACCACGCCGCCGGCTCTGCGCGCGATCTCCAACGACCCCGAGACGACCATCGACGGCTTTATCCTGCCTGGTCACGTCGCTACCATCACAGGCTTGGCACCCTTTGGGTTTTTGGTCGATGAGTTCGAGACCCCGGGCGTGGTCACCGGGTTTGAGCCGGTCGATATCCTGCAGGGCATCTGCATGCTGGTCCAGATGGTTGTCGAGGACAGACCCGCAATCGACAACGCCTACCGCCGTGGCGTCAACGCTGACGGCAACCCCGTGGCGCGCCAACTGGTCGAGCAGGTATTTGAGCCGTGCGACACCACGTGGCGCGGGCTGGGACCGATTGCCAACTCGGGTCTTTCCATCCGATCCGAATTCGCGCGCTTTGATGCCGGCGCCCGCTTTGACGTGCCCATTGAACCGACGGTCGAGCCACGCGGGTGCCGCTGCGGCGACGTGCTGCGCGGTGCCATCACGCCGAGCGACTGCCCATTGTTCGGCCACGCGTGTACGCCCGAACACCCCGTCGGCCCCTGCATGGTGAGCTCCGAAGGCAGCTGCGCAGCGTACTTTAGATACCGCGGCTAGCCCGGACGCCCCTGCGTACCGGCACCACCCACGATTGGAGTTTTGGATATGTCCCATAGCATCACCGATAGCACTGTCCTGCTGGGCCACGGCTCCGGCGGCCAGATGATGAAGCGCATTATCGATGAGGTCTTTCTGGATGCCTTTGGGTCGCCCGAGCTGCTCGCGGGCAACGATGCTGGCGTCGCCGCGCTGCCCGCGTGCGGGCGCATCGCCATGTCGACCGACAGCTTTGTGGTAACGCCGCAGTTCTTCCCCGGCGGCAATATCGGCCGCCTCGCCGTATGCGGAACCGTCAACGACGTCGCGACCTCGGGCGCTAACGTGCGTTACCTCTCATGCGGCTTTATCCTCGAAGAGGGCTATCCCATGGATAAGCTGCGCCAGATTGTGCAGACCATGGCCGAAACGGCACGTGAGGCGGGCGTGTCCATAATCACCGGCGACACCAAGGTGGTCGAGCGTGGCGGTGCCGACGGCGTCTACATCAATACCGCCGGCGTGGGCGAAGTGCCCGCGGGCGTAGCGCTCAGCGGTGCAAACTGCCGGCCCGGCGACGCCATCCTGGTATCGGGTACGCTAGGCGACCACGGCATCGCCATTATGAGCCAGCGCGAGGGCTTGGCGTTTTCGAGCAACATCGAAAGCGACGCTGCGCCGCTCAATCATCTGATTGCCGACGTGCTCGCCGCCGCCCCCGACACCCGCTGCTTCCGCGACCCCACGCG
>CAJMAZ010000050.1:0-15429 GCA_905211535.1 uncultured Collinsella sp. | reverse complement strand
CTCGACCGTCTGTGCGAATACGTCCTCGATGGACGCGGTCGCGTCGATGAGCTTTACGCGGTTTGGCTCCTCGGCGGCAATTGCGCAAAAACCCTGGTAGACACGCTCTTGGAAGGCCATGCCCTTAGCCTCCATGCGATCTGCCGCGCCACGGGCTGCCATGCGCAGCGCCGCCTGCTCGGGCGTGATGTGATAGACGAGCGTGAGCGCCGGGTGCGTACCCGCGACGGCCAGGTTGTTGGCATCGCGCACCATCTGACGATCGAGGCCATCGGCAAACGCCTGGTAGCAGGTCGTGGAATCGTAGAAGCGATCGCACAGGACCACCTTGCCGGCAGCAAGGGCGGGCGCGATGACCTCGTGCACCAACTGAGCGCGTGCCGCCTCGTAGAGCAGCAACTCGCAGGTGTCGCCCATCGCCGTATTGGCAGGGTCGAGCAGCAGAGCACGGATCTTTTCGCTGATGGCGGTACCGCCCGGCTCGCGCAGGCTCACAACCTGGTAGCCAGCGAGTTCGAGCGCGCGGGCAAGCAGGCGCGCCTGCGTGGACTTGCCGGCGCCATCGACGCCCTCGAGCGTGATAAAGCTATGTTGAGCGGGCTCAAAAGCCATGGGCGCAGCCCCTTCCTACAAGGCGCGTAAATGCAGATATATCAACCAAGCCATGATACCCCAGTGCTCGGTGCGTCCCCAATGGCTAAAGGTGCCTTTCCAAAGTTGCGGTGAAATAGGGACTGATTGAAGCTCTGAGACCGCCAAACAGTCCCTATTTCACCGCAACTTATGATGGGGAATTTTGGACGCTGGGTATAATCGTCGTATTGCATTGAAATGTGGCGAAAGGAGTGGCAATGTCTCGGTATTGCGCCTCGTGCGGCAAGCTTCTTGCAGATAATGCCAAGTTCTGCACCTCGTGCGGTGCACCCGTTGAGCAAACAACCGCAAGCGATAGCCAGCCCACTTTTGAGCAGACCGGTTCCCTCGATACGCCGCAAGCCAAGGCGGACGACCCCCTCGCCTATCGCCCCGACCCCGCCGCAGGCCCCGCAGCCGTCGAGACCACGCAGCGCATACCCGTCGCGAGCGGCTCGCCCCAACAGCAGCCGGCTCCCGCATACGCGCCCGCTTCGTCACAGACCCCCGCTCCCAAAAAGAGCGGCACCGGGCCGCTTATCGCCGTTATCGTTGTGCTGGTGGCGATCATCATCGCCCTGGTCGTTTTCTTTGTGATCAAGCCTTTCGACAACGCCGCCACGCAGACGACTGCCGAGGTAGCTAAGCTGCACCATGACGTCGACGACGATGACCTAAAGCCTCTCGGCGATCCCAACAGCCTGTACGACGATGATGACGATGACGACGACGAGGATGGCGGCGAAGCAACGCTCTCCGAGCAGAATCTCTACCGCCGACTGAGCGAATACTACGACTTGCTCGAAGACCTCGACAACTACGTCCGTGGCTGCGCGCAGAACTTCAACGGCAGCTATCTGGAAGAGGATCGAACCACCCGTCAAAATCTCGCCGACGTCGCCGAGCGCACGGAGGACACCATCGAGCAGTATTACGACATCGTCGAGGACCTAGACGTCCCGACGAGCTCCAAGAACTACAGCTCCTGGAAAGACATCGTTGCCCTGTACGACGACCTGGATCACCGCATTGACGCAATCTGTGATGCCTGGGAGATCAGCCTGAAATACGCCAAGCCTGCGGACCACAAGAATGAGATCGTGACGCCACTGTCGCGCGACAACGTGGCGGGCACCAATGACAATAAGTACCGTCTAGACTTTGAGGAGCGCTATCCCGGCGCCAAACCCGTCGAAGTGAACTAGTCGCATGCGACGTTCTCAAACGACTACTCATTAAAGAACGTCCCCAATGACTGCCTAGAAAACGAGCGAGGATCGCGGGGTCCTCGCTCGTTTTTGTTTTGGGCAATGTTTCGACTGTGCCATTACTTGTCGGCGGCTGCTTTCTTGGCAGTCGACTTCTTCGCGGTCGTCTTCTTGGCGGCAGTGGCTTTCTTAGCCGTCGTCTTCTTGGCCGCCGTCGTCTTCTTTGCCGTGCTCGCCTTGGTCGTGGTCTTGCGGCCGCGAGCCGGCTTCTTCTCCTTGGTCGGACAGTCCATGTTCACGCAGATGCGCCACGGGCCGCGCGCCGTGTTGACCACCACGATGGGAGCGCCGCACTCGGGGCAGGTCTCACCCGTCGCCTCGAGCTTACCGCGCGCCGGCAGAGGATAGCTCACGCCGCAGTCGTCGTAGTTGGTGCAGCGGATAAAGCGCTTGCCGCTTTTCTCACTCTTGTGCGCAATCAGGTCGCCGTGGCGCCCGGCCTCGGCGCACACCTTGCACTCGCCCACCTTAAGGTCGGGCTCGTAGTTGGTGGGACACGTCGGATTCACGCAAATCTCGAAGGCCTTCTGGCGGAACGGCTGGCACTTAATGCGCGGCGCGCCGCACTCGGGGCACACGGCGGCCTCGCCCTCGAGCGGGCTCACCTTGACGCCGCTCGGCACCGGATAGGTCACGTCGCAGTCGGGCCATCCCATGCAGCCGATAAAGCTGCCGCGGGTCTTGGCACTCGTCTTCATAACGAGGTCCTTGCCGCACTTGGGGCAGGCGCCCACGCGCGCATCGGCCGTGACGGCGTCGCTAATGGCGTCGCCCAGCTCCTGCGTATGCTTGAGCAGCTCGTCGAGCACGCCGGCCAGCAGCGCGCGCGAGTGTGTCACGACATGCTCTTCGGTGTCCTCGCCGCGTTCGACGCGGGTCATGTCGCCGTCGAGCTCACTGGTCATATCGGGGCTCGTGATGCGCGGGGCAAACTGCGACAGCGCGTCGATGATGGCGATGCCCAGCTGGCTCGGCTCCACGGGATCGTTTTTGAGGTAGCGCACGGCGTACAGGCGCTCGATAATGCTCGCGCGCGTGGACTTGGTGCCCAGGCCGCGCTTCTCCATCTCCTGTACGAGCTTGCCCTGGCTGTAGCGCGCGGGCGGCTCGGTCTGCTTGGCCTCGAGCTTCATGTCGAACACATCGACCGTATCGCCCTGCTCCAGCGGCGGCATCTGCTCGTCGCGCTTGAGTCCGTACGGATACGCCTCGCGGAAACCCGGCGTCACCAGCACGTCACCCGAGGCCACGAACGGCTCGCCGTTGACGTCGAGCTCGAGCTTGGTGTTCTCGATGGTCGCAGGACCCATGAGCGTTGCCAGGAAGCGGCGGGCAATGAGGTCGTAGAGCTTGCGCTGGCCGCCATCGAGTGTGGACGGGTCGCCTTCGCCCGTAGGATAAATTGGCGGGTGGTCGGTGGTCTCGACCTTGCCGCGCGTGGGCTTCATGGGTCCGGCGAGTACCTTTTTGCACACAGGCGCCAACGCTGGATTGATCTTTGCCAGGTCGCTCACCACGGCACCCAAATCGAGCGTCGCAGGGTACACGGTGTTGTCGACACGCGGGTAGCTGATGAGGCCCGCCATGTAGAGGGACTCGGCGATGCGCATGGTACGCGCAGGCGAGATGCCCTCGGCTGCAGCGGCAGCCTGCAGCGAGGTGGTCGCAAACGGCGTGGGCGGCTGCTGCTTGCGCGAGCGCTTGGTCACCGCGGCAACGGTCGCCGTCGCGGCGCCGTCGACGTGACCATACGCCGTCTCGGCAGCATCCTTGTCGGTAAAGCGCGCCGTCTTGTGCGCAATCTTAAAGCGGTAGTCCTCGGCAGCGCCCTGCGCGGCGCCCATGCCGCGGATCTGCCAATAGTCCTCGGGCACAAACGCCATACGCTCGCGCTCGCGCTCGACCACCAGGGCAAGCGTCGGTGTCTGCACGCGGCCGGCGGAGCGCACGTTGCCAAAGCCGCCGAACTTGGCGAGCGTCAGATAGCGCGTAAGCACCGCACCCCAGATAAGGTCGATGTGCTGACGGCTCTCGCCAGCGTCGGCCAGGTTCTGGTCGAGCGTGACGAGATTATCGAAGGCGTGCGTGATCTCGGCCTTGGTAAACGAAGAGTACTGGGCACGGGCGACCGGCAAGTCGGGCGCAACCTCGCGCACCTTGTTAAGGGCGTCCGAACCGATCAGCTCGCCCTCGCGATCGAAGTCCGTGGCGATGATGACACTGTCGGACTTCTTGGCCAGGTTCTTGAGCGAGCGAATGAGTTCCTTCTCTGCCGGCAGTTTAATGACCGGTGCCCACGTGAGATAGGGCAGGCTCTCGAGCTTCCAGCCCTTAATGGAGATACCGTCGGCAAGGAACGGCTTGCGCTTGGTGTCGTAGGGCGGACGGGCCAGACCGTCGGGCATGTCGGCCGGCAGCATCTCGCCGTCCTCGGTCACCGAATACCAACCCAGCTTTTTATCGAACAGCACGCTGTCGCAAAAATCGGGCGCCAGGATGTGACCGGCAAGGCCGATGGTCACGCACTCCTCGCCCTTCCACTCAAAACGGTAGATGGCGGTGTTGTACACCTTGTCCTTTTTGGGTTTACCCGTGGACAGACGCTCGGCAATCTGACGTGCGGCGTCGTTTTTCTCGGCGATGATGAGCTTCAAAAGAGGCTCCTATCTCGTGTCTCTGCGGCTACGCCCACCTGTATGGCGGCCGATTTACGCCCTTGCTTGCTCAATCTGCCCGATGAGCCAATCGCACCAGGCATCCATGCCCTCGCCCTTGCGCGCGCTCACAGCGAACCGCGGCGCCTGCGGATTGAGGTCATCGAGTGTCTTAGTATACCTATCCATGTCAAAATCGAAAGCCGGCGCCACGTCGACCTTGTTGAGCAACTGTGCGCCGGCGTGCTGGAAGATACCCGGGTACTTAATGGGTTTGTCGTCACCCTCGGGCACCGAGAGGATCATGATGGACAGGTTCTCGCCCAGGTCAAAGTCGACCGGGCACACCAGGTTACCCACGTTCTCGATAAAGATGACGTCGATGTTTTCCAGACCGACGGCCTGATCGAACGCGTCGACAGCCTCCATGATCATGTTGCCCTCGAGATGGCACAGGCCGCCCGTGTTGATCTGGATGGCGGGCATGCCGGCTTCCTTCATGGTGATAGCGTCGACATCCGAGGCGATATCGCCCTCGATAACGGCGCAGCGCAAGCCGGCCTTATCTCGCAGGCGCTCGTTGGTGCCCAGGATCGTGGTGGTCTTGCCCGAGCCGGGGCTCGACAGCACGTTAATCACGTAGGTGTTCGTCTGTTCAAAACGCTTGCGCAGCTTATCTGCCAGGCGCTCGTTGCGCGACAGAATCGGCGACGCGATATCAATCGTTTTCTCGGCCATACTCAGCACTCCTTACTTCTGCCCCTTTATACCCCGTCCCCAGATGGCTGATGGGCTAATCATCGGGGGTTTCGATTTCGATACTTGCGATGTCGAGCTCGCGGCCGTGCAGGAGGCGCACATTGGCGCCGCCGCACTGGGGGCAGCGGCAGTGGAAGCGGTCATGATTGAAAACCTCACCGCAGTCCAGACACTCACTTTGCGGATGGACCTCCTCTACTGCAAGCTCGCAACCTTGCGTGAGCGGGTCCTCGTCACGAAACGTCTCCCATGCAAAGTCAAGCGCCTCGCGCACGACCTCGGTCATATCCCCGATACGAAGCGTTACCAAAACGGCGCGCGAGGCCCCCGCCCCACGCGCCGCGCGAATCACTGTATCGAGTATGCCGTTGACAATGCCAACCTCGTGCATACCGATTTACTCCTCGTCGTCCTCGTCATCATCGCTAAAGAAACCGACGCGACTCGTCGTGAGGGCCTTTTTGCCACCACGGGCCACCACGACGATGCGCGTGACCATAAGCGAAATCTCGTAGAGCGAAAGCATCGCCGCGTACATGAGCATCAACGTGACCGGCGAGGCGTCCGGGGTAATGGACGCGGCGACCACGAGCATGCCGACGTAGATGAAGCGCCAGGCGGAGCGGAACTTGGCATAGGGAACGATCTGGAACACGGCAAGATAGAACACCGCAATCGGCAGTTCAAAGGAAATGCCAAAGCCGATCATGAGGAGGATCTCGATGTTGATGTAGTCCTCGAGGTCAGGCAGCGCCGTGGCAATACCAGAGGTCTCACCAATAAGCCACTCAAAGCCAGCGGGAATGATGATGAAATAGCAGAAGATGGCACCGATAAAGAACAGGGCCGTCGCGACGAGCACCGTGGGCACAACCCACTTGCGCTCGTTGGGACGCAGCGCCGGAAGGAAGAACGCAAGGATCTGCCAGATAATCATGGGCGTACACATGACCACGGCAACTTTTATGGCGATGCCAAACTTAATGGCAAAGCCGCCAAGCGAACTCGTGATATAGAACTCGCCGTTGCGCACGAGCGGCGCAATGGGGGCTTCGAGGATATCGACGATCACGGGAGTAGCGAAATACATGACAATCGTCGCGGCCAGTACGGATACGACAATGATCGTCAAACGGCGACGGAGCTCTCCCAGGTGATCGAGGAGCGGCATTCGAGCAGGTCCGATAGGCATTACTCATCGCCTCCCTTCGGAGCGTCGGTGGCGGCATCGTCCTCGGCCTCGAGCTCGCGGGCGAGCTGGTCGACGACGGCCTTGCGCTTGCGGGGACGGCGGGCATACAGATCGGCCGTCGTGGGCTCTGCCGGCTCGGGTTCGGGCTCCGGCTCTGCAACGGGCTCGGGCTCGACGGCGGCAGGCTCGGGCTCGGCACCCTCGGACTCCGTCTCCTCAGCGACGCCTTCGCCCTCGGCGGCACCCTCGCTTGCGGCCTTCTCGGCGGCAAGGCGGGCACGGCGCTCGGCAAAGGTCTCCTTCTTGGCGGGCGCAGCCTTCTCGGCGGCATCCTCGTCCACGTCGGAATCATCGTCGACGGCAGCAGCCTTCTTGGGCTTAACCGGAGCCGAAGCGGCCTCGCTTACCGGATCGATGATCTCGGACTGAACAACGGCCGTCATCTTTTCCTGCGTCTCGCGGAACTGACGGATGGCACGGCCGATCGTACGGCCCATCTGTGGGAGCTTATCCGGGCCAAACAGCAAAAAGCCGAAGACCACGATGATCGCAAGCTCACCCTCTCCAATACCAAACACACATACCTCCAAGGCTCGATGTGAGTCGAGCCCGCACCGCGCCATTCGGCCGGAACTCGTCTATTCATTCGGTCAAGTATAGCGCCCGGACGCCAAAACGTCCGAGCGCATCACAAACATATGCCAAACGGCACGGCCCTTTTTGGGGCAGGGCTTATGCCGCTGTGATCGAAATCTCCTGGTCGACGCCCAGCAGCTGTACCACGCGCATCACCGGAGGCTGCACGTTGACGCAGCTAAAACGCTTGCCGTGGTCGTCCGCATGGTGCGCGGCACCCACGAGCACACCAATACCCGTGGAGTCGATATAGCTCACCTGGGCAAAGTCGAGCTCGACGGCCTCGGTGGGCTGCTCAAGCGCCAGATCGATGGCATTGCGCAGGCTGTCGGCATTAGAAATATCAATCTCGCCGGTCACCTTAATGGTGTAGAGCTCCGGCGTAGGGTTGGTGGAAATACCCAAATCCATGTATATGCTCCTTTGCGTATTGAGGGTGCGGATGGTGCGGAATCGCGCGTATTAGGCGCGCTCGGCGCGCGCGAGCTCGGCAGCGACCAGCTTCACAGCCAGCACCAGAACATCGAGCGCGGCCTCCAGGTCCTCGACCGTGGGATAGCTTGGCGCAATACGGATGTTGGTATCGCGCGGGTCTTTGCCGTAGGGCCAGGTAGCGCCGGCCGGCGTGAGCTTAACACCCAGCTCGGCGCAAAGCGCCGCAACCTTCTGGGCCGAGCCCTCGGGGCCATCGAAACTCACAAAGTAGCCGCCGCGAGGATGCGTCCAGCTGGCGCAACCCGTGTCGCCCAGGCCCTCGGTGAGCTTGCGCTCGACGGCCTCAAAGCGCGGACGCAGGAACTCGGCGTGCTTTTTCATGTGCTCCCTGACCGCCTCGATGGTGGGAAGGAAACGCACGTGGCGCAGCTGGTTGAGCTTGTCGGCGCTGATCAGACCGGCCTTCAGACGCTTGGAGAACTCGGCAATTACCGCGGGGCTCGCGCCGATAAAGCCGATACCGGCGCCCGGGAAGGTGATCTTGGACGTCGAGGCAAAGGCCACTACGCGGTCCTCGGTGCCCGCCGCGCGGGCGAGGTCAAAGATGTTGGCGAGCTCGTCGGTCTCGTCGTACAGGTCGTGTACGCAGTAGGCGTTGTCCCAGAAGATGCGGAAATCGGGCGCGGCCGTGGGCATCTCGACCAGGCGGCGCACGGTGTCCTCGCTAAAGGTGATGCCCGTGGGGTTGGAATACTTGGGCACGCACCAGATGCCCTTGATGGAGTCGTCGGCGGCAACGAGGCGCTCGATCTCGTCCATATCGGGGCCGTTGTCGGTCATCGCGACGGGAACGTTCTCGATGCCCAGGTCGGCGGTGATGCCAAAGTGACGGTCGTAGCCGGGGACGGGGCACAGGAACTTGACCTTCTTGCCGTCGTGCGCGGCCTCGTAGGCATCCCAGGGCTCGCTGCCGCACGATCCGCAGCGCCAGAACATGCCGGCGATGTCATGCTCGATCAGGAGGCTCGACGAGCCCAGCACGAGCGCTTGCTCGGCGGGGCAGCCCAGGAACTCCCCTGCCAGCTTGCGTGCCGAGGGAATGCCCTCAAAGCAGCCATAGTTGGAGCAGTCGATGTCGCCGTCGTGCAGGTCGGCATCGGCATTGAGGATATCGAGCATAGGGCGAGAGATGTCCACCTGGGCGGGCGACGGCTTGCCGCGGGCCATGTCGAGCGCCAGGCCCTTGGCCTTGACCTCGGCAACCTCGGCTTTGAGAGCCTCGATGGCGGCATCGAGTTCGGTGGTTTCCATCTTCTGGTAGATCGTCTGCATGGGTGCGACCTTTCGCGAAGCGGTACGTTGCAGTTCTTCTAAGTATAGACCGCCACCGCCGCAACGGTATGAAGCCGTGATAGATTAAGTCCATCGCAATAAATTACGAATCGCCGCACATGCCGGCGTGGGGCGCCCAAGGAGGCACTATGGAGTACGGATCGTTCCAGGCCGAGGAATTCGGCGACCTGCAGCGCCTGGTCGACGGACTGTTTTACGACCGCCACGCCATCGACCGCCTGGACCTGATTATGCAGGCCGAGATCTTGGACCTGGCGCCCGACCTCATGGAGATCGTCAACCTGCTGCCGCCCGGCTATTACGATCGTCAGTCCCTGTGCGACCAGCTCAACTCGGCCCTAGCCGCCCACGGCTGGGGCGCCGTCTACGGAACGGTGGAATAGCCCTAGTCATTGGTAGTCATTGGGGACGTTCTTAAATGACTAGTCATTGGGAACAGTCTTCCCAGATGACATGCGGCACTTGGAGACGCTCCTTTTCGGCCGCTCGCGAAGAGTGTCCCTCTCGACTAGTCGTTTAAGAACGTCCCCAATAACTAAAACGCCGCCTGTGATGGTGTTCACAGGCGGCGTTTTCAAACTTGTATGTGCTTTTACTCGTCTTTGGGCGCGGGGTGTTTGCAGACCACGCTCATATAGATCATGCCGATCACGGCAGCGGTGACCGAACCGGCAAGAATGGCAGCCTTGGCAGCCAGGACCTCGAACTGGGCCGTCGGGAAAGCGAGGCCGCTGATGAGAATCGACATGGTAAAGCCGATACCGCCCAGAATGCCCACACCGGCGATCATGTGCCAGTTGACATTGCGCGGCAACTGGCAAGCCTTGAGCTTGACCAGGGCGAACGTCATGCCAAAGATGCCGATCGGCTTGCCCAGCAGCATGCCAAAGTACACGCCGAGTGTCACCGGGTCGGTGAGCAGCGTGCTCATGTCCACACCCACCAGGCGAACCTGTGCGTTGACAAACGCAAAGATCGGCAGGATCACAAAGTTGACCGGCGTGGAGATCAGGCGCTCCATACGGATGAGCGGCGGGGTGACGCGGTGCATGACGCGCTCGACCTTAGTGGTCGAGACGGTAAAGTCATGCTGGCCCAGGATGTGCGCCTCGTCATCGTAGCGGTCGTCGAGCAACGGCAGGCATTCGCCCAGCCAATCGGTAAGGCTATCGAGCTTAACACCGCACTTGGCCGGAATGGTGAAGGCCAGGATGACGCCGGCGAGCGTGGCATGCACGCCGCTCTTGAACATGCAGAACCACAGCAGCAAGCCCAGCACCGAGTACGGGGCGAGGCGGTAGTGCTGCGTCTTGTTGAGCCACACGAGCGCGCACGTCACGACCGCGGCGGCACCCAGCCAAAACGGGTTGGGGCTCTGACCGTAGAAGATGGCGATGGCGGCGATAGAGATCAGGTCGTCGGCGATGGCGAGCGTCGAGAAGAACACGCGCACGCCGTTGGGCACGCGGTTACCCAAAAGCGACAGCACGCCCAACGCAAAGGCAATATCGGTGGCCATGGGGATGGCCCAACCGTTGCGGGCGCCGGCATGGTTAAAGATCAGGTAGATGCAGGCAGGAACGACGACGCCGCCCACGGCCGCCAGCATGGGAAGCATGGCCTGACGCGGGTTCTTGAGCTCGCCAACTGTCATCTCGTACTTAAGCTCAATGCCCACGAGCAAAAAGAAGATCGCCATGAGGAAGTCGTTGACGAAAAGCTCGACGGTGAGGCCAGCCGTCAAATGCCCCAAGCCCACATACAGCGGGGTCTCCAAAAAGTGATGGATGGCCTCGTAGGCATCGGTGTTGGCGCAAACGACGGCGGCGATAGCGGCGAAGACCATGACGGCGGCGGAAATCGTGCCGTTCTCGGCAATGCGCTCCCAGATATCGTGACGTTCAAAGCGCTTGCGCTCACGAACGTTGAACAGCTGCTCAGTTGCTGCCATGGGCGGCTCCTTTCACGGGAAGGCTCCCGTCTTAAAAAAGCACGGCCCGCCCAAGTGGCGGCGCCGCGCTCTAACGTATTACGCTTGCATCTAGCCTACCCTGCACGACAAGCACGCAGGCGTGGCCGAAAAGCGGAACCACAGGTTGAACATTATTTGCTCAACGGCACGGGCACGCCTGTCCAAGAGACGACGCGGCGACGTGCACAAAAAACGACCGGAGCGCGGGGTGTCCGCGATCCGGTCGTGGCGTTTGGTCAACTAAACCTAGCAGGCGGCCATGATGGGGGCAGCGACCTGCTTCTTACGGGAGAGGACGCCCGGCATCCAGACGCCGTCGTGCTCGTCGGCGATGCCCAGGCCCTTCTGAGCGGCCTCGGTCTCGCCCTCGAGCAGGACCTGCGAGCCCTCCTCCATGATGTCGGTAATGCACAGGACAATGCCGTCGGCACCCTTCTCGGCGGCGTAGACGCGCATGGCCTCGCGGATCTCGTCGATCATGCCGAGCGCACGGCTCTTGTCGACGGTCTCGTACTGGCCGATGAGCAGCTTCTTGCCGGCGGGCTCGAACATCTTGATGTCGTTGCCGACCATCTCGGCAGCGGTGAAGGAGCCGGACGGACGGGTAAGGAAGACCTCCATGCCAAACTTGACCGGATCGACGCCCACCTGCTCGCCGAGCTTGGCGGCGACGGCGCGGTCGACATCGGTGGTGGTGGGGCTCTTGAGCATGAGCGTGTCGGTCATCATGGCCGAGAGCAGCAGCTTGGCCTGGACGTCGGAAAGCTCAACGCCGAGCACGCCGGCGAGCTTGGTGACGATGGTGCAGCTGGAGCCCCAGGGCAGGCAGATGTAGTGCAGCGGGCCGGCGGTCTCGAAGTCGCCGATGCGGTGATGGTCGACGACGCCAAAGACCGTGGCGTCCTTAAGGCCGGCAACGGACTGGGCAGACTCGTTGTGGTCGGTGAGGACGACGAGCTGACCGGCCTCGACGGAATCAATCACACGGGGCTCGGCAATGCCGGCGTCGGCGAGCAGCTTGGCGGACTCGGCCGGAAGCTGGCCCAGAGCACAGGCCTCGTAGGTGTTGCCGGCATATTTAACCTGGTTGAGCAGCTGGGACAGGACGACGGCGCTCATGATGGCGTCGTTATCGGGGTTCTGGTGACCAAAGACAAGAACGTTTGCCATGGATATCCTCCACTTGATATGTGTACTTGGACGTAGCTATGGTAGCACGCTGGCGCCGAGCCTTCTGAGACGGAAGGGCCGCGGCACAATTTGGGGCAAGTGCCGGGGCGAAGTCTGCCCCCTTGCACCATGTTGGCGCAAACTAACCTGTCCCCCTTGCACCAGCTATTTGCCGGCGGCGCGCAGGGCTACGTAGGCGGCACCGATGATGCCGGCGTCATTGCCGAGCGAAGCGACCTTAATGGGCGTCTCGCGCGAGGCAGAAAGCGCGTAGCGCTGGAAGTACTCGCGAGCCTTGTCGAGGTAGACATCGGCCGAGGCGGAGGCGCCGCCGCCGATAAGGAACATCTCGGGATCGACCACGTTGGCAATAAGCGCCAGGGCGCGGCCGAGATAGTCGGCCATGGTATCGGCCGCGGCCAGCGCGAGCTTGTCGCCCTCGCGGCAGGCCTGGAACACGTCCTTGGAATCGGAGGGGCCGGTGAGCTCGATGGGCTCGACGCCCGCTTTCTCGCACTCGGCAAGGTAGTTGCTCACCACGCCGGTGGCGCTGGAATACTGCTCCAGGTGGCCATGGCCGCCGCAGCCGCAGGTGCGCTCCTCAGCCGGGTTCAGGCACATGTGGCCAATCTCGCCGCCAGCACCCACAACGCCCGATACCACATCGCCGTTGACGATAACGCCGCCGCCCACGCCGGTACCGATGGTGACCATCACCACGTTTTGCACGCCCTTGGCAGAACCGAGCCAGGCCTCGCCCATGGCAGCGGCGTTGGCATCGTTCTCGTACTTAACGACCGCGTCGGGACAGTGCTCCTGAATGGCGATCCTCAGCTTGGGCAGGTTAATGGAAATGTTGGCCTTGACCTTGGCATCGCCCGACGCCGGAATGGGGCACGGAACGGCCAGGCCAATGCCTGCCACAAAAGCGCGCGGAATCTGCGCCTTGGCGACCACCTGGTCGATAGCCTCGGTCACCGCGGCAAAGCCCGCAGCGTCAACGATAGGAGGCGTAGGCACGCTGGCCTTGGCAAGCAGGTTACCGTCTTCGTCGAACAGGCCCTCCTTAACCGAAGTGCCGCCGACGTCAATGCCGATGTAGTACTGCTTAGGTTCCATGGGAGCCAACCTTTCTCGTTTAAACATTGCCTGTATGGTACCGCTCCCAAGGCAAAAACCTACCAAAAAGGGACAGGTTTGTTTTGACAGGTTTTATCTGGGGAAACGCGAATGACCGCTAACACGACATTACTCAGATGTCTATCTATTTAGAGCGCTCTAGTTTATATGCAAAGCGGCTTTTAATTATATCTTTCTCGAACTTTTTAAAAATAAAATAGGGATGCTTAGGTGTTAACTATGCTTTCTTTTATACTCAATCAAGTTGGAAAGGAGGTTCCATGATTCCAAAATACGAGGCGATAGCTGCAGATATTCGTCGCACTATCGAGGATGGCGCTCTTAAACCGGGCGACAAGCTTCCTACCGTCGTTGAGTTCTGCGAGCTCTATAGCGTTTCAAAAATCACCGTCAAACGAGCTATTGAACAAATCACCGAGGAAGGCCTTATTACCAGCCGGCGTGGATCGGGTACCTACGTTAAGGACACGGTGGGGCTTCCCGGCCAGGCATTTTTCCAGGGCAAAAACGACCGTGCCCAGGGCTTTTCGTATGAGCATCGCGGGGAGAAGGTAACCTCGGTGGTCTACGATTTCTCGATTGTTAATCCACCAGCGGACATCGCAGCCCAGCTGGGAATTGCCGAGGATGACTTTGCCTATCACATCGTGCGCGTGCGTCAGGCCGACGAGAAGCCCATCGTTATCGAGTACACCTACATGCCCCTCGAGCTGATTCCGGGCCTTAAAAAGAAGGACCTGTACGGATCGCTCTATCGCTTCATCCGCGAGCAATGTGGCCTGAAGATTTCGAGCTTTCACCGTACCATTCGCGCCGTGGCAGCAACCGAGGAAGAAGCTGAGCGTCTGGACACCAAACCCGGCTCTCCCCTGCTCGAGCTCACCCAGATTGGCTTTTTGGACAGCGGTGCCGCCTTTGAATATTCGACCTCGCGCAACGTTGGCGACCGCTTTGAGTTGCACAATGTAACGTTGGCGTAGGTTTTTGTAGTCATGCGGGCGCTCGTTTTGCGCTGCTTTGCGCGGCGCCCGCGCAACACAATGGAGGTATGAATATGTCCGATTTGATTAAACTGACGCCGCTCTTCCGCAAGAAGATCTGGGGTGGCCGCCAGCTCGAAACCGTATTTGGTTACGACATTCCCGAAGGTCCCATCGGTGAGTTCTGGGCTATCGCGGCCCATCCCAACGGCGACTGCCAGATTGCTGAGGGACCGTACGCCGGCCACACGCTGTCGTGGCTGTGGGCCGAGCACCGTGAGCTTTTTGGCAATTGCGAGGGCAAGGAGTTCCCGCTGCTCATTAAGATTCTGGACGCCAAGGACGACCTTTCGATCCAGATTCATCCCAACGACGAGTACGCCGCCGAGCACGAGAACGGTAGCCTGGGTAAAACCGAGTGCTGGTACGTGCTGGACTGCGAGCCCGGCGCCACGATCATCGTCGGCCAGCGTGCCAAGGACCGCGCCGAGGCCGCGCGGATGATCAAGGACGGCCGCTGGGACGACATGCTCAACGTAGTACCAATCCACAAGGGCGACTTTTTCCAGATTGATTCCGGTACCGTTCACGCCATCAAGGCCGGCACGCTCATTTTGGAAACGCAGCAGTCGTGCGACGTGACGTATCGCCTGTACGATTACGACCGCCCCAGCACCGACGGCAAGCTGCGTCCCCTGCACATTGAGCAGAGCCTCGACTGCATAAACTTTGATGCTCAGGCTCCGACCGACGGCACGGTAACCGCGCCCGAGGTGGATGGCGTGACCGAGCTCGTGTCTTGCCCCTGCTACACCGTCGATCGCGTGCGCGTTAACGGTAGCAAGACCCTCGACCAGCGCTGGCCCTTCATGTGCCTGTCGGTCATCGACGGCGAAGGCACCGTCTGCGGCGACCCCGTCCACAAGGGAAGCCACCTGCTGGCCCCCAGCACCGTCAGCTCCATCGACCTCGAAGGCAAGATGGAACTGATCGTCTCGCATCTCTAGATCGCACCAACAACCCAAACGCAACAAGGGGCTCCCCCGTCCCCCAACGGGGGAGCCCCTTGCCATGTCTAAGTATTCAGCCCACCCGGCTCTCTAGATCAAAAAGCGAACGAGCAAAGCGACGTTCGTCCAGCAACGTTACCCAAGGACCTGGGCGGGCGTATGGGGCAACATCGATCGCGAGTTCCGCACGAGCCGGAGAGCACTTAATGTGCTCTCCGTGCGAGCAG
>CAJMAZ010000049.1:0-16246 GCA_905211535.1 uncultured Collinsella sp. | reverse complement strand
ATAACCCATTAGCGCGCATATATACATACGGAATCGAAAAACTGTATGTCCAAACGCTCTGATACGCCAATTGCCAAGGAGTGTCCCCGACTGCCGGCAGGAAAGGAACGTCCCTATCTGCCATCTACGCGCTTGGCCATCCAAGCATGGGGCTGGCCCTCGTCTTCGTAGTCCACCGGGGCAATCTGCGTGTAGCCCGCCTTGGCATAGAGCGGCAGCACGTATTCCTGCGCATGCAGCTTAATGAGCTTGGCGCCGGCATCACGCGCGCGCGTATCACTGGCCTCGACAATCTTGCTCGCCAGACCGCGACGGCGCATGCTCGGCAGCACAGCGACGCGCCCCATAATATAGGTCTCCCCCGCAGCGATGCCTTCGTCCAAGTCGCACGCCGGCGACACCGGAGCTTCTGCGTCAGCCACGCGCTCAAGCTCTTCGGGAAACACGCGCGAGCAACCGGCAAGCTTGCCGTCTACATAGAGCGTCACATGAATGCAGTTCGGATCCTCGTCGATAGCGTCGAACTCATTCTCGTAGCCCTGCTCGTCCATAAAAACGACGCGGCGCACCAACGCCGCGTCATCAAAGCATCCCATCTTAAGTTGGATATCCATGGCTGCCCTTTCATTCAATGCGAACGTTAGGGACAGATTTTAGCGAAAATGAGCTCCGCGCACGCTAAACTTCGCGCGAGCCTTCGCCAGGCAATCGTAATGACCCACGTTATGGGCATCGCTCGCGATGAAGCTGTACAGGTTCTGATCGAACAGGCGCTGTGCCGGCTTTTTCTCGCGACCAAAGCGACCGCCGGCAATAAAGTCCGCCGAAGCTTGCAGCTTGCAGCCCATATCGACCAGGCGCTCCGCCACGCTTACATCCTTTTGAACCGCACGATAGCGCTCAGGATGAGCGATGATCACCTGGTAGCCACGGCACTGCAAATCGTAAATCGTGTTCTCGTACTCTCTAAACGCATACGCATCGGCATGCGTCGAAAGCTCGAGCAGAAACTCGTTGGTCCCATCGAAATGCAAGTGCTCCGCAGCATCGATACCAAGCTCAACGAGCTTTCGATGGTTGACCTCGAAGCCCATCTGGAGCGGAAAACCGTCAGCGTTATCACGCAGCAGCTCAAAGGCATCCCACATCTTGTCGTAATCAAAATAGGGATCACGGCAGTGAGGAGTGCAAACGATTCTGGTTACACCGGCCCGCTTGGCAGCCTCGAGCATCGCCAAGCTCTCATCGAGATCGGCGGCGCCGTCGTCTACACCCGGCAAGATATGGCAATGAATGTCACGCATAGGTCAGCCTTAATCAACTAAACGTTTGCTCGGTTGGTGAAGATGCCCTTTTTGGAAGTCCCCTGATCGTCGGAGCCCTTCTTCACCTTCTTACCGTCCTTGGTGTAGTAGGAGTAGTAGTACTCGCTGGTCTCGGTCTCGCAGTAGTTCATAACGGTACCGATGAGCTTGACCTTCTCGGACTTCTTAAGCTGACCGATGGCGTTGAGCGCCTCCTCGCGCTTGGTGAAATCCTCACGCACGACAAAAAGCGCACCGTCGGTCAGACTTGCGATCTCGGCAGCATCGATGAAGGTGCCGACCGGGGGAGCATCAAAGATGACGTACTGGAACTTGGCGGACAGTGCCTTTACCAGCTTGGCAAAGCGGTGAGAGACGATGATGTCGGCAGGATTGGGAATATGCGGCTCGGCATCGAGGAAGTAGAAGTTCTTCTGACCCGTCTCGACAATTGCCTGGTCAATGGAGATCTGCTCGGAAAGAACCGCATAGAGTCCGCCGCGCGAACGAACGCCGAGCATATCGGAAAGGGACCTGCGGCGCATATCGGCCTCGACCAGGAGCACGGACTTGCCGCTCGTGGCGATTGCCTGAGCAAGGTTAATGGAAACCGTAGACTTGCCCTCGTTGGGAATCGAGGAGGTAACGGTGATGGTGCGAATGGGGTCGTCCACACTCGCAAAGCGGATGTTGGCCAGAAGGGTCTTGGCGGCATTCTGTACAACGAGCTTATCGGTGTTCTTTGCCTTAGCCATGCCTATTTACCACCTTTCATAGCCGGAATTCGGCCAACAACGGGAATACCCAGGAGCTCTTCTGCCTCTTCTGCACCGCGGATGCGGGTGTTGAGCATGTCTGCCAAAACGACATAGGCAACTGCGATAAAGATGCCCGCGAGGAACGCGACAGCAACGTACAGCATACGCTTGGGACCGCTGGGGGCTTCGGGGGTCTTAGCCTCGTCGATAACGTTGATGCTCTGGGCAGCGCCGACGTTCTGAGCGACCGTACTCACCGAGCTGGCCATGGCCTTTGCGACCTTAGCCGTCTCCTTGGCATCGGTGCCGGTAACCGAAAGCGTAATGACACGCGTGGTGGTCTCGGAGGAAACAGACACCTTGTAGTCATCCAGATCGGTGAGGCCCAGTTCATTGGCTGCGCCGCTCTTAACGCTATCGCTATCCAGCAGCGTGGCGATATCGTTGGAAAGCATCTGACTCGCCGAGAGATCGTTGTAGCTCATCTGACCGCTATCGTCGGTCTTGGCGAGAATGTACATGCTCGTCGTCGCGGTATAGGTGTTGTCCATCGCAACGAAGGACACGATGCCCATGGCGATCGCGCAGACCGCCGGAAGGGTGATGACCAGCTGAAGGTGCTTCTTAAGCAGCTGGAACAGTTCGAGAAGGGTCATGCAGCTTGCCTTTCATTTCCCCAGTTCGGATTGACAAAACTGTCCGTATGTTATCGCATCTTTTTACCGAGACCAAACTCTATACATAAGAAACAGGCTCTCCTGTAAAAATGTCGGAAGCAATCGTAAAATTGCACAACAACGCCGCACCCGAAAGTCAAATGCGGCGTCTGCATCAATATCTATGTTGTATCGCTATGCGAATGGCTCGTCCTGCTGTATGGGAAACGTCACCGTAATGGTGGTTCCCACGCCCAACTCGCTCGACAAATCGAGCGTGGCGTGATGATACAGGGCCGCATGCTTGACAATGGCAAGCCCCAGGCCGGTTCCGCCGCGTGCCTTGGACCTACTCTTGTCCACGCGATAGAACCGCTCAAATACCTTGCCCTGTTCTTCAGGCGCGATACCGATTCCCGTGTCGGCGACCGCGAGGAACGGATGGCCTTCGTCGTCGGTGCCGCACTGCAGCGTAACCGTACCTCCGGGTCGATTGTAGCGGATGGCGTTGCTTGCCAGATTATAGATGAGCTCGTCGACCAAGCGCGACACGCCTTCGATGACCACAGGCTTGGTCTCATGACTTATCGTCACATTCGCCTGACGGGCGACCTGTTCAAGACGCTGCTCAACCGCGTAGACGGCACGCGAGAGCTCAATAGGCTCCGTGGACCCAATGGGCACCGCCTCGCCCTCAGTTGCACGCTCGGCCTCGTCCAAGTTAGACAGCGTAAGGATGTCGTTGACAAGCGCTGCCAAGCGGCCCGCCTCGCGATAGATGCGACCGCCAAAGTTGCGCAGGTCGTCCTCGCCCTCGACCATGCCATTTGCGATGAGCTCGGCATAGCCCGAAATCGCCGTAAGCGGCGTCTTGAGCTCATGGGTGATATTCGCCGTGAACTCGCGGCGCATACGGTCGTTGTCCGCCAGCACCGCCATTTGGCGCTTGAGCTCCTGGCGCTGCGACTCGATACGCTCAAGCATGGGGACCATCTCGGCATAGGCGTGCTCATAGCTACGACGTGGGTGGTCCAAATCCACCTCTTGCAACGGCGCGATGATGGCACGGGACTCGCGGCGCGCCATAAAAAACGAGAGTACCGCACCCGCTGCTGCGATAAGCAGCATCGGCGCCACCATCGACAGCAAAATCGCCGCAACGCCAGGCTGGGCCTGCGCCAAGCGGACAACCTGGCCGTTATCAAGGGCGACGGCGCGATACAGCATGATCTCGTCGAGCGTAGAGCTTGCGCGCTCCGCGGAACCCAAACCACTCTCAAAGGCCTCGATGACCTCGGGGCGATCGCCATGGTTGGGCAGTGTGGAAGGCGACGCCTCGTTGTCGTAGGCAACCGATCCATCCTTGTTAATCAGCGTGATGCGCAAGTCCTCACGATCGAGGCTACGCAAGAACGGGATGGGCTCCTGCTGCTCGTCGAGGGCGGCAGCAATGAGCTCGGTTTCCTGCGCCAGATTGGCACTCGTGGCATCCGCCAAGGTGTTTTGCACAAAGAACGCGCCCAGCACCGTAAACGCCACGATAACCGCCATGGCGCAGACAAAGATTGTCACAAAAACGCGGTGCGACAGCGTATGTTTTCCCTGGGGGGCGAAGACCACGGGTTACTCCTCCGATGCGGTGGCCGCGGTGTCGTCACCTTCGGCACCATCACCGGCAGAAGGCTCGGCCAAGCGGTAGCCCACGCCGCGCACGGTCTCGATGGCGCCGGCATGCTCGCCTAGTTTTTGGCGAAGCGTCTGCACGTGCACGTCAACGGTGCGCGAACCGCCGTCGAAGTCCCAGCCCCACACGCTCTGCAGCAACGACTCGCGGGTAAAAACCACGCCGGGCTTGCGCATGAGGTACTCGAGCAAGTCGAACTCACGCAGGGTGAGCTTAAGCGGCTCGCCGGCAACGGTCACCTCGCGATGGCTGGGCGAGAGCACGATGTCGCCCACGCTGAGCACATCGCTCGCCTGCTTGACCATGCCGCCGCGACGCAGCAGTGCGCGGCAGCGGCTGGCGAGCTCCATGAGCGAAAACGGCTTAGTCAGGTAATCGTCGGCACCGCCATCGAGTGCCATCACCTTGTCGAGCTCGGTATCCTTGGCGGTAAGCATCATGATGGGCACCGTCGCCGTCAGGCGGTCGGCGCGCAGGCGACGCATAATCGCCAAGCCATCGGTATCGGGCAGCATGATGTCGAGCAGGACGGCATCGGGTACCCGTCGCGCCACGGCAGCCTTAAACTCACCGTCGCACGAAAAGCCTTCGGCCTCAATCCCCTGCTTGCGCAGCGCATAGACCGTCAAATCCCTGATGTTGTCATCGTCCTCGACGTAATAGATCATGTTGAACCCCTTTGCGGCCGGCATGACCGCATCTTAACCCTAAAGGTACCTTTACTAGATGGCATCAGCCAAAACGCCCCGTCAAATAATCCGCCGTGCGCGGATCGGTCGGATTCTTGAAGAGTTGCGCGGTGGGCGCGTGCTCCACCAGCTCACCCAGCAAAAAGAATGCGACCGAATCGGAGATACGCGCCGCCTGCTGCATATTGTGCGTAACGACCACGAGCGTGCAGGTCTCTTTGAGCTCGCAGGCCAGCTGCTCCACCACCAGCGTCGATACGGGATCGAGTGCCGAGGTCGGCTCGTCCATCAGCAGAATGTCGGGCTGCACGGCAAGTGCGCGGGCGATGCACAGGCGCTGCTGCTGGCCGCCCGAAAGACCCAGACCCGACTCTTTGAGCTTGTCCTTGGCCTCGTCCCACAGGGCGGCGCGTCGCAGGGAGTCTTCGACCAGCTCGTCGAGCACGACGCGATCGCGCACACCCATACCGCGCGGCCCATAGGCGACGTTGTCGTAGATGCTCATGGGAAACGGGTTGGGGCGCTGGAACACCATGCCCACGCGCTGGCGAAGGCGGCAGATGTCGTAGTCGCCCAGGATATCTTGACCATCGAGCGCAATCTTGCCCTCGATTCGGCAGTCCTTGATGCCGTCGTTCATGCGGTTAAAGCAGCGCAGCAACGTGGACTTTCCGCAGCCCGAAGGCCCGATGAACGAGGTAATCTGCTTGTCGCGGATCTTGATATTCACGTCCTTGAGCGCATGGTGGTCGCCATAGAACAGGTCGAGGCCCTCAACATCGATTCGCGTCGGCGAGGCGGCAAGATCCTCTGCCGTGGGGCGAGTCGCATCCCCAACCTCGCGCTCGTGCGCGGCCTCGGCCTGCGCTTTCATGAGTTCTTCAAGCTCCGTGGGCTCCACAGCCGCAGCAGCCGTCATACCGCATACCTCCACATCGATATCAATTCAGCAGTATCGATAGTAGGAATCGCGGCTCATATGCACGTGAGCGCATTGTCAAGTGTTTGTAAGGGCACGCTGGCTATGCGGCGGGCAGCTCGATGGTGAATATCGTGTGTTCGGGCGTCGATTCACATGCAACGGTACCGCCGTGTGCCGCGATGATCTCCTTGGCAATAGCAAGGCCCAGACCGGCACCACCGCGATTGGTCGCACGCGCCGCATCCAGGCGATAGAACTTCTCAAAGATCACCTTGAGCTTAGCCGCAGGGATAGGATCGCCCTGATTGATAAAGCGCACGCGCACGCCGCCATCGTCTTGGCGCCCGGCCTCAATCGTGATAGTCGAGCCCTCATAGCTATAGGCGACGGCGTTTCTCATGATGTTGTTAAACACGCGGGCCATCTTGTCGCCATCCACGAGCACCGTTAGGTCCTCGCGAATATCAACTTGGGCTTCCTTATGCTGCTCGTTGAGGATGGGAAAGAACTCGTCAGCCACCTGAGCCAGCAGCAACTCCAGATCAACATAGCCGCGCGTGAGCACGATATCGTGGAAGTCAAAGCGCGTGATATCGAAGAACTCTTCGATGAGCGCATCGAGCCGGTGCGCCTTGTCGAGAGCCACACCCGTAAAGTGCGCACGTTGCTCAACCGGCAGCTCAGGAGCCTCTTGCAGCAGCGAAAGATAGCCCACCACGCTGGCAAGCGGGGTGCGTAGGTCATGTGCCAAGTACGTGACCAGATCGTCCTTGCGATGCGACTCGTCACGCAGAGCTTGCTGCACCCTGCGCTCACGGTCACACACGCGGTTGAGGGCGCCCTCGACCTCCAAGAAGTCGCCGTCGATGTTGTCCCAGGTGTCGGGGTGATCGATCAGGCGATCTTGAATACGAGCGGCCAACACACAATCGGCATGCTGCTCGCCCTGTTCGTAGCCCTGGTAGTACAGGGCGCGGCCACACAAGAACAGCACGCACGCGGCAAGCGCCAGCACAAAGCCAAGCATGTTGAATACAAAGCCGGCATCGAACAGCACCGGCCCTTCGATACCGCCGAGCGCCATGGCGCCAATCGCCAACGTCATGGCCCACGCGGCGCCGCCAATCACCATGCAGCGGCGCACGATCTCAAATCGATCGATCAGCAAAAAGCCGACAAGCAGCACCGCCAAGATTCCAACGATGTTATCAATGCCAATCAGCAGCAGGGTCAGCAAAAAGAGCAGCACCGTTGCAAGCGCGCGATTGTCGACGACCGACCTCACGTATTCAAAGAGTCGATCGGGCACCTCGAACGCTTGTCTATCGTCTTTTGTCATATCAAGATCCTCACAAGCGAAAAGCGTTATTCGATGATGTAGCCGACGCCCCAGACGTTTTTGATAAAGCGCGGCTTTTGTGCGTCGTCGCCAATCTTTTCGCGCAAGTGGCGAATGTGCACCATCACCGTATTGTTGGAGCCGGGCATAAAATCCTCGTTCCACACCGCGCGGAACAGGTCCTCCACGGCCACCACGCTGCCGCGATGCTCGACCAGATACAGCAAGATTGAATATTCGGTGGGTGTGAGGCGTACCGGCGCACCGTCCACCGTCACGGAACGAGCGTCGCGGTTGATCTCCAAGCCGTCGAGCTGAATGGTCGGCGACTCGGCCGCCTGTGCACGGCTACCGTAGCTGGTGTAGCGGCGAAGCTGAGCGTGCACGCGCGCGATGAGCTCCAGCGGGCGGAACGGCTTGACCACGTAATCGTCCGCGCCAAGCGAAAGGCCCTCGATCTTGTCTTGCTGGGCATCGCGCGCCGTCAGCATGATCACAGGATAGGTATGGCTGGAACGGATCGTACGCAGCAGCTCAAAGCCATCGATATCGGGCAGCATGACATCCAGCAGCGCCAGATCGAACTCCTGCTCCAAGATTGCCTTGGCAGCATCGGCCCCGCTATAGGCAATCTGGACATCAAAGCCCTCTTTTGTAAGGTAGATACCAACCAAGTCGGCGATGGCCTTTTCGTCATCAACTACCAAAATGCGCTCGTTCATGCGTGCTCCTCTCGCGCTCCATTATGCCTGAGGCGACGCACGCCACACACAACAAGCGTGGGTGATTAAGTCGGCCTTAAGCACCCTTGTGCCCGTTCGGGTGCGGATGTGGGCCACGCGCGCACGCGATGATCGCCGACGCCGGCAAACGATATACTCTAGTTCCAGAAGAGACCATCCCGTCGAAAGCGAAATCTGTGAAGTCCCTCACCTCTTTTGCAAAGCGCTCAGCCCAGCTTGCCGCCGGCTTTGTCTGCGCTATCGCCCTTGCCGCTGGCGCGCCCACCGTCGCCGGCGCCCAAGTGCTCACGACCGACAATGTTTGCGGCAAAACCGCCGATGCGCGCGGCATCACGGCCGAAAACCTGCCCGATATCGATGCGACCAATGCCCTCGTCATGGGCAAAGACGGCACCGTCTACTATGCCCGCGGTGCCGATGAGCAGGTCAAAATCGCCTCGATCACCAAGGTCATGACCGCAATCCTAACCGTCGAGAATTGCAAGATGGACGAGACGGTCACGGTGAGCAACGCCGCAGCCACCGTGGGCAATTCGACCGCCGGCTTGCTCGAAGGCGACGAGCTTACCGTGGAGCAGGCACTGCGCGGCCTGATGATTCCCTCGGGCAACGACGCCGCCATCGTACTCGCCGAATATGTGGGCAAGAAGATCGACCCTAAGACCAAAGACGCCGAGGCCACATTTGTGAAGGCCATGAACGAGCGCGCTAAGAAGCTCGGCTGCACCGGTACGCTTTTTGAAAACCCGCATGGTCTGGACTTTGATGAGTGGGCTGGCAATATGCACTCAACCGCACACGACGTAGCGCTGATGATGCAGGAGGCCATGAAAAACGACACGATCCGCGAGGTCGTAGCGAGCGAGGATTCCTGGATCGAGGTCACGGGCGCCGACGGCACCGACCATTCGCATTCCATGGACACGCATAACTATTTGCTGGGCCAAGATGGCAACATCGGTGGCAAGACTGGCACCACCGACGATGCAGGCTATTGCTTTACGGGTGCCTACAACCGCGATGGCGACGAGATCTACACCGTCGTTTTGAACTCCACCACCACCGACCAGCGCTTTACCGATACCGCAACCCTTGCCAATTGGTACTACGACCACAAGGTGACGGTCGCAATCGCCAACACGCAGGAAAAGACCGCCAACGGCAACCCGCTTATGGCGCGCATTTGTCAAACCGACTGGACGGATAAGACAATCGACGCCACGCTCGCCGATCCCACGGCGCAAGCGACCGTGTTTTCTCTTGCCGGCGAGGTGACCGAAAAGGTTAGCTACGACGATCTTTCGGGCACGGTGCATGTGGGCGACAAGGTGGGCAGCGTTACGCTCAAGCAGGACGGCACCAAGATCGCCGTCATGGACCTGGTTGCCGACGAGGAAGGCGCAGGGCCGAATCCCATTGAATGGCTCCTTGTGAAGCTCGACCGCCTGGGCCGCCGCATCGACAACCGCCCACTTGCGGCAGAGAGCGAGACCGTCGCTAAGGCTCCTGAGGTGTAGGGTCGAAGGACAATACACTCGCTGAAAGGAGGTGTCCGAAAGGATGCCTCTTTTTTTGAGGGTTCGAATCCCCAGCACCCTTTCTCGATAATAAAAAAGGGCCCCAAATGGGACCCTTCTTTCAAGTCATACTGGCGGAGAGCTGGGGATTCGAACCCCAGATGCCCTTTTGGGGCATACTCGCTTAGCAGGCGAGCACCTTCGGCCTCTCGGTCAGCTCTCCGTAACAGCCGTTCTATAGTAACCAAACAGCCAAGGATGGGCAAGAGGAAATTTTCTAATTGCCTAGCATCCTTTCCTCCTTGGAAGCTTCGCCTACCCCAGCGAGCGGTTGAGGGAGCCGAGCTCGTCGTTGCCCATGGTGCGCCACATTTGGAAGATGCAACCGCGTGCCAGGAAAAAGAAGCCGTTGTCGACTAGTTGAACAGCGGCATCTGCAAGCTGATTCGTCACGGCGGACACTGGCGGCAACTCAAGTCCAGCCTTGCGGATAGTCTCGACCGCCTCCTCGAACGTCGGAGGCTCGCTGACGCCCATCTCGTTCATAAGGCCCTGCATTTCTTCCAGCGCGCTGCTGCCCGACTCCTCGCCGCGCGGCAC
The DNA here is from genome assembly GCA_905211535.1 of uncultured Collinsella sp. Lineage (GTDB taxonomy): Bacteria > Actinomycetota > Coriobacteriia > Coriobacteriales > Coriobacteriaceae > Collinsella. Next base: position 6,034 of record CAJMAZ010000049.1, on the reverse strand, counting down.
CAGACGGTAACAAGCCAGCGCCAGATCGAGCTGATCGCAATTCCAATAGGCAAACGCCAAGCGATAGAACAGGTAGCCAATTGCAGAACGATCGCTGGCAATACGTAGGCCGTGGCGCGCCACCTCAATAATCTCGTCAAAGCGCTCCAGACGCGCAAGTACGTTGATGAGCGCAAAGTGCGATTGCATGGACGAGCGCGCCAGATCGTAAAGATGGCGCACCTCGGGTAGCGCTCGTTCAAAGTCCTCTTGCTCGGCGTAAAAGCTGCAGATCTCGTGCTGGGCAAAGTACAGTGCATCGGGCGCACGAAGGATCCGCACAGAGCGGTCTTCTTCCAACACCGGTAGCACCATGCGCACCAGTTGGTTATCGCAAAACTGCGTTTGAACCGGACCTGTCGCCAAAAGCTCGGCGACGGCGCACTTAGCCTCCAACTCCTCGACAAGACGGGAAAAGCCTTCAAAAGCACCTGTACGGTCGACTTTTGCCTGCTCACGCAATTCAACAACACGGGCCACGTATGGGTCGTCGTCCTCTTCCATGACCTCCAACTCGTCAGCCGTATCGGCAAGCAACAGATCGCGCAGCGCCGGCGGCAGCGTGCGATGGTCATCACGCGGACGAGCATGAACCTCCGCAGGCTCAATCGTCTCCGGAGCGGTTGACTCATACGCCTCAAGCACACGCTTGCACGGCATATCGTCCATGTCCATGCTCTCAAGATTCTTGGCGACAGGCACGCAATCGGCCAGATAGGCCGCGCGCCCAAAGAAATACGTTGCGACAACGCGCTCGCCCTGCTCACCGTCGGGAGCAGCAATCTGCACATAGCAGCGCGTGATGCAGGTGCCCGCGGCAAAACACGCTGCCGCAAGCGTGAGTGCCACGCGCGCATCGTGCTCCGCGGCCCAGATCGCACGCGTGCCCTCGTCCAGCTCGCGCCAGGCGTCATCTTGAGCGTCGTATTCACGTTGCGGCATGGCATCAACGACAGACTGCCCAAACCGAACGAGCATAATCCCCTCGGCAACGTTTGCCCGATAGGTATAGTCGAGCCGCGTGACCACGTTAAGCGCCTCGACAATGCGCGCGAAGCGGGTACGCACATCCCACTCACCGCCCGGCCGGCAAGCCACCGTACCCGGTTTGCCCCACGGGTTATCGCTCGAGGCCGTATCGAGCAGTCGGGGAACATCGTTGGTCGTCTTGGCGATATGCCACGAGTCAAAGAGCGCGCAGCCCTCAAGGCTCGGCGAGGATGCCGCGGGGGCCAATCCAGCCCCGATGTGCTCAAGGATGCCGGAGAGGCGGTTGAGACGGCACTCTATTGCAAGCAGCATGTCAATCTCGTCCTGGTCCAGCAGGCTACGATCAAAATTGAGATAGAAAATCTTTGAGCGATCAATGCGAGCCAGGCTCATCTCGGACTTGGCAGCGATGGTGCGCAGGCGGGGCAAGTCAATTTCGCTCATAAGGGCGGCGGCATAGCGCTCGATACCGCTCGGATTCTCGGCATGGTCAACGCGGTAAAGCAGCGTCTCGATAGCATCGGGGAGCGGTGCCGTGTTAAAGCCCAAAAACACCTCGACCGGCTCGGGCAACTTTACGAGCTTGATCTTGTCGACAACGTTTTGCATACCCTCGTCGAGTCCGCCGGCGTCCGCCGTGTTCACAATAGCGCTTTCGGAGTTGGCAAATATCACGTAGCGCAAGAACATCGAGGCCATGAACTCGCCGTAAGGAAGGGCGCGGGTCGAATTCCATGTCTCGTGGTCGGACTGCTCGCGCATGGGACCTTCGGGAGAGCCGGCAGTTTGCGCACACGCGCGCATTGCACCGTTGGCTTCCCTTACCATAATCTCACCAATACTGGAATCCGACTCGTCAAGGACCAGTTCCATGTCGGGATCGTTGGGCAGCGGAGCCTCGCTGACGGGGCGGTCCACCTTGTACACCTCACCCGAAACGCTTACGTAGCCCAAAAGCGACACATGACTTTTGCCAACGAACTCGACGACATAACAAGATTCATGCTGATCCTCGCCAAAGAGTTTCCAGACCACGCCATATGAGCGTCCCGCAGGCTGCTCGGGCATCGCCGGAAAGCGCTTCTTGGGATCGAGAAACCTGAGCTTGTATGTCGGACGCTCTGCCACGAAATATCACCCTGATCGGTCGTTGAGAGAAAGAGTGGTCGCGGATGGGCCGCGACACCTACTCGGAATCTTACACGAGTCGACAGGAAATCGTCCCTTTGGACGAAAGCACTCAAGCTGGCGCAAAAGAAAAGCCCCCGTTGCCGGGAGCTTTAATCTCAAATGGTGCGGCGTATAGGATTCCGCGCATCCGCTGCGCGGATCCGCACCGGCTTCGCCCGCCTGCCGGCGCGCTCGCCCGCGGGCTAAAAACGCTCCGCGTTTTCTTGACGCCCGCGCCTCAACCGAGGTTCGAATCCATGCGGTGGCGGCATAAAAGAAAAGCCCCCGTTGCCGGAGGCTTTAAGTTCGATTGGTGCGGCGTATAGGATTCGAACCTATGACGTTCTGATTCGTAGTCAGACCCTCTATCCAGCTGAGGTAACGCCGCAGCGCAAGACATATAAAACCACTTTAGTTCGTTAGAGTCAAGCAAAATCTCAAACTTTTTTCGCGCGAGCCACAATTTGTTACGCTGCGCCACGAGCATCAGCGCTTTTCGTGCGATCGATTGGCTTTTCGATCACATCGAACCCGGCGCCAAGCTCCCCCAGAAGCGACCGCACCCGTTGGGCACAGTCTTAGTCGGCAAACGAGATGCTCAGCATTCGGGCCACCTGATTAGAAGTTCCAACACCATAGAAGTGCTCAAGGACAACAAGCGCCTCATGCGCCACAAACGTCTCGACCACATGCGGCGACTCCTCATAGCACCATTGCGTCAATGGCCCCTCACTCGTCTGCCGAACCACCAAGCCACCCATACCCGACGGCTCGCACGTTACCAGCAGGTGCTCCCCGCCCTCATCGCTCTGGAACAAAACAACCCGCTCGTCGAACAGCTCCATCACATCCCCTTTCTCTTGCTCTTAGCTAGCAAAAGCATAGCAGGTAAATGGCTGTATACAGAACGTTTGTTCGTGTGTTTTCTATCGAGCTGTCCGCACGGCATGGTATAGCCGTACACAAAAAGGGCGCCCCTAAAAGGAGCGCCCTCGCAAATCACCTATGCAGCTAGCTTACGCGACCGGCTCGATCTTCTCGAGGCCGCCCATGTAGGGACGCAGAACCTCGGGGATCGTGATGGTGCCGTCGGCGTTCTGGTAGTTCTCCAGAATGGCGGCCATGGTGCGGCCGGCCGGCAGGCCGGAACCGTTGAGCGTGTGCAGGTAGCGCGAACCCTTGAAGTTCTCGGGGTCGCGATACTTGATGTTGGCGCGACGAGCCTGGAAGTCACCGCAGTTGGAGCAGGAGCTGATCTCCTTGTAGGCGTTGTAGCTCGGCAGCCAGACCTCGACGTCGTAGGTCTGACGGGCAGAGAAGCCCAAGTCGCCGGTGCACAGGCTAATCACGCGATACGGAAGGCCCAGCTGCTGCAGCAGGTACTCGGCCTCGGCGGTCATGCTCTCGAGCTCCTCGTCGGACTCCTCCGGCTTAGCGAACTTGACCATCTCGACCTTGTCGAACTCGTGCTGACGGATGATGCCGCGGGTGTCGCGACCGGCGGAACCGGCCTCCTCGCGGAAGCAGGGGGTGAAGGCGGTGTAGCGGCGCGGCAGGGTGTCGGCGTCGAGAACCTCGCCGGCGTGCAGGTTGGTGAGCACGACCTCGGCGGTGGGGATCAGGAAGTTGTCGCCCGAGACGTGGTAGGCGTCGTCCTCGAACTTGGGCAGCTGACCCGTGCCAAACATGGTCTGACGCTTGACGACGATGGGCGGCCACCACTCCTTAAAACCACGGCTGGTGTGCGTATCGAGGAAGAAGTTGATGAGGGCGCGCTCCAGGCGGGCGCCAGCGCCACCGAGAACGGTAAAACGGCTGCCGGAGAGCTTGTTGCCGCGCTCGAAGTCGAGGATGCCCAGATCGGTGCCCAGATCCCAGTGCGGCTTAAAGTCGAAGTCGAACTCGCGCGGGGTGCCCCAACGACGGCGCTCAATGTTCTCGTCCTCGTCCTTGCCGTACGGCGTGGCCTCGCAAGGAATGTTGGGCAGGTGAGCCATGAAGTCGTACTGCTCCTGCTCGAGAGCAGTACGACGCTCGGCCAGACCGTCAATCTTCTCGTTGACGGCGCGCACGGCCTCCTTGGCGGCCTCGGCCTCGTCCTTCTTGCCCTCCTTCATCAGGGCGCCGATCTTCTTGGACTCGGCATTGCGCGTAGCCTGGAGCTCCTCGACCTCGACGATGACCTGACGACGCTCATCATCCATCTCAAAGAACTTCTGACGGTCCCACGAAGTCTGGCGATTGGCCATGGCCTCGTCGATAGCGTCGGGATTCTCTCGAACGAATTTGATATCGAGCATGCTTCCTCCGTTGTACCGCGCCGGCGCCGTGCCGGCACCGCGATGTGTATTCAGGTTGGCAATATACCATTGCTCTCGCAAGTATATACTTATGGACAGTTTGACTTGACCCCCAGAAGGTGAGATGGCTGGATGGACACGTTTTTTTCCTTTTTGTTTGGCACGCGTGAAGGCGTGGGCATTCTTTTTGTCGTCGGCATCCTCGTCATCGGACTGGTTGATTTTATTCTCGAGAAACGCACGAGCAAGATGTATGTAGACCGCGGGCCCAGCGATGATGACGACTGGGATCTTTAAACACAGCCCGCAACAACCAGCACTCCATTGTTAAGGTCTGACGCCCCTGGCATCAGACCTTTTTGCTAGCAATCACAGGCCATTGCCTTGTGCCGCCCACGGTATACTAAACCCTAAGGCCATTCGACCTTGGAGTACGACATGAGCAGACACCACGACTCTAATATCGACCCGTTCAATGCCGGCGAACCCGTGATGCCGGAAGACACGCAGCCAAGTGATTTCTTGGGCGACGCGTGCTCCTTTGCCGATAAGGACTACTCCGCGCCGCGAAAGCGCCCCGATGCCTACCGCGCACCCACCGACAACTCCCCCGCCAGCATCGCCGACAAAAGAACCCATCGTGCATGGAAAGCAGCTTTCAAGACACGCGACGGCAAGACGAATCAAAAGTCCCGGGCATCCAACCACACCAAGAGCAGCTCCTCTAAGACAACCGGTCGCCGCAGTAAGCTCGCTATCTTTATCCTCATCGTCTTCATCCTCGTAATTGCCGGAAACCTTCTCGACAGCACCCTCTTCGACGAAAGCCCATTCGCGTCATTTGAGGAAACCTTCTCCACGCATGACGACGATACGTTTGATCATCCCCGAGCGAGGCAGCTGGATCCATCGGAACTGGATGAGGAAGAAAGCGCCGTTTACGATGTTACCTGCCAGACTCTCTCCGCCTTACAAGACAACGAAGATGTACGCGAGCGCATCTGCAACAATCTCTCGCAGGAGCTTAAAAACTCCTATGGATACGATGTCGAGGACCTCGGCATCGATCCGACGATTTACGCCAATAAGCTGCTCGGCAACTTTACGTATCAAATTGAAAGCGTATATGCGTTTACCAACAACGAAGATCCCGCCGACAACCGTGGTACTGCCTTTTTCGATTACTTTGTTCCAAGCGCCTATGATTTTGACGAGACCTTCCACGAAGAGCTTAGCGAGTATCTCTATGACGAGGGACTGAGCAGCGCTCACAGCCAGCTGACTGATGCCCAAAAAGAGCGCGTGCGCGAAATATACAACGACGCGCTGAACGAAATCGAAAATGACGATACCGAATCCTCTTACGGTTCGCTCGAATTTAGCTACGACGGCGCTTCGAATACATTCAGCCTTAAAGAACAGAGCTTTAACGAGCTTGTCGACTCTGCTTTCCAGCTCTTTTACGAGCTTCGCAGTCTCATGTTTTACATCTTCTTCAACAGTTTTTAAAAGATATTCTTTTGCCTGTTCGGAGG